>JBKPGW010000267.1:0-24075 GCA_046729555.1 Actinomycetota bacterium | reverse complement strand
CTCCGCCGCCTCGGCAGCGTCGACACTCACAGACGAGAGCCTAGAACGCTCAACCTGCCAAAACCCAAGGGCCGGAGGCTAAGCCGGGCGAAGCCGGCTTAGCCGCAGGCGTAGTGATCCGTGCCGCGATGCCCGAAGGGCCGCCGCGACACGGACGGTTGAAGCCAATCGCCGACCACTCAAGGAGCGCGCGGGCTGTGCCCGCGCGCGTTCAGCGCGAAGCGCCGTACCCTCTCCCCCGAAAAGCGCAGCTTTTCGGGGCCCTAATAGGAAGACCCCCGGCTGCGGCTCCGGGGGTCGATTCCTGTTAGGCGACTCCGCCCTTTTTGGCGTGATCCTTAGGACTTGGCTCTGCGGCCCAGCCACGCCCCGATCGGATCCCGCCGGGTGAAGCGCCTCCTGCAGCCGACCCTGGCGTCTGGTTCGGTCGCAAGATGGCCTCACTGTACGAGGCTATGGCGGTCCTGTCAAGTAGCTCAGTCAAGTGATTTGCAGTAGGCTTGCTTGACCGGTTTGCGGCCCAAACATGACCTTTTTGGGGGATGTCCGAAAGTAGGGGTTGAGATTTGGTGAAGCATGTCGTCTACTACGCCGTACTTGTCTGACTCGACCGCCACCCGTCAGCAGCAGCAGCGAGTGTCGGCAGCCCAGGCTGGGCTCCGGCTCGGCGAGCGGCTCCGACAACTGCGCGTTGCGGCGGGCATGACCCAAACCGACCTCGCGGGCGAGCGCTTCTCGAAGGAGTACGTCAGCCAGATCGAGCGCGGGAAGACGAGGCCCACGCGCGAGACGATCCTGTGGCTTGCCGAGCGGCTGCGAGTGGATCCGGGCTTCCTCGCCAACGGCGTCTCGGCGGACGAACGAGGCCGCGTCGACGCTGCGTTGGCTCGCGCTGACGCGCTGCTCGAGGCGCGCCGCAACGACGAGGCGCTGAAGGAGTTCGAGGAGGTTCGCCCGGCGGTGCTCGCGACGGGGTTGCCCGAGCTCGAGGCGCGCGCTCTCTCCGGTGAAGCAACCGTTCGTATGCGCCAGGGCGAGGTGCGCGAGGCGATTGCGCTGCTCGAGCGCGCCCGGGGGCTCAGCGAGGGCAGCGCGTTTTCGGACGTCGAGCGCGCGGACGTCCTCTTCCGACTGGGCGTCGCGCGTTTCAAGCTGAACAGCGTCCAGACGGCGATCGCGTTGTTCGACGAGGCGCTGAAGGTCGCTGAGCGCTCGGAGATTCCCTCCGATCAGCTGCGGTCGAACGTCCTGGCTTGGCGCTCGCGCTGCTACTCGCGCCGCCGCGATCTCGAGGCTGCGCGCGAGGACGTGGAGCGCGCGCTCGAGCTGGCCGAGAGCCTGAACGACACGCGGACCGCCGCCGACGTCTACTTCCAGGCGTCGATCATCGCCGACCGCGAGGGCCATTGGGTCCTCGCTCGCTCGTATGCCGAGCGTGCGAAGGCCGCGTACGAGGAGCTGGCCGATCGGGGGAACCTCGGCCGGCTGCTCAACAACCTCGGCGGCATCAACTTCCTGCTCGGACACCCGGACGAGGCACTCGAGCTCTTGAAGGACTCTGTTCGCATCGCCCTGGAGGTCGGCAACGATGCGGAGGCTGCGCACGCGGTCAACGGCATCGCCCAGGTTCACCTCCGCACCGGAGACGTCGCTCGCGCGGAAGAGCAGGCGCGTTACGCATTGAAGCTGCTCGGGGGCCGCGTCGACGAGGTGCACGAGATCGGCAACGCGCAGCTCGTCCTCGGACGCGCGCTGCTCGAGCAGGACCGCCTCGACGAGGCCGAGGAGGCCTTCAACGCCGGAGAGGCCGCGTACGACCAGATGTCCTCGGGTAGCCACCGCGCCGAGGCGTGGATCGCCAAGGGCGACCTGGCCGCACGTCGCGGGGACGACCGAACGGCCGCGAGGCTTTATAGGCAGGCTGCCGATGCGCTCCAGGACGTCCGCTTCTAGCCCGGTGAAAGGAGGTGACCACGTGTCGAAAGCCCGTCTGATCTATTTCGCGGTCTTTGCGATCCTGATCGCAAGCGCGCTCCTGTCGGCTCTCAGTATTTGGCCGGACGGCCCGCACGAGGGCAGCGAGATTTAGAGTGACGATGTGCGCGCTTCGCTTGCCGCCCTCGCGTTGATCGCGCTCGCGGCCGGCTGTGGCTCATCGACGAGCTCTTCGAAGCGAGGCGCGCCGACGCCGGGCTCACTCGAGGCTCTCTGGCGGGGCTCCGGTCAGAGCGTCTCGCTGATTCCAGGCACATCCGACTACTCGCCTGGCGAGCTGCGGATTTCCTTTCTCGTCGTCGACCCGAACGGGCGGGTGATCGCTCCGCCGCGCGCACGCGTCTGGATCGCGCGCTCGCTGCAGGCGAAGCCGTTCGCGAGAACGGTCGCGCACCTCGAGCCGGTCGGCGTCCCGGGCGTCTCGACCGAGACTGGCGTAAAGGGGCTGTTCGTCGCGCGCATCCGCGTCGCCGAGCCGGGGAGCTACTACGTGCTCGCGCGGCCGCTCGGGCGGGTGCGCATCGGCGGCATCCACGACCTGCTCGTCAGAAGCACGTCATCGTCACCCGCAGTCGGCTCGCGCGCCTTTCCTTCGCGGACGCCGACGCTCGCGAGCACCGGCGGACGGCTTTCGGCGCTGACGACGCGCGTTCCGCCCGATCGCGCGCTGCTGCGGTACTCGATCGCCGAGGCGCTCACCGCCCACGACCCGTTCGTCGTCACGTTCGCGACGCCGCGCTACTGCGAGAGCAGGACTTGCGGCCCGGTGGTCGACGTCGTCGACAACGTCCGCAAGCGCTATGTGCGCACACGGATCCGCTTCATTCACGTGGAGATCTACGAGCGAAACGATCCGCGGCGTGGTCCGAACCGGTGGGTGCGTCAGTGGCATCTCCCGGGCGAGCCATGGACGTTTCTCGTCGGTCGCGACGGCAGGATCAAGGCGAAGTTCCAGGGCTCTGTCTCGACGCACGAGCTGGACGAGGCAATCCGCCGATACCTGTTGTAGGTTGCGGTGTAGCGTGTCGTCGGCAGATCATCAGCCGGAGAGTCTCGTCAGCGTTCGCGAAGTCGCGGATCAGCTCGGCGTCCACCCCGAGACGATTCGACGCTTGATTCACGACGGTCGGCTCGATGCGGTGCGTGTCGGTCGTGTGCTGCGCGTGCACCGCGATGCGGTCGATCGTTTCCTCGCGCGCCAACGCGTCAAGCCCACGCGTTTCCAGGCCTGACACCCGGGAGATACGCTGATGGGTCCCCGCACCCAAAGGCTGAAGCGCGCCGTCTACGTCGGGCGCATCGCGCGGCGTGGCGGATTGCTGCGTGTCCTCCGTGAGCTCGGAGTCTGGGGCCATCGGCCCGCGACGCGCGAGGGCGCGCGGGAGTTTCGTCAGGCGCTGGAGGAGCTCGGCACGACCTACATCAAACTCGGCCAGCTCCTCTCTTCGCGGCCCGACCTCCTGCCGGATGTCTACATCGAGGAGTTGGGCAGGCTCGTCGACGACGTGCCGCCGGTTCCGTTCGACCGGATCCAGATGGTGATCGCGGAGGAGCTGCCGCAGGATGCCTTCGTACGCGTCGACCCGGCACCACTGGCGACCGCGTCCATCGCGCAGATCCACGCGGCCCTGCTGGCAAGCGGGCGCGAGGTGATCGTGAAGGTGCGACGGCCGGGCATCGAGCGTCAGGTCGACCTCGACCTCGCACTGCTCCGCTCGACTGCCGGGATGCTCGAGTCGCACTCGGAGCGCGCCCAACTGTTGCAGGCGCGGGCGCTCGCGGACGAGTTAGAGGTGCATCTGCGCGGCGAGCTCGACTTCGTCGAGGAGGCGAACAACACCGAGCTCGTCGCGGGGCAGCTCGAGGACTACGACGAACTGGTTGTTCCACAGGTGATCCGGCCGTACGTGACGGAGAAGGTGCTCGTGCTGGAACGGATCGAGGGTCGCAAGGTGGAGGCCGATCACGGCCTCGCGCCGGAGCGCGCGCACGAGCTCGCCAGGCAGTTGTTCCGAGCGTACGTGCGCCAGGTCACCGTCGACGGCGTCTACCACGCCGATCCGCACCGCGGCAACGTGCTGCTCACGAGGGACGGCCGGCTTGCGCTCGTCGACTTCGGCCTGCTCGGTCGGCTCGACGACGACACGCGCCGGAGCCTGGCGCTCTTGCTGCTCGCCGTCGCCCAGAACCGCGCCGACGACGTCGCTGACCTGATCCTGGGGCTGTCGCGCGTGAGTATCGGCGCGGACGAGCCGGGCTTCGTGCAGGAGCTCCGGCGCAAGCTGCCGCGCTACCACTGGCGGCCGCTCTCCGGAATCCGAGCCGGTGAGGCTCTCGCCGACCTGCAGCGCATCTCGTTCGAGCACGGCATCAGCCTGCCGACGAGCTTCGCGCTGGTCGGCAAGACGCTCGCGCAGGCGGACTCGATCGCACGCGTCCTCCATCCAGAGCTCGATCCGATCGCGTTGCTCGAGGAGGACTCGCTCGAGGTGATGCTGCGGGAGGGCGAGCGGAGGCTCGAGCCGAACCAGCTCTTCGCCTGGATCTACACGCAACTGGAGCCGCTCGGGCGTCTGCCGCGCCGCCTCGGGCACCTGGTGACCAAGCTCGAGACCGGGACGTTCAAGGTCGGCGTGGCGCCCACGGATCTGTCCGACCTCGAGCACGCCATGCGCTCGGTCGCGAATCGGGTCGGAGGTGCGGTGATCGTCGCGGCGCTCCTGATTGCGTCCGCCCTGTTGGCTCGCGTCCACGACCTGCGCTGGTTTGCCTTCGGCGGCTTCTGCGCCGCCTTCGCGCTCGGCATCTACATGGTGTGGAAGATCATCAGAACTCCAGGGGAGCTCTAAGACCCTTTCTCGATGGGGACGTCCACGAGGTTGCCCCACTCGGTCCACGAGCCGTCGTAGTTCTTGACGTCGTCATAGCCGAGTAGCTCTCGGAGGACGAACCAGGTGTGCGCGCTGCGCTCGCCGATGCGGCAGTACGCAGTGATCGACTTGTCGTCCGTCACGCCTCGTTCCGCGTAGAGCTTGCGCAGCTCCTCAGCGCTCTTGAAGGTGCCGTCGTCACGGACCGCCTGCGCCCACGGAATCGACGCGGCACTCGGGATATGGCCGCCGCGCTGCGCGCCTTCCTGCTCGTAGCCGGGCGGCGCGACGAGCTCGCCGGAGTATTCCTGTGGACTGCGCACGTCGACGAGAGCATGCTGCTCCGCACCGATCGTCTCGCGCACGGGGTCGCGGTACGTGCGGATCGACTCGTCCCGCTCCGTGGCCGAATAGGTGGTCGGCTCCGGCTGCGGAACGTCCGTCGTCAGCTCACGGCTCTCGTCCAGCCACTTCTGGCGGCCGCCGTCGAGGATGCGCACGTCGTCGTGCCCGTAAATCTTCAAGTACCAGTACGCATAGGCGGCGAACCAGTTGTTCCGGTCGCCGTAAAGGACGAGCGTCGTGTCGTTGCCGATCCCGAGCGAGCCCATCAGTCGTTCGAACTCGTCCTTCTCGACGAGGTCGCGCTCGACGGGATCCTGGAGATCCTCGCGCCAGTGCAGCTTGACCGCGCCGGGGATGTGACCCTCGTCGTACAGGTCTGGGTTCTCGTCGACCTCGGCGACGACAAGATCCGAATCGTCGAGGTGCTCGGCGAGCCACTCGGTCGTGACGAGCACCGGCTTCGCGTAAGCGGCTTCAGACACCGACGCGCTCCACGACGACGTGGGGGATCCGTGCATGCGGGCTCAAATGGAGCATTAGGCGAACGATCTCAGCGCAGTCCTCCGGACGAATCATCTCCTCCTTCGGCACCGGATTCCAGTCGGTCATCGGGGTGTCGACGAAGCCGGGGCTAATCGCAGTCGCGCGCACGCCGTGCTCCTGCTCACCGCGGTTGAGCGTGCTCGTGAACTGGATCACAGCCGCCTTTGCCGCGCCGTAGACGGGCAGGAAGGGCGTGCCCATCGTCCCGGCGATCGACGCGATGTTGACGACGAGCCCGTGTGTGTCTCGGAGCAGCGGCAGCGCGGCTGCGGTCACGAGCATCAGGCCCCGGAGGTTGACGTCGAGCTGGACGTCCACCTGCTTGACGGGCAGCTGGTCGATGTCTCCGGCGATCCCGACGCCCGCGGAGTTGACGAGGACGTCGAGTCGTCCGTAGCGCTTGCGGTGCTCGTCCACGATCCGCCGGCAGTCCGCTTCGTCGGCGACGTTGGCTGTGACGGCCGATGCGCCGAGCTCCGCCGCGGCGGCCTCGACCTTCTCCCGTGTCCTCGCGGCCAGCGTCAAGTCGAAGCCCTCGTCGCGGAGCAGACGCGCGATCGCGAGCCCAATACCCGACGAACCCCCGGTTACCAGCGCAGCGCCTGCCATACGTCATCCTTGCAAGTCGAGAAGGTGACGCGCAGCACATGCCGAAGGAGGCGCGGGGGAACCGTCAAGGCTCCTCCTCTCCCCTGACGGCGGCGGCGCTTTGCGTCGCCGCCGGCTTCTCCGGCGGGAATAGTCGGCGTCTCCGGTTCGTAACAAGTTTGAACCGACCGGAGTCTGTAGACGAAAGCGTCAAAGACCCCTACCCTGTAGCGCTCACGGCAAGGAGGGCTTGCTGGTGGACACCGAGACCGGACGCGTAAAGCTCACTGATCTCGCTTCCTGTGGCGGCTGCGCCGCGAAGTACTCGGCGGCGCGTCTCGAGGAGCTACTCGCGGGATTCGTCCCCGTCGAGGCGGAGAACCTCCTCGTCGGGCTCGCGCCCGCCGACGACGCGGCCGTGTACCGGCTCGACGACGAGCGCGCGCTCATCTTCACGCTCGACTTCTTCCCGCCTGTCGTCGACGACCCCGGCGACTACGGCGCGATCGCCGCCACCAACGCGCTCAACGACGTGTTCGCGATGGGCGGCGCTCCGTTGCTCGCGCTGTCGATCGCCGCGTTTCCCGAAGAGCTGCCGGTGCAGATGCTCGCGGAGATCTTCGCCGCAGCGGACGAGCAGGTGCGAGCCGCGGGCGGGCTCCTTGCCGGCGGGCACACGATCCGCGACGCCGAGCCGAAGTACGGTCTCGCAGTCGTCGGCACCGTTCGGCCCGACGGGATCTGGCCGAAGAACGGTGCCCAGCCGGGCGACGCGCTCTTCTTGACCAAGCCGCTCGGTACCGGTCTGATCATGACCGGCTACAAGAAGGGGCTCGCGGGCGAGATGCAGCTCACGCGCGCGATCCGCTGGATGCGTACGTTGAACAAAGACGCCGCCGACGTGCTGCGTGCGTCGGAGCCGAACGCAGTGACGGACGTGACCGGTTTCGGCCTGTTCGGGCACGCGCACGAGGTCGCGGACCGCAGCGGCGTCGGGATCCGGCTCGAGTCGGAGCGCTTCCCCGCCATCGACGGCGCGCTCGACCTGGCGCGCAAGGGTGTGCGCACGAGCGGCGATCCGCGCAACCGCGACTTCGCCGCCGCGCACGTCGCGACGGACGGCTTGCCGAGCACGCTCGAAGCACTCGGCTACGACCCGCAGACCGCGGGTGGGCTCCTCGTCTCGCTTCCGGCGGAGCGCGGCGCCGCGCTCGAGGCCGAGTTCACGGCACGCAAGCTCTTCATCCGCCGCATCGGCCGCGTGGAGGAGGGCGCCGGCGTCATCGTTCAGTGAGCCTGGGGATGATTCACGGGCGCTTCCAGCCCTTCCACAACGGACATCTCGAGTACCTGCGCGGGGCGGCCGCGCAGTCCGACGCCGTCTTCATCGGCATCACGAACCCCGATCCGACGCGGATCAAGGAAGAACCGAGCGACCCCCTGCGTCACCTGCCGGAGACGAATCCGTTCTCGTACGTGGAGCGATTGCTGATGCTGACGGAGGTGGCGCACGACGAAGGGATCCGTGCGCACGTGATCCCGTTTCCGGTCAACGAGCCGGAGCTCTGGCCCGCGTACGTGCCGCCCGGCGTGACGCAGTACCTGCGGCTCTTCTCCGACTGGGGAGGCACGAAGCTCGAGCGGATGCGCGAGGCCGGCTACGACGTCGTCGTCCTGGACGAAGGTGCCGAGAAAGGCATCTCCGGCGCCGACGTGCGCGCGGCCATGCGTGCCGGCGAGGACTGGGAAGCTCTGGTGCCGCCGGGTGTCGCGCGTGTGATCCACTCGCTTGACAAAGTCACCGTCTGAGTGCATCCGATCGTCGTCCTCCTGCTCGACGGGCTCGCGGACCGTGCCCACGATTCGCTCGGGGGCAAGACCGGTGTCGAAGCCGCAGCCACGCCGAACCTCGACCGGCTCTGCAGCTCGGGGTCCTGCGGCGTGCTGTATGCGGTCGGTCCCGGCCGCGCGCCGTCGAGTGAGATCGCGCACTGGTCGATGCTCGGCTACCGGCCGGACGAGTTTCCAGGCCGCGCCGTCTTCGAGGCGCTCGGACGAGGGCAGGAGGTCAGCAACGAGCACGTCTTCGCGTACGCGGCGCTGCGGCCTGCGGAACGGCGCGAAGATGGCTGGTGGCTGACCGGCCGGCCCGATCCCGACCGCGACGCGGAGGAGGCGGAACGGCTCGTCGCCCTCTGCGACGGCATCACCGTCGACGGCCTGACCTTCTCGCTCGCGCACGTCTGGCGCGGCGAGGCTGTTCTGCGCGTCTCCGGAGGCGCGGACGAGCGCGTGACCGACAGCGACGCGTTCTTCCGCGACCGGCACCCGGTGCTGCGGCCGCAGCCGCTCGTCCCGGAGGCGACACGCACGGCGACTGCCGCTGAGAAGTGGAGCCGCGAGGTGATCGACCGGCTCGAAGGCGAGCGCTTCAACGTGATCACGCTGAAGTGGTGGGGACGTCCGCACGACGTGCCGACGTTCGAGCAGCGTCACGGCCTGCGCGGCACGTTTGCCGCCGAGTCGGCGTTCCTGCGCGGGCTGGGGCGCTGCGTCGGATTGACGCCCGTCGAGAGTCCGTACGTGAACGTCGAGCTCGTGAACGAACGCCTCGACGCGGGCGACACGTTCGTCTACGTCCACGACAAGCGCATCGACCAGGCCGGCCATACGAAGGATCCGAACGTGAAGCGCGAGGCCGTCGAGCTGCTCGACGCGTCGTTGACGGACCTCCCGACCGACCGTGCGATCGTCTGCCTGACCGGCGACCACGCGACGCCTGCGTTTCCGGACGTCATCCACTCCGGCGAGCCGGTGCCGTTCGTCGTCACCGGGCCCGGTGTGCGCGCCGACCGTGTGCGTGAGTTCGGCGAGTCGACGTGCGCAGACGGCATCTTCGGTCATCTGCGCGGGCCGGACATGATGCCCGTGCTGCTCAACGCGGCCGACCGGCCCTTGTTCCTGGGCTCGCGGCCGACGCCGTTCGACGGCGCCGATGGGTATCCGGCGTTGCTGGAGCCTCTCTAGACTCGTCGGCGTGAACGCCCAGCCGACGGCGCTCGCGCGCCTGCGTGGGCTCGTCCTCTCGCCTGCGCAGTTCCTTCCGGTCGCCCTCGCTCAGGTGGGTGCGCTCTGGCTCATCGTTCTCACGGGCGCGGCCGTGCGTCTCACCGACTCGGGCCTCGGCTGTCGTCACTGGCCCGGTTGTGAGGCGGGCCACCCGCTGCCCGCGAAGAGCGGTCACGCCTTCATCGAGTTCGGCAACCGTGTCTTCGGCGCGGCGACCATCGCGTGGGCGTTGCTCACGTGGTTGGCGGCCCGGCGCACTCCCGCGCTCCCACGGCGGCTCGTGCAGCTGTCACTCGTGATCTTCCTCGGCACGCTGCTGCAGGCGCCCATCGGGCTGCTTGCCGTCGCGAGCGATCTGCGCTGGCCGATCGTGATGCTGCATCTGCTGCTCTCGATCGCGTTGCTGGGCGGCGCGACCGTGCTCGCGCTCGAGGTTCGCTCGGTACAGGTGGGCCGCGTCGAACCGCTCGTTCCGCTCGAGCTGCGCCGACTCGGGCTTGCGTTCGCGTCGGCGTGCTTCGTCCTGATCGTGAGCGGCTCGTTCGCGACGGCCGCCGGGCCGCACTCCGGCGGGGGCAAGGCGGAGGACATCGATCGCCTCGGCCGGCTCGAACCGGTCGTGTACGTGCACGGGGCCGTCGTCGGCGTCTTCCTGATCACGTTCCTCTTCAGCCTCGGCTACCTCGCTGCCCGCCGCTCGCGCTCACCGCGGCTCTTCGTGCTCGGCGCGAGCGTCTTCGTCGTCCTGCTGGCGCAGATGGGGCTCGGGGAGCTGCAGTGGCGGACGCATCTGCCCTGGGGGCTCGTGCTCGTGCACGTGTCCCTGGCGGCCACGGTGTGGATCGGCACGATCGCCCTGGCCACGCTGTTCTGGCGGCCGAACGTAGACTTGGCCGATCGCTGAGGAACTCCGGATCGTCGCCCGGCCCGCGCTGCGCGAGCCGGTATTGATCTCCGCCTTTCGCGGCTGGAACGACGGTGGGCAGGGCGCCTCGCTCGCCGGCGGCTATCTGGCCAAGACCTGGGAGGCGGAGCGATTCGCCGAGATCGAGCCCGAGGGCTTTTTCGACTTCCAGGCGACGCGGCCGCACGTCTCGCTCGTCGAGGGACGCACGCGCCGGATCGACTGGCCGGAAAACGCCTTCTACCACGCCCCGATTCCGGGCCTGGAGCGCGACGCGGTGTTGCTGCTCGGGATCGAGCCGAACCTCCGCTGGCGGACGTTCGCCGGGATGATCGTCGACCTTGCGCGCGAGCTCGGGGTGGAGATGATGATCACGCTCGGCTCGCTGCTGGCCGACGTCCCGCACACGCGACCCTCTCCCGTGACCGGTGGCGCGACGGATCCGGAGCTGATCGAGCGGCTTGGCCTTCAGCGTTCGCGTTACGAAGGCCCGACCGGCATCGTGGGCGTGCTGCACGACGCGTGCAACGGCGCCCACATCCCGTCGGTCAGCCTGTGGGCGGCGGTGCCTCATTACGTCTCGCTCGCGCCGAGCCCGCGCGCCGCGCTCGCGCTCTGCCAGCGGCTCGGCGACATCCTCGGCACGACCATCGACACCGCGGAGCTAGACGAGGCCGCCGACCGCTACAGCGAGCAGGTGAGCGAAGCGGTCGCCTCCGACGAGGAGACGGCGGCGTACGTCGCCGAGCTCGAGGAGCGCGCCGAGATCCTCGACGACGACCAGGAGATTCCCTCCGGGGAGTCCCTCGCGGCGGAACTGACGCGGTTCCTGCGCGACCGCGAACGCGGAAACGGCGGGCCGGAGTCGTCCGGCCCGACAGAACAGCCGTAGATCGAAAGGCAGGGGTCTGACCCCGGAGGGGTCTGACCCCAGCAGTTTGGACAGGGGTCTGACCCCGGAGGGGTCTGACCCCAGCAGTTCGGGTTACCCGAAGGTAAACGCGTACGCCGACAGGCCGGGGGTGAAGCTCAGCTCGAGCAGGCCTGCGCGTGCGGTCTTCTGCGTCACGAGCGTGTAGAGCTTGTCCGCGGTGACATGCACCGTCCGCAGCTCGTGCCCGTTCAGCTTCACGTGGACCTGCCCGCGACCGCCTAGCACCAGGTGAACGGAACGCGCGAGGAAGTTCAGGCGTAGACGGGCGCCGCTGCCGGCGAGGATCCGTTCGCCTTCGACCGTCCACGTGCCGGCGTAGGCGAACGAGTCGCCGGGGAGCGCCCGCGGGAACGTGTACTTCGCGGCCTCGTCGGTGCGGAGCGGTGAGCCGTCGTAGTTCCCGATCCGCGTGTAACCGAGATACGTCTCGGGCGTTCGCAGCTCGGTCGGCGTGCGGTCGGGCTGGTCGAGCGCAGGCGGCAAGGGCGTCGCGAGCAGTTGCCGGATCTTGCGCTCCGTCTCGGCGTACGCGCCCTCCCCGAAGTGGACGCCCCTAACGTGTCCGTTCCGGTCGATGAGATAGTCCGCCGGCCAGTACTGGTTCTCATACGCGTTCCAGGTGCCGAAGTCGTTGTCGAGCGCGACGGGATAGCGAACGCCGAGTCGCTTCACCGCCGCACGGACGTTGCCGAGGCTGTGCTCGAACGCGAACTCCGGTGAGTGCACCCCGAGGATCACGAGCCCCTTCGCCCGGTAGCGCTTGTCCCAGCTTTCGAGATACGGGAGCGTGCGCAGGCAGTTGATGCACGAGTAGGTCCAGAAGTCGACGAGCACGACCTTGCCGCGCAGCTCCTGCATTGTCAGCGGCGGCGAGTTGATCCACGCCGAGATGCCCTGCAGGTCGGGTGCGTCGACGTACTTCTTCACGGACGCTTTGTGTCCGCTCAAGCTCGCGAGCTTGTCCTTGGCCTGGCCGTTGCCCTCGATCGCGTCCTGCGCCCACTGCGCGTACCCAGGCACCTTCGTCTGCAGGCTCTCTGCCCACCCGTTGTAGATGACGACGGCCGCGGCCGCCATGAGCACGCCGCCCGCGACCCGAACGGCCTGCGCGTGCCGACGGAAGCTCAATGCGACCCGCCGGCTCCCGGCGGCAATCGCCAGCAGCGGGAGCGCCGCGCCGATCGCGTACGCGATTGCGATCACGACGAGCCAGCCGCCGACGCGGTCGCGGGCGACGTTCGAGGTCAAGGCCGCGAGCACAGGGCCGCCGCACGGAATGAAGACAAGGCCGAGGCTCGCGCCGAGCAGGAAGCCGCCGCCGGCGTCGCCCACACGCCGGCGCGTCATGAAGGCGAGCGGCCGCTCGATCCATTCACCGAGCTTCGGGACGATCAGCGTGACGGCGAGCAGGCCGAGCAGGACCGCGCCGATCTGGATCTGATGCTGTTTCCCGATGCCGAGCAGTCCCCAGAGCCACGCGCCCGCGAGCAAAAAGGCCGTGAACGTCGTCACGAGGCCGGCCGCGATCGCGTAGGGGCGCCGCTTCGTGCCCGCGCCGCCGGCAAGCACGATCGGGAGGACCGGCAGGATGCAGGGCGTGAACACGGTGATAACGCCCGCCGCGAATGCGATAGGGACGAGGATGATCACTCTCTTTAGTCCAGGCTACGCGGCAGGCGTTTCAGCCGGTTTTGGCTCCGCCTCGGGTGGCGTGGCCTCGGCCGTCTGCTGAGGCTGTTGCTGCTGCGCGGTCTGGCTCTTCTTCCGCTTCCGCCGCTTCCGGCGCCGTGAGCGGCCCGAGGTCAGCTTCGGCTGGGGCAGGTTCTCGGCCAGGGCGCCCGCGACCTCCTGCAGCGTGCCGAGTCGCTCGCGCGCCGCCTCGATCAACTGCGTCGCCCGCGGCGTGTAGCCCTCGGCCGACGCCAGCAGCGCTGCGCCGACGGGCAACGGGAGGTCGAGCGACGCATTGACGAGCTTGGCGGCGTTTTCCTCGTGGCGATGGCCGCGCGAGTTCGCGAGCGCGCCGAGCAGCCGCTTCGCCTCCGGGAACTCCGCGCTCGCCCGGCGGTCCTGCAGCTTGCGAGACGCGCGCGCGAGCCGCCACGTCCAGCGCGCGAGGATCTGCTCGGGCGCGTCTGCCTTGCCCTCGGAGATCGCGCGCAGGAGGATCCGCACACCGCCCATGCGGTCCTTCTCCCAGGTCGGCGCCTGCGTGACCAGCGTGACGAGGTCGTCGAAGTCAGCACGCTCGACCGTCATCGAGACGCGGTCGGAGAGCGCGATGATCCGGAGCCGGCGGTTCGGGTTCTCCGCAGCACACGTGGCGAGGAACTGTTCGAGGCAGGCTCTGGAGGCGCCGCGCGCGGTCAGCTTCTCGACGAAGGCTGCGCGCTCGTCGAAGCGGATCTGCCGTCCCGCGATCGTCGCCCAGTAGCGCTGCTCGTCCTCGTCGAGGTACTTCGGGTCGACGCGCTGCCACTCGCGCGTGATCACGGCGAGCCGGCGGCGAACGTCCGGAGTGACCGGCACGAGCCAGGGCGCAGGCGTCAGCTTCCGTCGCGCGCGGCGCTGCACGCGCCGACGCGGAGCGGGCGTCACCCGCGCGCCCTCGCGGTAGAAGTCCGCGTCGAGCAGCGAGTGCAGCGAGATCACGCGCTCGTTGTGGGTCGCGGCCTTCGGGACGAAGTCGACGACGATGCCGGCCTCCTTGCGCGGATGAGTGCGCATGATGCGACCGATGCGCTGCTGGTAGACGCGCCGCGATGCCGTCGGCGCGAGGTGCATGCACACGGTCGCGCGCGGTGAGTTCCAGCCCTCGGCGAGCAGCATCGCGTTGATGAGCACGTTGATCTCGCCGCGCTCGTACGCCGCCAGCGTCTCGGCGAGGCGCACGGGCGGCGTGCGTCCAGACACAGCCTCCGCCTGCAGGCCGGCCGCGCGGAACTCCTGCGCGAGGTTGTAGGCGTGGTCGACGCCTGCGGCGTACACGATCCCCGGCGTGTGGTCGAAGCGGTCGCGGTAGAGGCTCGCGGCCGCCTGGTTGAGCGCCTGGTGGTCGAGCGTCTTGGCGAGGATCTCCTGGTCGAAGTCACCGCCGACGATCGGCACCTGGTTGATCGCCGCTACGGGCGGGACACGCAGGTCGCGCAGCGGTGCGATCAGTCCGCGTCGCGCGGCATCCTGTAAGGGCAGGTCGTCGACCGACGCTGGGAAGACATCCGACACCTGTTTTGCGATCAGCTGCTCGGTCGCCGTCATGCCGATGTAGATCGGCTCCGGGAACGAGCGGATCGCCTTGCTCGTCTTCTCGCCGAGCGCTGTGTGCGCCTCGTCGCAGATCACGAGCTGGTATGCGTCCCGCGAGAGCGTGTCCTGGTGGCGCGCGAACCACGCGTAGGTCTGGATCGTCAGCGGGTTGCCGCCGCGCAACGGGTCCTTGCCGCGCTCGATCGGCGGTGAGAAGCGGTCGCCGTAGCCCTCCGTCGTCAAGTCGCGCTGGAACTGCGAGACGAGCAGTCGCCGGTGGGTGAGGATCAGGACACCAAGCGTACGCGCAGCCTCGACGAATCCCGCCGCGGCAATCGTCTTGCCGGACGCCGTCGGATGGCGGAACCGGTAGCGGCGGACCGCACCCGGGTCGGGCCCGGTGTACTCCCGCTCGTCTTCCTCCTCGTCGAGGACGTCCTCGGCCGAGTCCTCCTCGGGCTCTTCCTCCTCCTGGACGACCTCGATCGGGGCCCCGTTTCCGTTCGCCTCCTTCTCGTGCGAGGCGATCAGCTCGGTGAGCATCCCGGCGAGCGCGTCGACCTGATGGCGGCGCAGCTCGGTGCCGGAGGCCAGATGCGGACGTTGTTCGGCGAGCACGCGCTCGAGCCCGAGCATCAGGCCGTACTGCACCTTCCAGTCGGACGAGGGCGTGCGCCCGCGCGCCTCGATCTCGGTGTGTGCGTCGTCGAGCGCTCGGCGCCGCGACGTTCCCGGCGCGAGCGCTCGGGCCGGGTCTTCGCCCTCCCTGAGGAAGGGCTCACCAGCCCAGGCTTCCGCTCGGAGGGCGGCGGCCGTCAGGCCGTCCGTTGCCTCCGACGCTGTGGTCGGCTGCTCTTTGATCTCCTGCATGGACGCAGCACCAAATGCGCTGCACTTGTCAGAAAAGGCGACCCCGCAATCCCCAAGGCGGGCGTCGTCTAGCAAGTATATCGGGCGCGGCGGCCTAGCCGCCCAATCCCCCGAACACCGCAAACGGGTTCTGGGGCTGGACCTCGTAGACCAGCTCGCCGCCCGGCTGGACGTGGCCGTGGATGCGGCGGGCAAGCTCGACGGCCTGGTCACGGTCGGCAGTGCCGGCGATGACGTACGTGAACGTGCGGGAGACGTCGAAGCCCTCGGCCCGGAGCTGCTCGGCGAGGTCGTGGGCCTGACCGAGGCTCTCGCATTCGACTCGCACCTCCCAGGGTGCGTAGCCCCGCTCGAGCAGGTCCTCCTCCGCGTCGGGCTGGTCGGGCTCGTCGTCCCAGCGTTCGTCTTCGTGCAGCCAGTGCTCGGTCACGAAGCGCGTCGGCGTGAAGCCGGCCTCCTCGAGCTCCTGCTCGACGATCCGGCTCGCCTGCTCCGCCTGCATGCCGCTCGCGGCGTAGACGAAGACGGTGTCGCCGTCACGCGAGACGGCCAGCCGGTGCTCGCGCAACTCGTCAGCGAGCTCCTCGGCATCGTGCCGCGTCAGGCCGAGCCGGTCGAGCAGGCCGCGCGCGCCTTCCTCGTCGGGAAGCTCGATTCGGATTCGCCAGTCGTCTTGCGCCATTAGCACCCCCGCCAGTGATGCTGCCGAGCTTCTGGGTTGCGAGCACCAAGCCAGAGGCCGCACTCGTCCGCAGCAAGGCTAGTCTGCCTTGCTAAGGGCGAGGGTGGACTCTGGCGCCGCGTGATCGCGGGCCAGAAGCCGGCAAGTATTGCTGGTGGGGGTGCTATGCCGCAGCACCCTCTCTCATTTCCGCGAAGGTGTGCCCGAAGAGGCGCTCCGACATGCCGATCTGGTCGAGATGCTTGGTGATGCCGCCGAGGAAGAAGGGCCAGCCGGCGCCGAGCAGCAGCCCCGTGTCGACGTCCGCGGCCTCCGCGACGACGCCTTCCTCGAGCAGCCGGTGGATCTCGTCGGCGACCGCCTCGAGCACGTCCTCGACGATCTGCTCGCGTGTGCGCGCGGCGTTCCCGACGACGACCGGCTCGCCGCCCTCCGCGAGCGCTGCCAGCGCGGGCGAGAGCGGAAAGCGGTCCGGGAACGCGTCGTGCATCCGCTCGAGCACGTGGTTCGCAACACGCGGCCCGACCATCTGCAACAGGACGGACGGCGCCATCGGCATGCCGAGCGACATCACTGCCTCGTCCACCTCGTCGACCGGCGTGCCGTGCTCGACGGCGTCCATGATCACGCGTGTCATCCGCGTCAGCACGCGGTTGACGACGAACCCGGGCGCGTCCTCGACGAGGATCGGGCGCTTGCGCAACTTCTCGCCGACCGTCCACACGGTCGCGAGCGCTTCCTCGGACGTTTCCTCCGCGCGCACGACCTCGAGCAGCGGCATCAGTGCAACGGGATTGAAGAAGTGCATGCCGGCGACGCGCTCCGGGTGGCGCAGCTGCGTGGACATGTCCGTGATCGACAACGCGGACGTGTTGGTCGCGAGGATGCAGTCGTCGGCGACGACGTCCTCCAGCTCCGCGAACACCTGCTGCTTGATTTCGAGCTCCTCGAACACCGCTTCCAGCACGAGGTCGCAGTCGGCGAAGCCGTCGTACGTCGTGCTGCCCGAGACGATGGACGCGAGAAAACGCGCCTTCGGTTCGTCGAGCCGCTTCCCCGCTTCGGCGCCGATTTCCGCGATCGCCTCGTCGACGATCTCCTGTTTCACGTCGCGGATCACGATCGGTACTTCGAGCCGCCGCAGGAAGAGCGCGGCGATCTGGCGGGCCATCAGCCCGGCGCCGACGATGCCCACGTTCCGCACGTCCCGCGGGGCGGCCTTCGGCTTCTCCGGATGCTTCTTTGCGCGCTGCTCGACAAGCTGGAACGCGTAGATCGACGCCTGCGCCTGCGGGCCCGGAAGCAGCTCTCCGATCGCCTCCTCCTCGCGGCGATAGCCCTCCTCGACACTCCATTCGCGCGCGCCCTCGATCAGGTCGAGGGCGGCGTACGGCGCCGGCGCGGCGCCGTGCACGGCGTCGTCGACGGCGGTGCGTGCCCGGCGAAAGGTCGTCTCGGCCTCGGACCAGTCCGGCTCGGTGCGCTCGAGCGGACGCTCGGTGAGCTCGAGCGCGAAGGCGAGGGAGTCGTCGACGAACTCGACCGGGTCGAAGAGGCGGTCGGCGATGCCCAGCTCCATGACGTCCGCGGCCTTGAGCATCCGGTTCTGGCGCAGCGGGTTCGAGACGATGACCTTGATCGCCGCCTCGGGGCCGACGAGCCGTGGCAGCAGCTGTGTACCGCCCCAGGCGGGGAAGAGGCCGAGGAAGACTTCCGGGAACGCGAAGTGGCGCACTGCGCTGGAGATCGTGCGGGCGGTGCAATGCAGCGCGAGCTCGACGCCGCCGCCGAGGCAGGCGCCGTTGATCGCCGCCACGGTCGGGAACGGCAGCTCGCGCAGGCGGCCGAACAGCTCGTGCCCGGCGCGTGCGCCCTCGACGGCGCGTTCGCGGGTGATGTCCGGGAACTCGGTGATGTCCGCACCGGCGGCGAAGAAGAACGGCTTGCCGGTGATGACGGCGGCGCGGACGTCGCCGCGCTCGAGCTCGGTCAGCGCGCGCTCGCACGATTCGAGCGCGGCCTCTCCGAAGAAGGTCGGCTTCGTCCAGTCCTCGCCGTTGTCGATCGTCACGAGCGCGACGTCGCCGACGCGCGTGACCTTGAACTCAGTTATCGGCAATTGGCGCTCCCGTCGGCGGAACCTCCCGGTTCCCCCGAACCCCCTCCACCGGTCCGCTAGCGCGGACGGGCGGCTGCACCGCCTCCCACAGCAAAGCAGCGCCCATGCCCATGCCGACGCAGAGGGCGGTCAGGCCGTAGCGCACGCCCGGTCGCTCCTTGAACCCGTAGGCGAGCTGCGCCATCAGGCGCACGCCGGTCGCGGCCAGCGGATGGCCGCACGCGATCGCTCCGCCGTACGGATTGAGCCGCTCGTCCTCGGGATCGATCCCCAGCCCGTCGCACCACGTCAGCACCTGCACGGCAAAGGGCTCGTTCAGCTCGAAGAGCCCGATGTCGTCGAGCGTGAGGCCGGTCTGCGCGAGCACGCGCTTGGTCGCCGGGATCGGCCCGATGCCCATCAGCTCCGGCTCGACTCCGGCGAACGCGAACGCGAGGAGGCGCATCTTCGGCTCGAGCCCGAGCTCCGCGGCCGTCTCCTCAGCGGCGAGGAACGACGCGGTCGCGCCGTCGGTCAGCCCGGCGGAGTTGCCTGCCGTGACGCGTCCGCCGGGGCGAAATGGCGTCCGCAGTCCCGCCAGGCCCTCCATGGAGGTGTCCGGGCGGAGGAACTCGTCGCGGTCGGCGGCCTTCCAGCCGTCGTCCGTGAAGACGGTCATCGGCACGACCGTCTCGCGCATCACGCCGTTCTGCCAGGCGGCTGCGGCGCGTTGCTGTGAGCGCACGGCGAAGGCGTCCGCGTCCGCCTTCGTGATCTGTGGGAAGCGGTCGTGCAGGTTCTCCGCCGTCGCGCCCATCGTCACGGCCGACGTGTCGACGAGCCGTTCGGCGACGAAGCGCGGGTTGAAGTCGACCTCCTCGGCCATCGGGTGGTGGCCCATGTGCTCGGCGCCGCCGGCGAGCACGATGTCGCACGCGCTCAGCGCGATCTCGCCGGCGCCCGCGGTGACGGCGGTGAGGGCGCCCGCGCACATGCGGTCGACCGCAAAGCCGGGCACGGACTGCGGAATGCCCGCGAGGAGCGCGACGTCGCGGCCGAGCGTCAGTCCCTGGTCGCCCACCTGTGCGGTCGCGGCGAAGATGACGTCGCCGATCCGCTCGACCGGGATCTTCGGATTGCGGCGCAGGAGCTCGCGCACGACCTTGACCGCCATGTCGTCGGCGCGCGTCTTCCAGAAGATGCCCTGCGGGCCCGCCCGGCCGAACGCCGTGCGGACGCCGTCCACGAACACGACCTCCCGGCGCTCCATCAGAACAACTCTATGCGGCGTCTTCTAAACGAGTGCGTAGGTCTTCCGGCTGCCAGCAGTCGGCCGACATCGGCTCCCGCTGGAACTGGAGGAGGATCGACCCGCCGGTCTCGAGCTTGCCGTCGCGGCACGCGTCGAGCAGCCGCCGGTACGGACCGAGGCCGTCGCCGGGCGCAGTCTCTCGAGTTGCAGGTCGCAGAACGGCCTTTTCATAAGCTCCCGCTGTGACCGACTGGGCCGCGCACGCACGGCGAGAACAGGAACGCTACCGAGACGGCGAGCGTCGACTGCCGGAGGCGGCGGATCACGACGCTCGCCAACGCCAGCTGACGCGCATGGGCAACGCCGCCGCCGGCGCCGGGATCGCGGAGCTCATGGGCGGCAATACGGAGTCCGCCCGGGAATGGTTCGCGACAGCGGTCCAGCGCTACAGGGAGAGCTACGAGCACGCGCCATCAGGGAGCTGGGGCCGACCGATCGGGATGTTGAAGGCGCGCATCCTCGCGGGCAACTGGGGCGGGGCCGAGGCCGACGCGGAGTGGACGCTCGCTCAGCACGCCGGGGAGACGGATTCCCCGATCGGGCGCTACGCGGCGTGCCTCGCCCTGCTCGTGCTCGGCCGTGATGCAGAGGCCCGCGTGCTCGCCGACGGCCTGCGCACGCATGACGGCTTCCCGGCCGCGGTCGGCGATGCCCTGGCGATGATCGCGGCGCAAGACACCGTCGGTTACACCGAGGCGATCGAGGAGGTGCTCGAGTCGTTCGAGACACGTGACGAGTACCTCGAGGACCTGCCGGTCGCGGACACGGTGATGGTCTTGCAGGCCCTCGCCGAGCGACGCGGGATCGCCGCTGAGCTCAGCTCGCCACTACTCCCGGGGGTCTGACCCCAGCAGTTCGGTTTTAATCCTGGTGCGCCGGCGGGTGCGCGAACATCGTGAGGACGACCTTGTCGGCGTCCTCGTCTTCGAGCTCACGCGCCGCTTGGAGGAACGCCGCCATCAGCTCGAGCGCGCGCTCGATCGTCAACTTGACCTCGAGCTGTGCGCTGCGGAACACGCCGGCCGTCGAATAGAGCGCATGCGCGCGCTGCACCTGGTCGATCATCGCGGCCTGCAGGTCGCTCGCTCCGCCCGCGGCGAGGAGCTCCGGCGCAACGCGGAAGACCTTGGCGACCGCGCGATACGGCTTCTCCCGCCCGCGGCCCTCGGACTGGGCGAGCTCGATCAGGCCCGCCTTCAGGAGCATGCGGACGTGGAAGTGGAGGTGGCCGGGATCAACCCCGAGCCGTTGCGCGAGCTCCCGGTTCGTGAGCTGCCAGTCGCCCTCTTGCCCGAGCATTTCGAGGACGCGGACGCGAAGCGGATGACCGAGCGCCTTCAACTGCTCGGGTTTGTCGAGTATCAGCGTTTCCTGCACAGCCCCGAGGCACTTCTACATATAGAGACGCCTCTGTCAAGCCGGAAGCTTGGCTGCAGCAGCCCGATCCAGGATTGCAACGGTGCGGCCGTCGCGCGCCCGGACGAGGCTGGCGGGCGTGTCTTGGCTCGGTTGCGCGGCGAAGGCGCGGGCGGCGGCATCGGCCTTGGCCGCCCCGGTGAACAGGAAGAGGACCTCCGCGGCGCTGCAGAGGGCGGGCAGGCTGAGCGTGACGCGGTCGACGAACGGCTCCAGCCCCGCCTCCGCCGGAAGCACCTTCTTGCGCTGCCGTAGGGTCGGCGCGTTCGGGAAGAGGGAGGCGACGTGGCCGTCCGGGCCGACGCCGAGCAGCAGCAGGTCGAGCCGGGTGTCGTCGAGCTCGCGTTCGTACGCAGCGGCGGCCGCCTCCTTGCCGAGCTCGCCCTTGATGCGGTGCACGCCGGCGGGCGCGCGTTCGAGGCGGTCGAGCAGCGAGCGCTTCGCCATCCCGTAGTTCGAGTTGTCGTCCTCGGGCGAGACGCAGCGCTCGTCTCCCCACCAGAGCTCGACTTTGCTCCAGTCTGGCGCTCGTCGGGCTGCCTCCTTGTACGCCTGCTCCGGTGTCTTCCCCCCGGTGAGGACGACGTTGCCTCCCTCGCGCGCCGCCCGCGCGAGCCGCTCGCCGACCACGGCCGCGACCTCCTGCTCGTCCTCGACGACGACGAGCTCGACGTCGGTCACTGCTCGCCGGCCGCGAGCTCGCGTGACCTTTCCATTGCGGCTTCGATCGCATTGAGGAACGCGGCGCGGACGCCTGCCTGTTCCAGCTCGCGGATGGCGCGAATCGTCGTCCCGCCCGGCGAGGTGACGGCCTCGCGGAGCTCGACGGGATGGATCTGTTCGTCGCGCAGCAGCTTGGCGGTACCGAGCATCGTCTGCACGACGAGCTGCGTCGAGGTCTCGCGGCCGAGCCCGAGCAGGATGCCCGCTTCGATCATCGCCTCGGCGAGCAGCGCGAAGTACGCCGGGCCCGAGCCGGACACGGCCGTGACCGCGTCCATGTACGTCTCGGGGACACGAGCGACGGCGCCGAGGTGTGTGAGCACTTCCTCAGCGAGGTCGAGGTGCGCGTCGTCGGCGTGTGCGCCCGCGCAGACACCGGCAATGCCTTCGTGCACAAGGGCCGGCGCGTTCGGCATCGCGCGGACGACCGGAACGCCCGGGGACAGCCGCGCCTCGATCTGGGACGTCGGAATCGCGGCGGCGACGGAAAGGACGGTCTGCTCCGTCGTGATCAGCCCGCCGACCTCGCCGAGCAGGACGTCGAAGTCCTGCGGCTTGACGGCGAGCACGATCATCCCGGCGTCAGCGATGGCCGCGGTGTTGTCGAGCGTGGCCGCCACGCCGTGCCGCTCGGTCAACTCCTGCAGCCGTTCCTCGCGACGTCCGGTGACGATGATGTCGGCGGGCTTGCGCCAGCCGGAGCTGAGCAGTCCGGCGAGCAGCGACTCGCCGATCTTGCCGGCGCCGAGGATCGCAATTCTGCGGTTGGTGGCCATCGCCGCAGTCTAGGCGCGGAGGGGTCTGACCCCACCGGGGTCAGACACCAGCCTTTTCCGTGACGGCGCGATAGGGCGCGAGGGTCGCCTCGTCGCGAAAGACGAAGCGGGCGACCTCGACGTTCGGGTGTGCGGCCAGCGCTTCTTTGGTCGCTTCGATCGCGACCGGTGCGGCCAGCTCCACCGGATAGCCGTACGCGCCGGTCGAGATCGCCGGGAACGCCAGCGACTTGCAGCCGAGCTCGTCCGCCAGCTCGATCGTGCGGCGGTGACACGAGGCGAGGAGCTCCGCCTCGCCTGCCCGGCCGCCGTGCCAGATCGGACCGACGGCGTGGATGACATGGCGCGCGGGCAGGTCGCCGGCGCCGGTGGCCTTCGCGTCGCCGGGCTCGCATCCGCCCAGCCCGCGGCATTCGGCGAGGATCTCCGGCCCGCCGGCTCGGTGGATCGCTCCGTCGACTCCGCCGCCGCCGAGCAGGGTCGGATTCGCGGCGTTCACGATCGCATCGACGTCCTGCCGCGTGATGTCGCCGAGGACGAGCTCGATCATGCGTACGCAGGGCGCGGAAAGCGCACCGGCCGCGCCTCCGGCAGCGGGATCATCCCGTGCGAGAACGCCTTCACGAGGTAGAGGCCGGCCAGTCCCGCCCACTCGCCGTACGGCTCCAGTAGCTCCGCCGTCTCGTAGCCCTCGACCCAGCGTCCTCGCAGCCGCGACATCAGCTTGATCAGCGAGAGGTCGCCGACCAGCCCTCGCTCGTAGCGGCCCAATCCTTCGAGGCACACGATCCCGGCCGACCAGGGCCCGAGCCCGCGCTCGCGTTCGATGAACTCGGCCGCTTTCGCCGTGGGCAGGCCGTGCAGCCGCTCGAGGTCGAACGAGCGGCAGATCCGGACGAGGGCGGCGGCACGGCGCGCGTGCAGGCCAAGCTGCCGGAGCCGCGCGGGAGCAAGTCGTGCGAAGGAGCTCGACGTCGGCGGCTCGTGCAGTGTCGTTCCCTCGACACGAGGGGAGACCGCCCGCACGATCCGCACCTCGAGCTCTCGTGCGTGCCGCGACTCGATCAGCTGTCCGCAGAGCGCGCGTAGCAGCGTCTGCGCGACGGTCGGCAGCCGCAGTTGCCGCATCCCCTGGAACCGCAAGGTCGCCTCGCCGATCAGCGGATCGCGCGCGAAGCGGCGCAAGAACTCCGTGTGATCGGCATCGACCGGGACGATGAACCGCAGCCGCTCGAGACCCTCCTGCGATTCGGCCCGCAGCACGACGCGCCCGTCGACCAACTGGTGGGCGGAGCCCACCTCGACGCGATCGCCGGTGCGGAGTGTCGTCGTCAGCTTCCCGTCACGGAGATGCCGCGTCGCGTCGCCCGCATGCTTCGTGGAGAGCGCGAGCGCGAACGGGCCGGCGGGACGAACGACCCGCTCGAGGGTCAACGCTTGGCGGTCGGTGCGGTCTCGGCGGTCACGCCGAGATCGTAAGCGCGGCGAAGGATGGGCTCAGCCTCGTCCTCGCGCCCGCGCTCGCCGAGGAAGTTCGCCCACTCGAGAGCCGCCTCGCCGGCGTCGGCGCGGCGGCCGTGGGCCGTGAGGAGGTCGACGGCACGCCGGTACGCGTCAACGGCGCCGGTTTCGTCGCCGAGAAGAGCGAGCGACCGCGCAAGCGCGTGAACGGCGGCGCCCTGTGTGTCACCGTGGTAATCGCCG
>JBKPGW010000266.1:0-31079 GCA_046729555.1 Actinomycetota bacterium | reverse complement strand
GGAAAATGCTGCGCATTTTCCGCGGGTGAGGAGTTAGTCCTTCGCTCCGCTCGGAGAATTAAACGATCCCGCTGCGGACGGCGTACACCGCTGCTTGGATTCGATTATCAATTTGCAACTTCATCAAGATGTTACTGATGTGATTCTTGACCGTCTTCGGGCTGATGTGGAGCTCGCCGGCGATCATCGCGTTGTCCTTGCCGTTCGCGATCAGCTTGAGGACCTCGATCTCCCGCTCGGAGAGCTCGGCGCGGATCGTCGTCTCGATCTCCGGCTGGCGGTTCGTCGCTCTGATGCGCTGCAAGACCTTCGCCGCGATCGTCGGCGAGATCAGCGACTCGCCCATCGAGGCGGCACGGATGCCGGCGATCAGCTCCTGGATCGACGAGTCCTTGAGCAGGTATCCGCACGCGCCGGCAAGGATCGCGTCGATCACGTCGTTGTCCTGGTCGGAGATCGTGAGCATCAGGACGCGCGTCAGCGGGGCGATCGTCGAGATGTGCCGGGTCGCCTCGACGCCTCCCATTCCGGGCATGTTCAGATCCATCACGACTACGTCCGGGGCAAGCTCGCGGACGATTTTGAGCGCCTCCTGGCCGGCCGCGGCCTCGCCGACGATCTGGACGCCCTCGTCCTCCAGCAGGTTGCGCAGGCCGCTTCGGAACAGGTCGTGATCGTCCACGATCAAGACGCGGACGTCCTCCAACGCTAGTTGGTCCACACTCGCGGGCGTACTCATGCTGGGCGTCCTCCGACCCTTGGAGTGGGAAAAGTCTAGTGCAGGGTGATGGTAACCGTGCGTCGGCCCCATGCAAGCGCGTCGGCAAGCGTCGGGAACCACAGGTCGATCGTGTTGCCGGTGACCGCGCCGCCCGTGTCGGCAGCGACCCCTTCACCGTAGCCCGGGATCGTCATCCGCGTCCCGAGCGGGATCACGGAGGGATCGACCGCGACGACCCCGGCCCCCACCGGCAGGCCCGTCGAGGTGTGGCCGGGCATCGAGTAGCCCGTCGCCGTCACCGTGATCGTCCGCGGTCGGGCGGTCACGGGAGCAGCCCGCGCCGCCGAGTGGGCTTGCACCGTCTGTGCCTGCTCGACGACGCGCTGAGCCCTGCGGTCGAGCGACTTGATCTGCTTGGCGGTCAGCCGACGAGCACGGGCGAGGGACGCGAGGTAGGCGGCCCGTTGCGCGCGCGCGTTGGCGAGCGCATTTGTCGTCTGCTGCGCACGCGCCTCGAGCGCCTGGGCTTCGCGCACGCGCGCGGCGAGCGTGTCTGCCAGCTGGGCGAGCCTGGTGCGTCCGTTCTGCGCGTCGGTCACGGCGTTCGCACCCTGCCGAGCGCTCTGCTCGAGCTCGTTGAGCCGTGTCACCGCGTCGTCGAGCGAGCTCGAGCCGAGCAGGATCGCAATCGCATCCGGTTCGCCTTCCTCGTACAGAACGCGCAGGTGATCGCCGAGGACACGCTGCGAGACGCGTAGGTTGCGCGCGACGATCGTCAGTTCCTGCTGCACTTGCGCGCGCTCTGCGCGCAACGCGGCGACGCGTGCGCGGATGCGCGCGAGCTCGCTGCGTGCCTGCGCGAGGCGAGAGTCGAGCGCATAGAGGCCGAGCAGCGCCGTTTGCGACCTCGCCGCGAGGAGGCGTTGCTGCTTCTGCAATGTGGCCGTGTTCTGCGCTCCCGCCAGCGACGCGCCGAGCAGAAGTGCCGAGGCGAGTGCGAGCCCGAGCGCGAGGCGGCTCTCCCGTCCACCACGCACGGGGGAGGACACTACCAATGGCCGGGCCTTGTGGCCCTCCTCACAAATAAGAATGTTTTGAAGTGTTTAGGCCTTGAACCCGCCGAAATCGGTGACTTTGTGCGGTCCTCATACTTGGCAGGATTGGGCACTTTTCGGCTCGGAAAGCGGTTGCAGACATCCGAAGACGCTGCTAGGGTGCCGAACTTGTGCGGACCGGCCCCCTCCGGTGTGCCCGTCGATCCGATTCTCCCCGCTGGTGACCATTAGAAGGAGACGACAGGCGCAGGCGTTCGTGATCGGCGTAGCCGCGCTTTGCGCCGCGGCGTCCGCAAACGCCGATCCGGGCAGTGTCGCAGCGAAACAGGCGCAGGCGCAACGGGTGCTCGGAGAGATTCAGTCGATCGACCGCAACCTGGAGGCTGCGGTCGAGGCGTACAACCTCGCCAACGTGCGGCTGCAGAAGATCGAGGGGGACCTGCGCGAGAACCGCAAGCAGCTCACGCTTGCACGAGCGAACCTGAAGGTCGCGCAGAAGTCGCTCGCGGCGCGACTCGTCACCGCGTACACGTCGACGCAGGACAACTCGACCCTCGCCGTGTTGCTCGGCTCCACGAGCTTCGAGGACCTCCTCAACCGCGTCGAGACGATCAACTCGACGTCGAGTCAGGACGCGAGCATCGTCCGGCAGGTGACGTCGTTCAAGGCCGAGATCCAGCATCACCGTGTGCTGCTGCACAACGCGCGCGTGGAACAGCAGCACGTCGTGGCGGCAAAGGCGGCGCAGCGGCAGCACATCGAGTCGCAGCTGTCCGCGCGCCGCCATCTGCTCTCCTCGATCCGCGGCGAGATCGAGCGCATCAAGGCAGCCGAGGCCGCGCAGCAGCGGCAGCTGGCGGCGGCGGCGCAGGCGCGCATCGCCGGCCAGACGGTGCCTTCCGTCAGCGGGATCGGCGTCGGCGCGTCGACGCCGGAAGGCTCAACCGTTGCTCCGCCGAACGTCCACGGGGGCGTCGTCGGGATCGCGATGCACTACCTGGGAGTCCCGTACGTGTGGGGCGGCTCGACCCCGCGCGGGTTCGACTGCTCGGGCTTCGTCATGTACGTGTTCGCGCAGATCGGCGTCTCGCTGCCGCACAGTTCCTACGCCATGTACGGCATGGGCATCCCGGTCTCGTTGAGCCAGCTGGAGCCCGGCGATCTCGTCTTCTTCTCCGGCGCAAGCCATATGGGGATTTACATCGGCGGGGGGCAGTTCATCCACGCTCCGCACACCGGCGACGTCGTGAAGATCTCGTCGCTGAGCGGCTACTACTCGTCGGCGTTCGTCGGCGGGCGCCGCGTCTAACGCGCCGCGCGACGTAGCGACGACCAGAGCACGGCCGCGACAGCGAGCGGCAGCAACCACCAGGCCGGGACGGAGGTTGTCGCCAGGAGCGCGGTGAGCCCGAACGCGAGCGCGATCCCGGCCGCCACGTGCCAGTCGTCGCCGACGACGAAGTCCCACCAGAAGCGGCCGAACCGTCTCACGCGGGCGCCAGCCTCTGTCGCCGCAGCGCGGTCACAAAGCCGAGCGAGACCAACAGCACGAACGCGAGCACGCCCGGCAGGGACGCGTCGTCGCCGGGCCAGTCGACGCCCGCGCCCTCGGCCCCCCAGAACGTCCCGAACGTCGTCAGCATCACGCCGACGGCAAAGGCGAGCGTGTTCTCCGGCACACGGCTGAGCGGGCCCCGCACAACGACGCCCGCTGCCGCGACCAGCAGGACCGCCGCGGCTGCGACCGCCGCCGCGAGCGGAATGCTGCCCTGCGTGCTGCCGAACGTGAGGACGATGAACGCCACCTCGAGGCCTTCCAGCAGGACGCCTTTGAACGAGATCGTGAACGCGTACCAGTCGAGCCCAGCGCGCTCCTCCCGTGGTGCGGACTGGGCCGCAGCGGCCTGGCGCTGGAACGCCGTGTCCTCGTTGCGGAGGGCGCGCCAGCCGCTGGCGCGCAGGATCGCCTTGCGGAGCCACTGCAACCCGAAGACGAGCAGCAGTGCGCCGACGACGAGCCGCAGCACCTCGATCGGGATCACGGTCAGCGCCGGGCCGAGCGCGGCCACGATCGCGGCCAACGCCAAGGTCGCCGCCCCGGCGCCGACGAGCGTCGATCGCCAGCCGCGCGTGACGCCCATGGCGAGCACGATCGTCAACGCCTCCACGCTCTCGACCGCGCTCGCCAGGAACGCGGACGCGACCAAAAAAACGTCGTTCAGGAGTAGAGCGCCTCGATCTCGGCCGCGAAGTGCTCCTGGCAGACCCGCCGCTTCAGCTTCAGCGTCGGCGTCACCTCACCCTCGTCGGCGCTGAAGTCGCGCGGCAGGATCGAGTAGCGCTTGATCTGTTCGAAGCGCGACAGCTCGCGGTTGACGTCCTCCACGGCCCGCTCGATTTCAGGCTCGGCCTGTTCGCGCGAGACGCCCTCCGCGAGTGTGATCAGAGCGGCGACGTACGGGCGCCGGTCGCCCACGACGAGCGCCTGCGACACGATCGGGTGCGTCTTGAGCGCATTCTCGAGGTTCTGGGGGGCGACGTTCTTGCCGCCCGCCGTAACGAGGATGTCCTTCTTGCGGTCGGTGATCGTGAGGAAGCCGTCTGCGTCGAGGGCTCCGACGTCGCCGGAGCGCAGCCAGCCGTCCCCGGGGAGCACCTCCTGCGTGGCCTCCTCGTCCTTGAAGTAGCCCGCGAAGTTCGTCTCGCTCTTGATCAGCACCTCGCCGTCGTCGGCGATCCGGAGCTCGACGCCCGGCAACGCCGGCCCGACCGTGCCGAACCGGTAGCGCGAGGGCCGGTTGACCGTCGCCGCCGTCGTGCATTCCGTCAGGCCGTAGCCCTCGAGGATGAGGATGTCGATCGCGTGGAAGAACTCGATGATCTCCTTCGCCAGCGGCGCGCCGCCCGAGACGCCGATGCGCAGGCGGCCCCCGAGGCGGTCCTTGACCTTCGAGTAGACGAGGCGGTCGGCGAGGCGATGGCGCGCGTTGAGCCCTGCCGGAACGCGTTGTCCGGCCTGGCGGAGTGCGCTGACCTCCCGGCCGATGGGGAGCGCCCAGTCGATCAGCCGCCGCTTGACACCCTTCGCCTCGGCGAATTTCAGCGTCACCCCGGTGTGCACCTTCTCGAAGACCCGCGGCACGCTCGGGAAGACGGTCGGCTTCACCGCCGGCAGCGCTTCGGCGACCGCATAAGGGTCCGGGCAAAACGCGATCGTGTAGCCGATGTGCGCGCCCAGCAGTGTCAGACAGCGGCCGAAGTTGTGTGCGAGCGGGAGATAGAGCAGCATCACGTCGCCTGCGACCGTGAAGTCGGCGACCTGCCGGATCTCGTCGACCATCGTGAAGTAGTTGCGGTGACGGATCATGCACGCCTTCGGCGGCCCGGTCGTTCCCGACGTGTAGATGTACGTGAAGAGGTCGTCGTCCCCGATCTCCGCGACGGCGCGTTCGACCGCGTCGGGATTGGCGCGCGCATGGTCCCGTCCGCGTGTCCTGAGCTCATCGAGATCGGCGAACGTGAGCACGTGGTCGAGCGCGAGCCCGTCGACCTTGGCACGTTGCGCGTCGTCCTCGCAGAGGATGCCGATCGCCTCCGAATGCTCGATCACGTACGTGGCGTCGCGCGCTGAGCTGTTCGTGTAGATCGGCGCGGTAACCGCGCCGACGAGGGCCAGCGCGAAATCGAACAGCACCCATTCGAGACGGGTCGACGCCAGGATCGCGAACGCGTCCCCTTTGCGGACGCCGAGGGCGAGCAGTCCGTGGGCGAGCTCGTCGACGGCCCGACCGGCCTCGGCCCAGGAGACCGAGTGCCAGCGGCCGCTGTCCTCGATGAGGTATGCCGTTCCAGCCGGGTCGCGTGTGACGGCGTCCTGCCAAAGGCGCGCGATCGTGCGTGTCCCCGTCGCCGTCGTCGTCGCCACGCTCGAATGGTAATCCGGGAGGGAACCGTGACCCGGGGGCGAAACACCCTGGTCCCTCTACAATTCCGAGGCGGCCCATGCGCACTATCTGGAATGGATCCATCTCTTTCGGCCTGGTCAACATCCCCGTTGGCCTGGCTCTCGCGACCACGCCGAAGGCGAAGCAGTCGGACGTGAGCTTCCGCACGCTCCACCGCGAGTGCAGGACTCCGATCCAACAGAAGCGCTGGTGCCCGACGCACGAGCGTGAGGTCGGCCGGGACGAGATCGTCAAGGGCTGGGAGGTGGCCAAGGGCGAGTTCGTGATCGTCGAGGACGCCGACCTCGAGGCGATCGCGCAGCACGACGACTCCCGCTCGATCGACATCACCCGGTTCGTCGACCTGGACGAGGTCGATCCTGTCTACCTCGACCGCACGTACTACCTGGCGCCCGCGACCGCGCCCGCGCAGCGCCGTCCGTACGTGCTGCTGCTCGAGGCGATGAGGCAGGCGGGCATGGGCGGCATCGGCCGCTTCATCCTGCGAGGCGCCGAGTACTTCTGCCTGATCCGGCCCAAGGGCGACGCGCTCGTGCTCGAGACGCTGTTCCTTGCCGAGGACGTGCGCTCCCAGGCCGAGATCGACGAGGCCGTCGCCGGCACCGAGGTGAAGGAGGCGGAGCTCAAGCTCGCCCAGCAGGTGATGGAGAGCCTCGTCGCCGAGTTCGAGCCGGCCGAGCTCCATAGTCAGTACCGCAGCGACCTGCGGCAGATGCTGGAGGCGAAGCTCGACGGTCAGGAGATCGCCAAGCCGGAGCCGGTTCCCGAGACGCCGGTGGTCGACCTGATGGAGGCGCTGAAGCGCAGCGTCGAGGAAGTGAAGGGCCGGAAGACGACGAAGGCTACGGCCGGCAAGAAGAGAGCCGCCCCGAAAAGCGGCTCTCAGAAGCGCCAGCCGGCGCGAAAGTCCGCGTAGCTGGTCCTCGACAGTTCGGGGAGGACGCGATCGTCTCCGATCGGTCGCCTGCAGACGGACGGCGGGCCGAGCCCGCCGTCCTGAACGTCGGCGCCGACGAGTCGGCGCCTCAGCGCCAGCCGGCGCGAAAGTCCGCGTAAGTCTGCTTAGTCGATCAGTGCTTCTGGAGCACCCCTAGCGCCTCGAGCTGCGCCTGGAACAGCGTCTTGTCGATCTTGCCCTGGTAGATGGGCACGCCTTCTTCGACGCAGACGCGGATGACCTCCTGGCGGTCGATCCCGAGTTCCTTCGACAGCTCCTCGGGCGTGAGGTGGTTCGCCATTGACGCTCCTCTCCGTGTACGAAAAAGCCCGCCGGCGCGAGGGCGCTCAGCGGGCTAGGTCGAACCTCCAGATGTCGGTGCCGGATTCAACGGGCCGGCCCTCCCAAATCATTCATCGGCTCAAAGCATAATCGCGGCCCATGACGTACGCAAAGCTCGCCGATTTGGAGGAGCGTTTCGCCGACGTCAGGGGCGTCCGGATGCGCTATTTCGTCGGTGGGGAAGGGCCGCCGCTCCTGCTCGTCCACGGCCTCGGCGGGGCGGCCTCGAACTGGACGGAGCTCGTACCGCTGCTCCTGGCGCGCCACCGGCTGCTCGTCCCGGACCTGCCCGGCCACGGCGGCTCGACCGCCTTGCCGGCGGTGTCGGGGCTCGAGCCGTTCGCCGATCGCGTCGCGCTCGTCGCGGAGCGGGAGGGCATGCTCCCCGCGCCCGTCGTGGGCCACTCGCTCGGCGGGATGGTCGTCCTGCGGCTCGCCCTCCGGCGCCCGGAGGACGTCCAGGCGCTCGTCCTCGCCGGTGCGGCGGGGCTGAGCGTCGGCAACGTCTGGGGGCGGCAGCTCCTGTCGATCTTCACCTCCGTGCGACCCGGGCGACTGGCGGCGCGCCACCGCAGCCGCGTGTCCCGCTCGCCGCTGCTGCGGCGGTTTGTGTTCGGCTTCGTCTCCGTCGCCGATCCGGTGGGGCTCACCGACGAGGCGGTCGAGGGATTCCTCGCGGGCCAACTGCTGCACACGGACGTGGACAGCGCCTGGCAGGCCCTGCGCCGCGACGACCCGAGACAGGAGCTCGAGCACGTGCGCTGCCCCGTGCTTGTCCTCTGGGGCTCGGAGGACGTTCAGCTGCCGCTCGACGACGCTTTCGAGTACACGCGCCGCCTACGCGCGCGCCTCCGCGTAATCCCGGGCTGCGGCCACCTTCTGATCGGTGAGCGGCCTGACGCCTGCGCCGATGCGATCGAGAGCTTTCTACGCGACGGCGGCCTCGAAAGGCACCACCTCCGCTCCTGAGTGCTCCGGTCGCGCTCCGAGGAACTCGATGCGGCGTGCGACGACCTCCACCCGACTCTTCTTCTCGTCGCCGTCTTCCCAGACATGGTGCCGCAGCCGTCCCTCGACGCCGACTTTTCGCCCCTTCGCGAGGTAGTCCGCGCACAGCTGCGCTTGCTGGTCCCACACCGCGATACGGAAGAAGTCTGCTTCGTCGTTCTTGCTCGGCCGGTCGACGGCGAGCCTGAAGGTCGCGAGCTTCTTCTCGTCGCCGAAATCACGGAGCTCGACATCGCTCGCCAGGTTCCCGGTCAAGATCACGCTGTTCATCGTCTTGCCTCCTCGTTGTCGATCACGGCAACGTAGCGAGAAAGATGTGACCGATTTGTGCCGGAAGCGGCTACTCTGTGTGCCGCCCTCGGGGTGTGGCGCAGCCTGGTAGCGCGCTCCGTTCGGGTCGGAGAGGTCCCCAGTTCAAATCTGGGCACCCCGATACAAGAGGCGGGGGAACCGTGCGGCTCCCCCGCCTGACTCCTATGGCGTCGGGGCTGCGTGGAGGCGTTCGCGGTAGCGAAGGACGCCGGCTGTCAGCAGCGTGACAGGCAGCGGCGGCCACGGCGACGCCGAGGCCCCACCAGGCGCCGCTGATGTTGTCGTCCCACCCGATCGCCCGGTCGATCGAGAAGCGTCCCGGGCCGACGGCGGTGACGGCCACGGCGACGGTGCCGAGCAGCAGTGGGAACTCCAGGCCGCCGTTGGCGTTGAAGAATCCTCTCGGCCAGTGCACGCCGACGATCGCGTTCAGCATTACGATTGCCATCCCCAGGGCCGCGAGCGGCGTTAGAAAGCCGGCCGCGAATGCCAGCCCGCCCGCCTCGCCGAGGCCGGCGAACGCGGCGAGCAGGACTGGCGGCCGGAAGCCGACGTTCTCGAAGAAGCCGGCTGTGCCGCGGAGACCGCCGCCCCCGAACCAGCCGAAGAGCTTTTGTGCTCCGTGCGCGAAGATCGTGCCGCCGGCGACGACGCGCAGGAGCAGGAGCCCATAGGCCATCCTTCCTCCTTGCTTTTGCCTTTGAAGCTTTAAGAAGTGTTCCTTCCGCGCTCTGCTCTTCGCAAACGGTGCTAGTCCACGGCCCGGATCCGCCGGTCGCTCAGTCCGATGAGGAACAGGAAGGTGCAGAACGCGGAGCTCGCCGCGATGAGCGTGCCCGGTGGGGCCAGCCCCGACAGTCCCGCCCAGATCCCCAGCCCGGCCGGCAGCAAACCGATCGAGCCGAACCAGTCCATGCTGATCACGCGCGACAGCATTTGTCGCGGAACGCGCTGCATCACCATCGTGTCCCAGAGCGTGATTGCGAAGCCGACGCAGAAGCCACGGCCGACCTGCAACAAGGCGGCACCCTCGTACCACGGCGACAGTCCGAGCAGCGCGCCGAACGCGCTGTTGGCGACGAAGAGCGAGTAGATCGTCGTACCGCGCCGCCGTTCCGGCGCCGCCTGTGCGAGCACGACGGAACCGGTCACCATGCCGACACCCTGAAGCGTGAAGAGCAGGCCGTAGGCGCCGACCCCGCCGTGCCACTCCTCCTGCACGAGCTTGGGCAGCAGGACCTGCAACGCTGCGTAGCCGACCATGAGGACGATCGAGAACGTGCCGATCGTGATCCAGAGCCACGGCACCTTGACGACGTAGCGAAAGCCCGCCGACAGCTCGCGGCGTAACCCCTCGGAAGGGCCGCGTTCGTACGCGCGCGGCTGTGCGAACGACAAGAAGGCCGCGGAGACGACGAACGAGCACGCGTCGGCGGTGAAGATAGCGCTCGATCCCGCGAGGCCGTAGATCACACCGGCGAGCGCGGGGCCGACGACGAAGGCGACCTGGCGCGAGACGCCGATCAATGCGTTCGCCGACCCGAGACTGGGCTCCTCGACGAGCAGCGGGAGGATTCCGCCGAAGGCCGGTTGGAACAGCCCGCTGGCGAGCCCGTGCAAGGCGACGAACGCGATCAGGATCCCGAAGCGCAGGTGTCCGGTTGCGTCGACTGTCGCGAGCGCTCCGATCACCAGCGCACGGGCTCCGTCCGAGCCGATCAGCAAGAGCTTGCGCGAGTAGCGATCCGCAAGCACGCCCCCGATCAACAGCGTCGCGACCAGCCCGAGCGCCTCGACCAGCAGCACGATCCCCAGCGAGCTCGCCTTGTTCGTCAGCGTGAACGCGCGCCAGCCGAGCGCCACGACGAACGCAGCGTCTCCGATCTGCGACACCGTCTGGCCCGCCCAGAGCAATCGGAAGTCGCGGTGCCGGAGCGCCTCGAGAACGCGGAGTCGCGGCGGGGCGCTCACCGGCGCAAGGCTATTCTGACTCCATGCCGGACCGGATCCGCGTTGCGTGTGTCCAGATGACGAGTCGCGCCGACAAGGCTGCGAACCTTGAAACGGCCGAGCGGCTCGTCGCGCAAGCTGCCGCGACGGGCGCCGACGTCGTCGTCCTGCCGGAGAAGTGGAACGGGATCGGCGACGCGGCTTTCTATCACGCCTCGGCAGAGACGCTCGACGGCGAGTCGGTCACGGCCATGTCCGGGTGGGCGCGTACGCACGGGATCACCCTCGTCGGCGGCTCGATCGTCGAGCTCCGCGAGGGCCGTGAGAAGCGGTCGAACACGAGCCTCGTCTTCGACCCTGACGGAGAGATCGTCGCCGCGTATCGGAAGATCCACCTCTTCGACGTCGAGGTCGGCGGCGTCGTCTACCGCGAGTCCGAATCTGAAGAGCCGGGAGAGGAAGCGGTCGTGGCGGATGCGGAGGACTGGAAGCTCGGCCTGTCGGTCTGCTACGACGTCCGGTTTCCCGAGCTCTACCGCATCCTCGCGCTCCAGGGCGCGCAGCTCGTCACGGTTCCCGCGCACTTCACGACGCCCACCGGAAAGGATCACTGGCATGTGTTGCTGCGCGCACGGGCGATCGAGAACCAGCTCTACGTCGCCGCCGCCGCGCAGATCGGCGAGACGCTGCCCGGCAAGCCCGCGTACGGGCGCTCTCTGATCGTCGACCCGTGGGGGCTCGTGCTCGCACAGGCGCCGGACGAGGAGACCGTCATCTCCGCCGAGCTCGACCGCGCGCACCTCGAGGACATCCGGGCGAAGCTGCCGTCGCTTGCGAACCGGCAGGCGAATGCGTACCGGTGGCCGGCGCCGGTCTCACCGGGTTGACGAGCCTCCGCGCGGTCCTCTTCGACGTCGACTTCACGCTCTGCCGTCCGGGCCCGGAGCTGTCGGCCGAGCGGTACGCGCGCATCGCCGCGCGGCACGGCGTCACGCTCGACGTCAGCCGGTACGACGACGCGCGCGAGGCGGCTGCGCTCAACCTGAAACGGCATCCGGAGCTGCTGCACGACGACACGATCTGGCACCGCTTCACCGAGGACATCTTCCTCGGCATGGGCGGCCCGGAGGAGATCGCGTCCGGCTGCGCAACGGAGATCGAGCAGGGCTGGGAGGTGTCCGAGAACTTCGAGCTGTTCGAGGACGCATTGCCGGTGCTCGAGGAGCTGCGCGCCGCTCAGCTGCGCATCGGGCTCGTCTCGAACGGGATCCGCGACCTCTCCGAGTTCGTCGCGCACCACCGCCTCGACGTCGACGCGATCGTCGATTCGCGCACGCACGGCCGCGTGAAGCCGCACCCGACGATCTTCCAGGCCGCGCTCGACCGGCTCGAGGTCGACGCGGCGGACGCGGCCATGGTCGGCGACTCGCTGGAGGAGGACGTGGAGGGTGCGCGCGCACTCGGCATGCGGGCGATCCTGATCGACCGCGAAGAGCGGCACCCCGACGTCGAGGAGCGCCTGACCGATCTCTACGGGCTGCCGGCCGCCCTGGGTCTCAGCCGCCCGACCTGACGTTCCTACTACGATCGTCCCATGCCCGCGTGGCTCATCTGGGCGCTTGCGGCCGTGCTGTTGGCGGTCGGTGAGATCGCCACACCGGGCATGTTCTTCCTCGGGCCCGTCGCACTGGCCGCCGTCGCCGCCGGTGTTGCGGCGGCGGTCGGCCTCGGCGTCGTGATCCAGTTGCTCGTCTTCATCGCCGGCTCGGTGGCATCGGTGTGGGTTCTGCGACCGATCGCGCGACGCCACCTGCACATGCCTGCCGCACTCCGTACCGGGACAGCAGCGCTCGAAGGGACGAAGGCCGTCGTCGTGCAGCGTGTCGACGTCAACGGAGGTCGTGTCCGGATCGGCGGCGAGGAGTGGTCCGCGCGCGCGTACATGGAAGACCAGGTGCTCGAGCCCGGCACGCGGGTCGAAGTCGTCAAGATCGACGGTGCAACAGCGCTCGTCTACCAGTAAGGAGAAGAAATGACCGCTGGTCTGATCGTCCTGCTCGTCGTCGCGGCGCTCGTGCTGCTCACCCTCGGACGCACGGTCCGCATCATCCCGCAGGCCCGCGCCGGCGTCGTCGAGCGTCTCGGCCGCTACTCGCGGACGCTGACGCCGGGGCTGGCGATCGTCGTCCCGTTCATCGACCGGATTCGCGACACGATGGATCTCCGCGAGCAAGTGGTGTCGTTCGATCCGCAGCCGGTGATCACCGAGGACAATCTCGTAGTCAGCATCGACACGGTCATCTACTTCCAGGTCACCGACGCCAAGGCTGCGACGTACGAGATCGCCAACTACATCCAGGGCATCGAACAGCTCACGGTCACCACGCTGCGCAACGTCATCGGCGGGATGGAGCTCGAGGAGACGCTGACCTCACGCGACCAGATCAACAATCAGCTGCGAGGCGTTCTGGACGAGGCCACCGGCAAGTGGGGCATCCGCGTCAACCGCGTCGAGCTGAAGGCGATCGACCCGCCCGGGACGATCAAGGACTCGATGGAGAAGCAGATGCGCGCCGATCGGGAGAAGCGCGCAGCGATTCTCACCGCCGAAGGCGTCAAGCAGTCACAGATTTTGACCGCAGAGGGGGAGAAGCAGAGCGCGATCCTCCGAGCAGAGGGACAGCGGCAGGCTGCGATCCTGCAGGCCGAGGGTCAGGCGAAGGCGATCGACACCGTCTTCCGAGCGATCCACGAGGGCGACGCCGATCCGAAGCTGCTTGCCTACCAGTACCTGCAGGTGCTGCCGCAGATCGCGCAGGGCGAGTCGAACAAGGTGTGGATCATTCCGAGCGAGGTGACGCAGGCGCTCGGACAGCTCACCTCCGCCCTGCCGGGCGGAAACAAGACCGAGCCTGAGGGCTAGCCGCCCAGCAGTGACGCCGCGTCGACGACGTCACTCGCGGCGGGCGGAGGGACGTTCACCTTGACGCCGAACGCGTAGAGCTCCTCCGTCATCGACATCGTGAACGCGCTGCCCGTCGGTGTGTTGAACGACATGTCGATCTTCAGCCTGCGAACGCGCCCCTTGTCGTCGATCCACGCCTCGGCGGGATACGAGGTGACGCCGGTCATTTTGCGCACGGCCTCGAACGTCTTGCGCAGCTCCTTGTTGTCCTTCGCCAGCCGGGCGAGGTCGACGTTCAGCTTGTAGTGCGTCGTGAAGACGCCGCGCACGCGGTCGTAGCCGATCGCGTGCGCATCGCTCGAGGCCATGAGCATGCGCAGGCTCTCGGACGGGTCGGCCTGTTTCGCGTTCATCAAAGCGTTGAAGTCGACGCCCTCCTTCTTGGCCATCTTCTGCATGTCGATCTTCAGCCACTTGTCGGTCGCGAGCGTCCTGAACATAGGCGAGCGCATGTACAGGACGAGGCCGTGTCGACCGTCCATGATCATCTGCATTGTCGGGTCGGTGACGCCGAGCTGTGCCCGCGCCTCGGCCGGAAGCGTGAAGCGCATGTTCAGCGCGCCCGAGCGCGTGCGGCCGTCGAAGATGCCGGCGCCGCTGAAGGCCATGCCGCCGACGCCCTCGATGTTCATCGTCGCGGTGAACGCCACGCGCGACGAGGTCGTGTCGACCGTCTTGCTGGCGGCGTTCGCAACCGGGTCAATAGACAGCGTGTCGCCGCCGCAACCGACGAGAGCGGCGGCGCAGACGGCAAGGCAGACCAGCGAGAGGACGCGACGCGCGGTCATCGTCCTCGAAATCGTCCTCGTTCGGTGGCCGGCCTATCCCCCGAACGAGGCACGCCACTGCTCGGTGTGCTCTCCAAGCGCAGGCGCAGGCCGGATTGGAGCTGTTCGGTCGAGCCACTTCGAGGCTTCCGCAAGCGTTGCCACCGGGCCGGCCATGACGTCCTCGCCCTCGAACAGGTCCAGCCAGTCGGCAAGAGGGCGCGTGCGGAAGACGGCGGCGAGCTCGGCGGCGAGCGCGGCCTGGTCTTCCTGGTACTGGCGCTCGACGAGGTCCCCGCGGCCGACCAGCTCGCACAGGCGCCGCCAGAACTTCGGCTCCACGGGAGTGACCGTCAGGTAGCGGCCGTCGTGAGTCTCGTAGATGCGGTAGCACGCGAGCCCGCCAGTGAGCGTCTGCTCGGGCTCGCCGTGCAGCCGGTATGCGGCGAGGCGGTGGGCGTTGTGCGTCATCGAGACCGTGATGTGCCTGCCGCGGCCGCTGCGCTCTCGCTCCAGCAGCGCCGCGAGGATCTCGACGACCGCATACAGCGCGCCGCCCGCCAGGTCCGCGATCTGCACGGGCGGCAGCGCCGGCGCGGTGTCGTCGAGCAAGCCGGCCCAGCCGACGTAGTTGAGGTCGTGGCCGGCGCGGCGGTCGTCCGCGCCGAAGCCGGTGATGGAGCAATGCACGACCGACTCGGGCACGTCTGCTGCACCGATCCCGAGCCGCTCGGCCACGCCCGGCCGGAATCCCTGCAGGACGACGTCCGCGCGCGCACACAACGAGCGTCCGAGGTCCGGGTCGCGCTCGAGATCCCAGACGACCGATTCCTTGCCTGCGTTCAGCGCCGCGTCCCAGCCTGGGGCGACGGAGCGAAGCGGATCGCCCTCGGGCGTCTCGACGCGGACGACGCGGGCACCGCGCTCGAGGAGCTCGCGGCTGGCGAAGGGACCGGGCAGGTAGCGGGTGAAGTCCGCGACCAGGATCCCCGCAAGTGCCTCCACTATGCTGCGTAGATTGACTGACCGGTCAACAAGTCAGGAGGACAAGCGGCGCCTCATGCTCGACGCGGCCGTGCGCGTGTTCGCGCGGAAGGGCTATCACACAAGCCGTGTCGGCGACATCGCGGAAGAGGCGGGCGTCGCGCACGGTCTGCTCTACCACTACTTCCGGTCGAAGGAAGAGTTGCTCGAGACGATCTTCCGCGAAACGTGGCGCGACGTGCTCGACGCGGTGCGCGCCGTCGAGGAGACCGACGAAACCGCGCGCGAGCGGCTCGCGGGCATCGCGAAGATCCTGTTGCGCGCGTGGCGCCGCGATCCTGATCTCGTGCGCGTGCTCGTGCGCGACGTGACGCGCAGCTCGTACCTGCAGCGCCGCATCGACGAGATCGACCAGGCGTTCGCCGGGCTCGAACGAATCATCGCGCGTGGCCAGGAAGAGGGCGAGTTCCGCGCGGACGTCGATCCGCGCATGGTCAGCTACGTGTTCTACGGCGCGCTCGAGGAGATCCTGACCGGGTGGGTGCTCGGCCAGCTCGACGACGGCGACGAGCAGATCGGGATCGCGGAACAGACCGTGATCGAGATCGTCTGCGGCGGTCTCGTGCTCGACCGAGAGGCCGCTCCGCTCTAGCTTCGTGGCGCAGTTGACCGCTCAGGCCGCGGCGCGCGAGCCCGCCGTCCGCCGCAGGCTCTTCTGGACGCTCGGCCTCGGCGCGTTCGGGCTCGCGTTCTCGATCACGACGACCGCGGCCTACCTGCCGCCGCTGTTGCACCGCTTCACCGCCTCGGGGACGTTGATCGGCCTCGTGCTCGGCGCGGAGGGCGTGTTCGCGCTCGCCCTCTCCCCGGTGATCGGCCCTTGGAGCGACACCTTCCACACACCGCTCGGGCGCCGGCGCCCGTTCATGCTCGCCGCGCTCGGCCCGATGGGCTTCTGCCTGCTGCTCCTGCCGTTCATGCCGAACCTGTGGACGACGACGCTGATCGTGCTCGCGTTCTTCTTCGCGTACTACGTGTACGAGCCGCCGTATCGCGGGCTGTACCCGGATCTGCTCCCGTCTTCGACGTATGGTCGCGCGCAGGGGATCCAGCACGTGCTGCGCGGGATCGCGCTCGGCGCGGCGCTCGTCGGCGGCGGCTTCCTGCTCAAGGCCTGGCATGCCGCGCCGTTCGTGCTGGCCGCTGTCGTGACGACGGCCGCGTGCGGGGCAACGATCCTCTGGGTGGCCGAGGACGGCGGGCACGGGCGCGTCTTCGAGGGCGTCGGCGCGTACTTCAAGCGCAGCTGGGCCATCCTCAGGGAGGAGGCGGAGGTGCGCCGCTTCCTGCTCGCGAACGCCGCCTGGGAGGGGACGTTCGCGGCCGCGCGCACGTTCGTCGTCCTGTACATCATCGACGGGCTGCACCAGTCGAAAGCGATCTCCTCGGCGGTGCTCGGCGCGGTGGCGACCGGTTATGTGATCGCGGCGGTGTTCTCCGGGCGGCTGGGCGATCGCTTCGGGCTCGCGCGTGTCGTGTTCTTCGCGTCGTTCGTGTACGGCGGCGGCTACCTCGTCGCGGGGACGGCGACGACGTGGCACAACTGGTACTTCGCGCTGATCGTTCCGGTCTCGGTCGCCGGTGGAACGGTGATGACGCTGGCGTGGGGGCTTCTCTTCAAGTTGATGCCGGAGGAGCACCGCGGGGCGGTCTCCGGGCTCGCCACGACCACGAAGGGTCTCGGGCTATTGCTCGGCGCGCCCATCGCGGGGGCGGCGATCGACCTGGCACGACCGTTCATGGAGTCGACCGACGGCTACCAGATCCTCTGGCCCGTCTGCGGCCTGCCGATCCTCGCTGCGATCCCGCTCGTCGCCCGCATGATGCGGGTCGAGCCGAGCGGCAAGGTCGAGCCCACCGTCAGCTGATGGTGCTCTGGGACAGGCTGCGCGACCTCGAGCTGGTCGTCGACGCGTTTCGCACCGAGCGCCGCTCAGTCGACGTCTCGTCGCAGTTCACGCGCGTGACGACGACGGTCGTATTCGGCGGCGACGGTCACGAGGGGCGCGGGGAGGACGTGACGTACACCGCGGAGGATCACGACTGGTTCCCCGAGCCCGAGCGGCCGGGCGGCACGACGCTCGGTGGCCTCGCCTCGGGGCTCGACGGCCTGGCGCTGTTTCGAGACGAGCCGCAGATGGCGGCCGCCGGCGACTATCGGCGGTGGGCGCTGGAGAGCGCGGCGCTCGACCTGGCTTTGCGCCAGAACGGGCTCGGGCTGGGCGAGGCGCTCGACCGCGAGCACAGGCCCGTGCGTTTCGTCGTGTCGACGCGGGACGACGCGTTCGCGTGGCTCGCGGCGGCACCGGAGCTCGAGCTGAAGCTCGATCCCGACAACGAGTGGGAGCGTTCGTTCATGGAGCGGCTCGCGGCGACTGGACGCGTGCGTGTGCTCGACCTGAAGGCGTACTACACCGGCACGCCGGTCGACGTCGTCCCGGATCCTGAGCTCTATCGCAACGTCGTCGAGCTGTTTCCGGACGTGGTGATCGAGGACGCACTGGTCGACGGCGAATGCGGCGAGGTGCTGCGCGGCCAGGAGAAGCGGCTCAGCTTCGACGCCCCGATCCACTCTGTCGGCGACGTACAGGCGCTGGCGGTGGAGCCGGGATGGCTGAACATCAAGCCGTCCCGTTTCGGCACCGTCGCGCGGTTGCTCGAGTGCATCGAGTATTGCGACGCGAACGCGATCCGCATGTACGGCGGCGGCCAATTCGAGCTCGGGATCGGGCGGTTGCAGATCCAGAGGCTCGCGTCCGTCTTCTATCCCGACGGTCCGAATGACGTCGCGCCCGGCGAGTACAACGCCGGCGGGCCACGGCCGGGCTTGCCTCAGAGCCCGCTCGCCCCGCCAAGCGGTCCTGGGTTCTAGCAGCGAAAGGCTGGGGTCTGACCCCGAAGGGGGCAGACCCCGGAAGTGGCGACCGGGCCGCGCTGTACAGGCGACAGCGCCGGCGCCCAGGAGCACAGCGGCGAGACGTCGCCGTCGCGGCCGTTCAGGCTCCGGTAGCCCAACGCATGCTCGGCTTGCATCAGCTTGTGGATCTGCGTCGTGCCCTCGTAGATGATCGGCGCGCGCGCGTTGCGGAAGTACCGCTCGATTCCATACTCCGCCGAGTAGCCGTACGCGCCGTGCACCTGAATCGCGAGATGCGCAGCCCGAAACGCCGACTCCGTCGCATGCCACTTCGCGAGTGACGTCTCGCGCGTGTTGCGTAGGCCCTGATCCTTCATCCACGCCGCCTGCATGACGAGCAGCTTCGACGTCTCGTAGCCGAGCACCATCTCGGCGATCATGTCCTGGACGAACTGGTACTTGCCGATCGGCTGCCCGAACGTCTCGCGCTCGCGCGCGTACTCGACGGAACGCTCGAGGCAAGCGCGGATCACGCCGCAGGCCCCCGCGGCGACGGTGAAGCGCCCCTGGTCGAGCCCGTACATCGCGATCTCGAAGCCCTGGCCTTCCTCGCCGACCAGGTTGTCGGCGGGAACCTCGACGTTCTCGAAGAACAGCTCGCCCGTCGACCCCGCCCAGATCCCCAGCTTGTTCTCCGTCTCGGCCGTCGTGAAGCCAGGCATGCCGCGCTCGAGCACGAACGCCGAGATGCCCTTGTGCTTCGCGGCCGGGTCGGTCTTTGCGAACACAAGCGCGTGGTCGGCCACGTTCGCGTAGGAGATCCAGTTCTTCGAGCCGTTGAGGATGTAGACGTCGCCGTCGCGGCGGGCGGTCGTCTTCATCGAGGCGACGTCAGAGCCGGCCGCGGGCTCCGTCAGGCCGAAGCAGGCAAGGTTCTCGCCGCGCGCCTGCGGCGCGAGCCAGCGCTCGTGCTGCTCGGGACTGCCGTACTTGAGCAGCGCCAGCGAGTTGAGCCCGACGTGCACCGAGATCAGCGTTCGGAAGGCCGCCTCGCCGCGCTCGATCTCCTCACAGGCCAGCGCCTCGCAGACGAAGTCCAGCCCCGCGCCGCCGTGCTCCTCCGGCATGACGATGCCGAGGAGGCCGAGCTCCGCCATCCCGGCGATCGCATCCATGTCGAGCCGGTGCTCGATGTCGTTAACGATCGCGTTCGGGAGGATGCGGTCGTCGACGAACCGACGGACCGTGTCCTGCAACAGGCGTTGCTCGTCGGTGAGGTCGAAGTCCATGTCGGCCTAGTCTACGGACGTGTTGGGCGTCGCAGCCGTGCTCACGACCGCCGCACTGATGGGCCTGACGCCGCAACAGAAGGCCGCGCTCGTCGTCGTCTCCGGCCTGCCTGCACCGGCTGGAGTGGGGGGCGTGCTCGTGCAGCGGTGGGATCGGAACGCGCCGCGTCCGGCCGACACGTTGGTCTTCGTCGACCAGGAGGGCGGGGACGTGCGCGCGTTTCGGGAGCTGCCGCCGGCCAAGGCAGCGCGGCGCATCGGTAGCAAGGCCCAGGCGTACGCGGCAGGAGAGGCGACCGCCCTCGCTCTTCGCCGGAGCGGTGTGCACGTCGACCTCGCGCCGGTGCTCGATCTCCCCGACGGTCCGCTCGGGGCACGTCAGTACAGGTCGCCGTTCTTCGGCGTCGCGTTCGCGCGCGGGCTTGCCGCCGGGAACGTCGCGGCGTGCGCGAAACACTTTCCGGGCCTCGGCACCCTGCGCGTCTCGACCGACGACCGGCCGTACGTGCGCGGCCATGTTCGCGACGCGGATCTGGCGCCCTACCGCGCCGCCGTCGAGGCGGATGCTCCCTGCGTCATGGTCGGCCACGGCGTCTACCCGTCGCTCGGCCCCCGCCGCGCCGTTCTCGAGCCGAGGACCTACCGGCTCCTGCGCTCGGGCCTCGGCTTTCAGGGCATCACGATCACGGACTCGCTCAGCGTCGTGCACGGGCGCGGCGCGACGTGGGCCGTCGGCGCGGCGCGAGCCGGAGCCGACGTGCTGCTCTTCACCGACCCGGCAGACGCGCGCCGGGCGATTCGTGCTCTCTTGCCCCTCGCCCGCCGCGGCGAGCTCGACGTCCATGTCGCCCGTTTCCTGCGCTTCCGTTCAGCGATTGACTGACCAGTCAATCAAGCTACTCTAGGAGCGGATGGCGACCCTGGAGGAACGGACGGCCGGCGGGGTCTCGTTCGGCCTGACGGACGAGCAAAAGGCGCTTCGCGAGCTTGCGCACGACTTCGCCGAGCGCGAGATCCGGCCGAAGGAGCGCGAGTACGACGAGCACTCGACCCACCCCGCCGACGTGCTCGCGAAGGCGCACGGGCTGGGCCTGATGAACGTCCACATCCCGGAGGCGTACGGTGGCCTCGAGCTCGGGGCGTTCGAGGGGATGATCATCGGCGAGGAGCTCTGCTGGGGCTGCTCGGGGATCGGCACGGCGATCGCCGCGAACGGCCTCGGCCACGGGCCTGTGATCATCGCCGGCACCGAGGAGCAGAAGCGCAAGTGGCTGCCGCCGCTCGTCGACGAAGCGCTGCTGACGTCGTTCGCCCTGACGGAGCCGAACGCCGGCTCCGACGTCTCGGGCATCCAGACGACGGCGGTGCCACACGGCGACGACTACGTCCTCAACGGCTCGAAGATGTTCATCACGAATGCCGGCCACGCCGCCTGGTTCACGGTCTTCGCCTCGACGGACAAGTCACAAGGGCATCGCGGCCTGACCGCGTTCATCGTCCCGGCGGATGCCGACGGCGTCGTGGTCGACCGGCACCTCGACAAGATGGGACAACGCTCCACCGACACCTCGGCGCTGTCGTTCCAGGACGTGCGCATCCCCGCGGAGAACCGGCTCGGCGAGGAGGGCGAGGGCTTCAAGATCGCGATGAAGACGCTCGACTTCACGCGTCCGGGCACAGCGATCGGCGCCGTCGGCGTCGCGCGGGCGGCGTTCGAATACGCGGCGCAGTACTCGAAGGAGCGTGTGCAGTTCGGCATGCCGATCGCCATGAACCAGGGTGTCAACTTCCTGATCGCCGACATGGCGACGAAGATCGAGGCGGCGCGGCTGCTCTGCTGGCAGGCCGCGTGGATGATCGACAACGGCATGCGCGCGACGCTCCAGTCGTCGTACGCAAAGCGCTTCGCCGCGGACATCTGCATGGAGGTCACCACCGACGCGGTGCAGGTCTTCGGCGGCTACGGCTACATGAAAGAGTTCCCGGTCGAGAAGCTGATGCGCGACGCCAAGCTCTTCCAGATCTACGAGGGCACTTCTCAGATCCAGCGCCTCGTGATCGCCAGAGAACTGCTCATGCCGCGTGATTGAGATCGACCTCTCGGGTCGAGTCGCTCTAGTCACAGGAGGTTCACGCGGGCTCGGCCGGGCCGATGCGCTGACACTCGGACGCGCCGGCGCGGACGTCGTGATCGCCGACATCCAGGTGGAGTCCGATCCCGGCGAGGAAGCGGCGCGGTACGGGGCGATTGCCCAGGCCGCTCGCGCGCAAGGCTTCGTCTACGCGGAGGCGACGGCACAGGAGATCTGCGACATGGGGCGGCGCGCGGCCGCGATCAAGTGCGACGTGACCGAGCGCGCGGAGGTGGACGAGGCCGTCAGCAGAACCGTCGAGGAGTTCGGCTCGGTCGACATCCTCGTCAACAACGCAGGCACGCTCGACCACCTCGGCCAACTCGCCGACCAGCAGCCCGACCTGTGGGAGCGTGACCTGCGCGTCAACCTGACCGGCGCGTTCAACTGTGCCCAGGCGGTGTGGCCGCACATGCAGGAGCGCGGCTGGGGTCGGATCGTGAACATGGCCTCCGTCGCCGGAACGCTGGGCGGCTTCGGACAGGCGAGCTACTCGACGACGAAGGCGGGCCTGCTCGGGTTGACGCGGACGCTCGCCCTCGAGGGCGCGAGGCACGGGATCACGTGCAACGCGATTGTCCCCGGGATCATCGGAACGGAGGCGTTCAACTTCGGCAGTCCCGACATGAACGAGCGGATGGTGCGGCGGACGGCGATGCGGCGCGCCGGCGAGCCGCAGGACGTCGCGAATGCGATCGCCTTCCTCTGCTCAGACCTGGCCGAATACGTCACCGGCGTCGCGCTGAATGTCAGCGGCGGCATCGAACTCTTCACCTTTTGATCTCGTTCCAGCTGACGGCCGAGCAACGGCGGCTGCAGCAGTTGGCGCACGAGTTCGCGGAGCGGGAGCTGCGGCCGATCGCGGCGGAGTGGGACGAGCGGGAGGAGTACCCGCCCGGCCTGCTCGCGAAGGCGGCGCGAGCCGGGCTCACCTCGTACGCGGTACCGGCGGAGCACGGCGGCGGCGGCGCGGATGCGGTCACGAGCGCATTGATCGCGGAGGAGCTCTCCTGGGGCTGCGCGGGACTGGCGTCGACGATCCAGGCCACGATGTTCCGGGCCCGGCCGCTGTTGCGGTTCGGCACCGACGAGCAGCGCGAGCGGTATCTGCCGCTGCTCGTGGGCGAGGAAGGAACGCTCGCCGCGATCGCGTTCACCGAGCCGCACGCCGGGTCCGACGTCTCGGCGATGCGCGCCGAGGCGCAGCGTGACGACGACGATTACCTGCTCAGCGGGGAGAAGGTCTACATCACCAACGGCGGCATTGCGGATGTCACCGTGGTCTTCGCGAAGCTCGACGGCGAGATCACCGCCTTCCTCTTGGAGCGGGACGATCCGGGGGTCTCGGCGGGACGAGTCGAGCGCAAGGTCGGGCTGCGCGCGTCGTATACGGGGTCGCTCGTCCTCGACAACGCCCGCCTCCCCATCGATCGTCGCCTGGGCGGCGAGGGGCAAGGATTCGAGATCGCCCTCGACTTCTTCGAGGCCTCGCGGCCGCAGGTCGCGGCGGGAGCCGTCGGAGTCGCGCGCGCGGCGTTCGAGCACGCAACGGATTACGCGCGCCAGCGCGAGGCGTTCGGGCGGCCGATCCTCGACCGCCAGGGCGTGGGCTTCAAGCTTGCCGACATGGCGATGCTCGTCGAGGCGGCCAGGCTGCTCGTCTGGCGGGCGGCGGCGGCGGTCGACGCCGGCGAGGGTGCCGGCCTGCTCGGCTCCTACGCGAAGGCGTTCGCCGCGGACGCGGCCATGCGCGTCACCACCGACGCGGTGCAGGTGCTCGGGGGTGCCGGGATCATGCGCGACCACCCCGTCGAGAAATGGATGCGCGACGCGAAGGTCTTCCAGATCGTCGAAGGGACATCGGAGATCCAGCGCCAGATCGTCACGAGGTACCTCAAGGCAGGAGGCCCCGGAGACCGCCAGACTCCTGGCTAGACTGGGACGCCTTGCCCGCCCGGCGGATAATCTCGCTGGTCCGGCCTCGCCGCCGCCGCCGTCCAACGCGCGCACAGCGCCGCGTCGTCTGGGTGCGGACCGCCATCGTCGTCGCGATCGCGGCCCTTGTGGCGCTGGCCCTGGGGCTCGCGTTCGCGGGCTCGCCGAGCCGCCTGGCGGACGGAGTCAGCATCGCCGGGATCGACGTCGGGGGCAAGACACCGCGTCAGGCGCAGCGGATCCTGGCGGCGCGGGCAGATGCGCTCGCCGCCGTCCCGGTGACGTTCCGGGTCGGCTCGCATACGTGGCGGCTCGAGCCGCGCCGGCTCGGCATCCGGGTCGACTGGGACGCAGCGGTCGACTCCGTCCGCCGGCAGGGGGAAGGGTTCGGTCCGCTGCGGGGATTCCGCCGGCTCGACATGCGGTTCTTCGGTGCCGACGTCGCGCCCCCGACCCAGGCCTACGACGGAGCCCTCCGTCACTGGCTCGACCGGATCGAGCGCACCGTCGACTCGCCGCATCGCGAGGCGTCGATCGTGCTGCACGGCTTGACCCCGACGATCGTCCCGAGTCACGTGGGCCGCATCCTCGACCGCCGCGCGGCTGCGGCGACGATCGTGCGGGCGCTTGCAAGCCTGAACCGCGAGCCGGTCGGCCTGCCCGTGCGGGTCGACCGGGCGAAGGTCACTGCGGGTGACCTGACCGTCGCGGTCGCACAGGTCCGGACGGCGCTTTCTGCGCCCGTCCACCTGACGCTCGGCGGGACGCGCTGGAATCTCCGGCCGCGGCGGACGGCACGCCTGCTCCAGCTGCCCGCAGACGGGCGTCGCGACCTCCGCATCGGCGGCGACGGTGCGAGCGAGTGGTTCACCGCCTTGTCCCGACGGGTCGACAGGCCCGCGGAGGACGCGACCTGGGCGATCAGCTCGAGCGGGATCCGCGTCGTCCCGGACCGGCCCGGCTACCTGCTCGACGTCCCGCGCAGCGCCGAGGCGGTGCTGCGGGCGGCGCTCGTCACCGATCCAGCCCTGCGCTCGGCGAAGCTCGTGGTCGAGCGGGTCGATGCCGACCGGTCGACCTCCGAGGCCCGCGCGATGGAGATCCAGGGGCTCGTGGCGAGCTACCAGACGTTCTACGGCGGCGAGGCGAACCGGATCCACAACGTCCAGCTCGTTTCGCACCTCGTCGACGGGCACGTGATCGCGCCCGGCGCGGTCTTCTCGTTCAATCAGGCGACCGGTGCGCGCACCGCGGCGAAGGGCTTCAAGGAGGCGCCGGTCATCATCAACGGCGAATTGAAGACGGGCCTCGGCGGCGGCGTCTGCCAGGTCTCGACCACCGTGTTCAACGCCGCGTACGAAGCGGGCCTGCCGATCCTCGCGCGCACGAATCATGCGCTCTACATCAGCCACTACCCGCAGGGTCGCGACGCGACGGTGAACTATCCGGACGTCGACCTCAGGTTCGTCAACGACACGGGTCACTGGCTACTGCTGCGCACCTGGGTCGGGTCGTCGTCTCTGACGGTCGCGCTGTACGGGACCCCCGTGAACCGGCACGTGGTCAGCGAGACGGGCCCGCTCGTCGTCGCCGGCAAGGTCCCGACGAAGAAGATCCGCGATCCGTCGCTGCTCGTCGGGCAGCAGGTCGTCGAGGAGACGGGAGAGCCCCCGCGTACGACGAGCGTCCACCGCCTGGTCTACGACGCCGACGGCAAGCTCCTGTACGACTCGGTCTTCTACTCGTCGTACCGAGGCGAGCCGACCGTGATCCGCGTCGGCACGAAGCCGAAGCCGAATACCACGACCACGACGGAGACGACGACCACCACCACGACCACGACGACGACGACGACGACGGCGAAGAAGCCGCCCGCGAAGACTACGACTCAGCCTTAGCGATCGCTTCTGCGAGCGCCGTGGGAATGCGCGTCGGCCGCAGCGTCTTCGCGTCGACGCACGCGTGCGCCGTCCAGCCGTCCGCGATCACCTCGCCGTTCCGTCTGACCTCGTAGTCGAAGCGGAAGCGGGCGCCGCGCAGCTCGCCGACGCGCGCGTGAATCCGCAATCGGTCGTCGAAGTGGGCCGGCTGTCGGTAGCGAATGTGCGACTCGAGCACGAAGGACTCCAAGCCGGTCTCGCGGAGCGCGGGGTAGCCGCCGGCGTACTCCTCGAGGTAGGCGATGCGCGCGATCTCGAACCAGACGAGGTAGTTGGAGTTGTGGGCGACGCCTTGCGCGTCCGTCTCGGCGAAGCGGACCCGAATGTCAGTGCCGAAGCGGAACTCGCTCAACGGGGCTATCGGGATCCGCCTTTCGACCTACCGGCGCCTTTCGGAGTCGTCCGCTCGAGCTCCTCCAGCCGTTTGCGCAACTGCTCCATCTCCGTCTGGCGTCGCGCTTCGATCACGTCGAGCGCAGCGAGACGGGCGGCCTCCCGCGCACCGACGGCGGCCCGCGCGCGGATCGCGCGAAGCTCCTCGTCGCTGAGCGTCTCGAAGTCGACCCCCGCGTCGGCGACACCGCGTTCGGTCGGCGTCGGCTCTCCGATCTCCAGATGCTCGACCGTGACGCCGAGCATGCCGGCGATCTTTCGAAGGGCCTTCACGGACGGCACACGCTTGTCGGCTTCGATCCGCGAGATGTACGCGTAGGAGATCCCCGGTGACGCGAGGTCGCGTTGCGACAATCCACGCTCACGCCGCAGGCGCCGTAGCCGCTGGCCGATCGTCTCGTCGCTCACAGGCGAGATGTTGCCGGAAGCGCCGCGGGCCGAACGGACGACACGACGGATACGGTCTCCGGGATGACGGTGGCGCGACTCTCGGAGTTGATCCGCACCCGCCAGCCGTGTGTCGTCCTGACCGGCGCCGGCATCTCGACCGAGAGCGGCATCCCCGACTTTCGTTCGCCGGGCGGGATCTGGGCGGAGTACGACCCGATGGAGTACGCCACCATCGACGCGTACCGGCGCGACCCCGCGAAGGTGTGGGAGTTCTACGCGCTCCGCTTCGAGGTGCTGACGCGGGCGGAGCCGAATGCCGGTCATCTCGCGCTCGTGGAGCTCGAGCGGCGCGGCCTCGTCCAGGCGATCGTGACCCAGAACATCGATGGGCTACACGCGCGGGCGGGCTCGCAGGACGTGCTCGAGGTGCACGGCTCGATCCGGACGGCCGTCTGCCTCGACTGCGGCGAGCGGGTCTCGCTCGACCAGGTCGTGGCGGCGTTGCGCGACCATCCCGCCCCGCCGTGTCCCCGCTGTGGCGCGATCCTGAAGCCGGATGTCGTCATGTTCGGGGAGCTGCTCCCCGCCGCCGCGATGGAGCGGGCGATCGAGCTGGCGCAGGAGGCCGGGCTCCTGCTCGTCGTGGGCTCGTCGCTCGAGGTCTACCCGGTGGCGAGCCTGCCCGAAGAGACCCTCGCGACCGGTGGCACGCTCGCGATCGTCAACCGCGGGGCGACGCCTTTCGACCACCTGGCCCAGGTGCGGATCGATGCCGGCGCCGGCGAGACGCTTTCTACGCTGCTGCGCGCTTGATTGTCTTTTCGTCGAGCAGGCGCCTGCAGCTCGAGCAGACCTTGCGTTCGACGTGGTAAGGAACCCCGGCGCGCTGCCGGATCGCATGGATCGTGACGGCGTCGTGCTTGTGCCTGAGCTTGAGGGTCATTCCTTCTCCTCAGGGTAATAAGACGTCCGGTCGTACAAACTTGTTGTCGGCAAAACGACACAAAATCTTCACCTCCTCGTTGCTCGGAGTCCTGCTCGCCGCGGGCTGTGGGGAGACGAGACACGCCGCCCCGACGACCACCGCCCGAGAGCGGACGTGCCCGGCCGGCGCCTTCCACCGGCTGGGCTCGAAGAAGCTCGCGTTCGCAGCTGTCGTCCGCGCGCAGGCGTCGGTCTCGCGTGGCGGCCGGGTCTTCGCCCGCTTCGGCCGGCTCAACGCGAACGGCGTTCCGACGATCTTCTCGATCCGCGGCGCGAGGTTCGACGCGCACTGCGTCCCGCGGACCTACCTCGTCCAGATCCCGCAGCGTCCGAACGGCGCGACGGGCTGGGTCCCAGCGGGCCAGGTGGACGTCGAGAAGGTCCGGACGCGGATCCTCGTCGACCTGTCGGAGAAGCGCGTCACGCTCTTTCGCAGCGGCAAGCGCCTCCTCACCGCCACCGCGGCGATCGGCTCCGCCGCGACACCGACGCCGACCGGCAGCTTCTACGTCAACCAGCGGCTGATCCCGACGGACCCGAGCGGGCCGTTCGGGCCGGGCGCCGTCGGCATCTCGGCGTTCTCGAACGTCCTCACCGGCTGGACGCAGGGCGGCCCGATCGCGATCCACGGGACGAACGCGCCCTGGTCGATCGGCAAAGCCGTGTCGAACGGCTGCATCCGCCTCGCGAATGCGACGCTGAGGAAGGTCTTCGCGCAGGCGCTCAGCGGTACGCCCGTGGTCATCCGACGGTAGTGCCCCTTCCAGCAATACATGCCGGCATTACTGGAAGGGGCACTAACGGAGCTGCAGGCGCGCCCAGACGCCGGCGTGGTCCGACGGCCAGAGGCCGTTGAGCCGATCGCCCGGCTCCTCGCCGACGATGCCCGCAGCGACTGCATGGAAGCCGTTCTTCAGCAGGACGTAGTCGATGCGGCTGTAGAAGGGGCCGCCCGGCTCGCGCAGGTCGTCCCCGTGACAGCAGGTCAGGCCGACGTCGTCGAGATGCGCCTCCGGCCAGGCGTCGCGGAAGCCCGCCTTGAGCAGGTTCGAGTAGGTCGGCGTCCCCGTCCCGTCGGCGCGGGAGTTGAGATCGCCGAGCAGCACGGTCGGCAGCTTCGTGTTTCCAGCTGTTGTGGCCAATTCGGCGCCTTGGAGGACCTGTGATCCGTCGCTGAACGACTCGAGATGCGTCGTGATCACTCTGAAGGTGCGCCCGTTCTTGATCGCGTCGGCGTAGACGTAGCCGCGTTTCGCGATCACGAAGCCACCGAACAACGAGGTTGTGGTCGGATACTGCGCCGCGCGAACGTGCCGGATCCTCAGCTTCGGGTCGGTGCGAACGAGCAACGCGTCGCGTACCGTCAGGCGGATGTCCATCGTCGCCGGGTTCCCGGCTGGCAGCTCGGCGTCTGTCCACGACCCGATCGCGACGAACCGGTACTTGAGGCGCCGTGCTGCCAGCGCTGTGCGCAGCTCGCGTACGTAGTCGAGCGCAACGTTTGTCGCCGGAGTCTTGGTCAGGTCCGGCGGCGTCTGCGTCCGGTAGAGGACGGCCTCCTGGAAGCCAACGAAATCGGGTTTGACCGTCGCGATCTCCCGGGCGATCGCCCGAGCGCGTGTCGGGAAGTCGTTCGCCTGCACCTGTGCCCACCCCGCCGCAACGGCGCTCAGCGCGTCGCCCAAGGACTTCGCCTTGACGATCGAGTCGAGATTCGTGCCGAGGTAGAGGTTGCGCGTCATGACGCGAAGCGTCAGCGGCGAGCGGCGGGCGTGACCCACTGTGGCGGCCGTCGCAGAGACGAGGACTGCGAGGACGAAGGCATAGCCGCGACGCGCTCGCAAGACAACTGGCACGATACGCCCGTGGCTCGACCCAGACAACGCAACATCGTGGAGCGGCTCGCAGACGCCGGCGAGGAGGCGATCCAGCGGATCGGAAGCGCCCCGGGCGCCGACCGTGTGCTGGGAACCCTCAACACTGTGCGCGACCGCGTCGACGATCTCCAGAAGCGGATGCGCGGCCTGGAACAGCTCGAGAAGCGGCTGACCGCGGCGGAGCGGCGGCTCGACAAGCTCGAGGGCAAGGGCAAGTCGACGACGCGCAAGACGAGCTCGACCTCGCCGAAGCGCCCCAGTTCGAGCTCGAGCTAGGGCACACGGACCCGCAGGGCCCGCGGGACGAGCTCGAAGCGCGCCGGCGTCGTGCCGGGCTGCTCCCCGTCGAGCTGAATCGGTAGAGGCTCCGGGGACTCGACACTCACGGTCGACCCGCGGAGGAGCTCGGCCTTCGGATGCGGGAGATGGTTGCCACGGAAGGTCTTCGGCAGGGTGAACAGCAGGTCCCGCTTGGTGAGGTCGCCGATCAGCAGGACGTCGAAGGCGCCGTCGCTCGGATCCGCCTCTGGGCAGATCTTCATCCCGCCGCCGAAGTAGGGGCCGTTGGCGACGACGACGTCGTGCATGCGTGCAGTGCGCCGCGCGGCGTCGACCGTGACCGTCACCTCGGTGTTGCTCCAGCGCGCGAAAACGGCGAGCGTCGCCCAGACGTACGAGATCTTCCCGCCGAGCGCTTTGCTCGTGTCGTTTGCGCGCTGCGCGATCGCACCGCTCATCCCGACGCTGGCGACGTTCGCGAACCACGCCTGCACCTCGCCGCCGGCCCACGGCTGATAGGTGACGCGGCCGAGGTCGACGTCACGCGTCCGGCCGTCGCGCGCGACCGCGATTGCGTCGTCGACCTTGTGTGGGAGCCCGAGCGAGCGCGCGAAGTCCCAGCCCGTGCCGCGCGCGATCACCGCGAGCTCGACGCCCGAGCGGCCGGCGATGCCGTTGACGACCTCGTTGACCGAGCCGTCCCCGCCGACGACGACGAGCCGCTCGGCGCCCTCGTCAGCCGCGCGCCGCGCCAGCTCCGTCAGCTCGCCCGGAGCACGCGAGAACAGCGTGTCGCCGGTCAGGCCCGCCGACGTCGCGCGGTGCGCGAGCTCGGGCCAGCGGTGCCCCGTCGACCCATTCGCCGACGCCGGGTTGACGAGGAAGACGGTCTTCAGTGCTCTTTGCCGGAGGTCACCGTCGCGAGCGCGACGCGTGTCATCCGGTCGACCGCAGCTCGCAGCTCGTCGTCCGTGATCCGCTTGAACTCGCCCTCGACGACGATGTCGCTCACCGTCAGCAGGCAGCCGGCCTGTACGTCGCGCAGCGCGCCGACCGTGAACAGCGCCGACGCCTCCATCTCGACCGCGAGCACGCCGCGCTTCGACCAGCGCTCGTATTGGCCCTCATCGGGGTTGTAGAAGACGTCGCTGGAGACGATCGGGCCGACGTGCATCGCCTGTCCGATCTCCTTGGCCGCGTGCACGGCGCCGTGGATCAGCTCCCAGCTCGCGGTCGGGCAGTGGGGCTCGCCGCCGACGAGGTGGTCGGCGGTGCGGTCGTCGGCCACGGCCGAGAGCGCGACGATCAGATCGCCGAGCTCATGGTGCGCCTGCAGTCCACCGCACGTCCCGACGCGCAGCAGCTTCTTGACGCCGAGCTGGATCAGCTCCTCGAAGACGATCGTCGCCCCGGGACAGCCCATGCCGGTGCCCTGGACGGAGACCAGCTTGCCCTCGAACGTGCCGGTGTAGCCGAGCAACCCGCGCTCGGAGTTCCGCTGCTGGACGTCGTCGAAGTACGTCTCGGCGATGTACTTCGCGCGCAGCGGGTCTCCCGGCAGCAGGCATGCCTCCGCGTACTCACCCGGCTCCGCTCGAATGTGGATCGGCATGGAGGGCAACCCTAACCCGTGACACGATTGCTCCCGTGACCAAGCCGTTCGAGCCGGCCCTCGAGCAGATCCTCGCGTTCTGCGCGGAGGACCCGGTCGAGCGCGTCTTCCTGGAGGACGTCGCGCGACGCCGGCTCGGCCGCTTCACAGCGTTCGCCGACAACGGGTCGCTCACCGCCCTGTGTCACGTCGGCGCGATTGTCGTACCGTCGGGCGCGGAGTGCGGTCGCTTCGCCGGCGCGGCCGCGCGCGGCCGCGCGCGCATGATCATCGGCGACGAGCGTGCGGTCACCGAGCTGTGGAACGACCTCGCGAGCCTGATGCC
>JBKPGW010000265.1:0-7267 GCA_046729555.1 Actinomycetota bacterium | reverse complement strand
GTCCATCGGCACGAGCTCTCGGAGGACTACAAGTCCGACCGGCGCCCGATGCCGGACCTGCTCGGCGAGCAATTCGCGTACTTCCGCCCGATCGTCGAGGCCTTCGGTTACCGCAACCTCGAGTTCGAGGGCTGGGAGGCGGACGACGTGATCGCGACGCTGGCGACGCGCGCGGACGAAGCCGGGATCAGGACGTGCGTCGTCTCCACGGATCGCGACGCGTTCCAGCTCGTGACCGGCAACGTCGTCCTGATGATGACGCCGCGCGGCGTCGCCGACGTCAACGTCTACACCCCGGACCGCGTCGAGGCGCGCTACGGGATCCGGCCGGACCAGGTGCCCGACTTCATCGGGCTCAAAGGCGACACCTCCGACAACATCCCCGGTGTTCCCGGCATCGGCGACAAGACCGCGGGACAGCTGATCGCACAGTACGGCTCGCTGGAAGAGGTGCTCGAGCACGTCGACGAGCTGTCACCTGCGCGGCGGAAGAACATCACCGAGCACGCCGAGCAGGCGCGACAGTCGAAGGAGCTCGCGACGATGCGCCGCGATCTCGAGCTCGACTGCGATCCCGCCGAGCTGGTGCTGCTGCCGCCGGACCGCTCCGAGCTACGGGAGATGTTCCGGCGCTTCGAGTTCCGCAACCTGCTCGGACGCGTCGACATCCTCGACGAGGCCGTGCCGGCGCAGGCGATGCGCATGCCCGGCACGGAAGTCGCGTGGCGTGAAGGCGACTTTCCGGAGGTGACCGGGCGTGCGGCGCTCGCGATCCAGGACGGGCGCTTCGCGCTGGCACAGGAGGCCGACGGCGTCATCGTCGGCGCGTGGGACGCTGCGTACGAGCGCCGGCTCGACCGCGCCGCTCTGATCGCGCACGACTTCAAGGCTCTGCCGCGGCTCACGATGGAGCCGGCGGAGGACACGATGCTGCTCGCGTACCTGATCGAGCCCGGGCGCGCCGCATACGAGCTCGACGACCTGGCGGCGGAGTACGGCGTCGAGCCGATCCCCCCGCCGCCGGCGGAGGAAGAGACTGCGGCGCTCGTGCGCCACGCCGAGCCGCCGCGGCGGCTCGCGCCGACGATGCTCGAGCGTGTCCGCGAGCGCGGCGCCGAGGAGCTCTACCGCAACATCGAGCTGCCGCTGACGGCCGTGCTCGCCGCGATGGAGGACGCGGGCGTGAAGATCGACACGTACCGCATGGGCGAGATCACGGCCCGCCTCGCCGACCAGCTCGAGGAGCTCGAGGCGAAGGCGTACGAGCTCGCCGGCGAGGAGTTCATGCTCGGCTCGACGCAGCAGGTCGCCCGGATTCTGTTCGAGAAGCTGCAGCTGACGCCCGGCCGCAAGGGCAAGACCGGCTACTCCACCGACACGCGCGTCTTGCGTTCGATCAGGCACGAGCACGAGATCGTCGAGGTGATCGAGGAGTGGCGGGAGTACTCGAAGCTCCTGAACACGTACCTCGGCCCGCTGCCCTCGCTGATCTCCGAGAGCGACGGCCGCCTGCACACGACCTTCAACCAGACCGTCGCCTCGACCGGACGGCTGTCGACGTCGAACCCCAACCTGCAGGCGATCCCGATCCGCACCGAGCTGGGGAAGGAGATCCGATCCGCCTTCGTCGCCGAGAGCGGCTCCCGCCTGCTGTCGGCGGACTACTCGCAGATCGAGCTCCGCATCCTCGCGCACGTGTCGGGCGAGCCGAAGCTGCGCGAGGCGTTCGCGCGCGGCGACGACATCCACACCGCAACCGCGGTCGAGGTGCTCGGCAAGGACCCGGCCGCGCTGACCTCGGGTGACCGCTCGATCGCGAAGATGATCAACTTCGGGATCGTCTACGGCATCTCCGCGTTCGGGCTGTCGGAGAACCTCGAGATCCCGCGCGAGCAGGCGCAGGAGTACATCGACGCGTACCTCGCGCGTTTCCCGCACGTGCAGGACTTCATCCAGCGGACGATCGAGCAGTCGAAGCGCGACGGCTACGCGACGAGCCTGCTCGGCCGCCGGCGGCCGACACCCGAGATTCGCGCGTCGAACCGCCAGACGCGTTCGCTCGGCGAGCGGCTCGCGGTCAACTTCGTCATGCAGGGCTCGAACGCGGACATCATCAAGAAGGCGATGATCGCCATTCACCGCCGGCTACGCGACGAGGGCCGCGGCGCGCGCCTCGTCCTGCAGGTGCACGACGAGCTCCTGCTCGAGGTTCCCGGCGCCGAGACCGGCCCGGTCCGCGAGCTCGTGCGCGAGGAGATGTGCTCTGCCTACCCGTTGGATCCGCCGCTTGCCGTGGACATAGGCGTCGGCGACGACTGGAATGAGGCCAAGAGCTGACCGCACGTAGCCGACGCGGGGAGGGGGCTTGGGGGGAACCGGGAGGTTCCCCCGACTTTTCTCCTCGACACGCGCGGCGATCGCAGCGGCGCGCGTGTCGAGGCGTGGCCTGAAGAAGGGGCCCGTGGGGAAACATGGTTTCCCCAGGGGGGAGCGCACCGGAAGGTGCGCGACGGAGTAGGCGACGACTGGAACGAAGCCAAGTCCTAGTCGCCGGGCCGTCCGGCCTATTGAGACCTGACTAATTCCGCGTTACCATCCCGCGCCCGGGGAGGGACCGCCGATTCCAGGGAGGGCCGTCAGTTGAAAGCCGCTCGTCTGCGTGTGGGCGCGTTTGTCGCACTCGGGCTTGTTGCCGTGCTTGCCGGTGCGATGAAACCGGCCGGTGCCGTCAGCGCCTCGCTCGTGATCAGCCAGGTCTACGGAGGTGGCGGCAACACTGGTGCGCCTCTGCGGAACGACTTCATCGAGCTCTTCAACCGAAGCGGTAGCTCCGTCGACGTCACCGGGTGGTCGGTTCAGTACGCGCCGACGACCGGCACCTCCTGGCAGAAGACGGACCTGACGGGGGTCGTCCCGGCCGGCGGATACCTGCTCGTCCAGGAGGCGGCGGGAGCCAACCTCGCGGCACCGCCGTTGCCCACCCCTGACGCCACCGGCACGATCGCGATGGCTGCGGGTGCCGGAAAGGTCGCGCTGCGCACGAACAACACGTTGATCGCGAGCGGGACCCAGTGCCCAACCGATGCGGCGAGCGTGGACCTCGTCGGCTACGGCACGGGCACGAACTGCTTCGAAGGCAGCGGTCCGACCGCGACCCTCTCGAACACATCGGCAGGGCTGCGGGCGAATGCCGGCTGCACCGACACGGACGACAACGCCGCGGACTTCGGCACCGGCACGCCTGCCCCGCGCAACAGTGCGACAACCGCGAACGCGTGCGGCGCGCCGCCGGCTCCGACCCCGCCGACGCTCAGCGTCGCGACCGCGCCCCTCGGGCCGACACCGGGGACCGCTCTGACGATCACTGCCGCGGTTACGCCCGGAACGAATCCAGCCAGTACGGGCCTCTCCGTCGCCTGCGACCTCAGCTGGGCAGGTCTCGGCTCTTCGGCACCGCTCTTCGACGACGGCACGAACGGGGACGTAACGGCCGGCGACCTCACGTTCACACTGACGTTCACGATCCCGTCCGACACGACGCCCGGGACGAAGGTCGGCTCCTGCGGCGTCAACGACGCGGAGTCACGGAGCAACTCCGCTGCCTATTCGGTGGATGTGATGCCCATGGTCACCGACGTCGCGCCCAGCATCAGCAACCACACGCCGGATAGTGACGAGACGAACGTCGCGGTCGACGCCAACATCGGCATCACGTTCAGCGAGGCGGTCGACGTCGCCGCCGGCTGGTACTCGATCTCGTGCGGGACGAGCGGTACGCACACCGCCGTGGTCAGCGGCGGCCCGACGGCATTCCTGCTGAATCCCGACGCCGACTTCGCGCACGGCGAGACCTGCACGGTCAAGGTGAGCGGCGCCCAGGTCTCCGACCAGGACACCACTGATCCGCCCGACAACGTCGAGGGCAATCCGAGTTGGAGCTTTACGACATCTGCAGCTCAGCTCGTGGTCGTGAGCCAGGTCTACGGGGGCGGCGGCAATAGCGGCGCGACGTACAAGAACGACTTCATCGAGCTGTACAACCGAGGCTCGGACCCGGTCAGCCTCAACGGCTGGTCGGTGCAGTACGCCTCGGCCACCGGAACGTCGTGGCAGATCACGAACCTGTCAAACCTCTCGCTGCAGCCGGGCCAGCACTACCTCGTGCAGGAGGCACAGGGCGCGGGCGGCACGCTGAATCTGCCGCCGCCTGATGCGACCGGCACGATCGCAATGTCGGCGACGGCCGGCAAGGTCGCACTCGTGAACAGCACGACCCCGCTTTCGGGGGGGTGTCCGACGGGCGGCTCGATCGTCGACTTCGTCGGCTACGGAACGACCGCGAACTGCTTCGAAGGCAGCGGGCCGACGTCGGCGCCGAGCAACACGACTGCAGCCTTGCGGAAGGCAGCAGGCGTAACCGACACGAACAACAACGCTGCCGACTTCGAGATCGGCGCGCCGAACCCGCGCGGGACCGGGGATGCCCCACCGGCGGTCGTCAGCAGGAACCCAGGGTCGGGTGCGGCAAACGTCGCCGTCGACAGCAACGTCACGATCGGCTTCAGCGAGCCCGTGAACGTCACCGGCTCGTGGTACTCGCTCTCCTGCACGACGAGCGGTGCCCACACCGCCACGGTCAGTGGCGACGGGACGAGCTTCACGCTCGACCCCGACACGGACTTCGCGCCGGCTGAGACCTGCACGGTCACGGTCTTGGCCGCGAATGTGAGCGACCAGGACACCAACGATCCGCCCGACAACATGGTCGGAGACGACACATGGAGCTTCAGCACATTCGCTCCGCCGGTCGCGATCCACGACATCCAGGGGGCGGCGCACATCTCGCCGCTGGACAGCCAGAACGTCTCGAACGTGAACGGGATCGTGACCGCGAAGCGCTCGAACGGCTTCTACATGCAGGATCCGAGCCCGGACTCCGACGACGCGACCTCGGAGGGCATCTTCGTCTTCACGTCGTTCGCTCCGACCGTGAACGTCGGCGACTCCGTGAACGTGAGCGGCCACGTGCAGGAGTTCCGGCCCGGCGGCGCGACGAGCACGAACCTGACGACGACCGAGCTCTCCGCTCCGACTGTCAACGTGCTCTCGACCGGCAATCTGCTCCCGCCGACGACGGTGCTCGGGACAGGCGGCCGTATCCCGCCGAACCAGATCATCGAGGACGACGCTGGCGGCGACGTCGAGACAGGCGGCGTCTTCGACCCGGCCACCGACGGGATCGACTTCTACGAGAGCGTCGAGGGAATGCGCGTCCAGGTCAACGATGCGGTCGCCGTAGGCCCGACCAACTCGTTCGGCGAGACGCCGATCGTCGGCGACAACGGGGTGAACGCGGGCGTCCGCACGATCCGCGGCGGCGTGCTCCTCCGCGAGGACGACGCCAACCCGGAGCGTGTCGTCGCTGACGACGCGATCGTGGGGATGCCGGACCTCAACGTCGGCGACGGCTACAGCGGTCCGATCGTCGGCGTCATGGACTACGGCTTCGGCAACTTCTTCATCGAGGTGACGAACGCGGTTAGCCGCGTCGACAACGGGCTGCAACGCGAGGTGACGGATCCCGTCGGCACGAACCAGCTGTCGGTCGCGACGTTCAACTTCGAGAATCTCGACCCGACCGACCCGCAGTCGAAGTTCGACCAGCTCGCGGACATGATCGTGAACAACCTCCGCTCCCCCGACCTCATCGGCGGCGAGGAGGTGCAGGACAACAACGGTCCGGGCGAGGACCCGAACGGCGTCGTCGCCGCCGACCAGACGCTCGGGCAGCTCGTCGCGGCGATCCTGGCCAAGGGCGGACCGACGTACGACTGGCGGGAGATCGACCCGGTCAACAACCAGGACGGCGGTGAGCCTGGCGGCAACATCCGCCAGGTCTTCCTCTTCCGCACCGACCGCGGTCTCTCGTTCGTCGATCGGCCGGGTGGGACGTCGACCGACCCGACCGGGGTCCTGGGCACAGGCAGCTCGACGCAGCTGACCTTCAGCCCGGGTCGCATCGACCCGACGAACGGCGCCTGGAGCTCGAGCCGCAAGCCGCTGGCGGGCGAGTTCATGTTCCACGGCACGCACGTGTTCGCGATCGTCAATCACTTCAACTCGAAGGGCGGCGACCAACCTCTGATGGGTCACTTCCAGCCGCCGACGCGGAGCTCAGAGACGCAGCGCCATCAGCAGGCACACCTCGTCGCGGACTTCGTGTCGCAGCTGACGACCGCCGATCCGAACGCGAACGTCGTCGTGCTGGGCGATCTGAACGACTTCGAGTTCTCGGAGACGGTCGGCATCCTCGAGGCGGCCGGACTGCACGATCTGATGACGACGTTGCCGCTGAACCAGCGCTACAGCTACGAGTTCGAAGGCAACGCGCAGCTGCTCGACCACATCATGTTCAGCGGCGCGCTGTTCGGGCGGCCGTTCGTCTTCGACCCCGTCCACGTCAACGCCGAGTTCTGGGACCAGGCCTCCGACCACGATCCCTCGGTCGTACGCGTAACGCTCAACTCGCCGCCCACGGGCGAGGCCGGCGGGCCCTACACGGTCGCCGAGGGTGGCAGCGTCTCGCTGTCGGCGAGCGGGTCCGATCCGGAAGGCGGGCCGCTCTCCTACGCCTGGGATCTGGACAACGACGGCGTCTTCGAGACGGCGGGCCAGAGCCCGACCTTCTCGGCGGCCGCCCTCGACGGGCCGAGCTCACGCACCGTCACCGTTCAAGTCACCGACGACGGCGGACTGACGGCGACCGACGCAACGACCGTGAACGTGACCAACGTCGCGCCGACCGCGACCTTCGGCGCGCCGGCCTCGACCTTCGCCGGTTCGCCGTTCACGCTCTTGCTGAGCAGCCCGAAAGATCCTTCGGCCGCCGACACGGCCGCGGGCTTCACGTACGCGTTCGACTGCGGCAGCGGCTACGGCGGGTTCGGCTTGGCATCGAGTGCGTCGTGCCCGACGTCCGACACCGGTTCGCGTTCCGTCGGCGGCAAGATCCGCGACAAGGACGGCGACGTCACGGAGTACCGCGCGACAGTGAACGTCGTCGTGACGTACACGAGCCTCTGCGAGCTCGTCCGGCGGCTCGTCAACGACCCGGCCGTCGCGGCCGGGCTGTGCGAGAAGCTAAACGCGGCTGCCGCCGCCGACGCGCGCGGCAACGAGGCGACGAAGCAGAACCAGCTGCAGGCCTTCCGCAACCAGGTCGACGGGCAGATCGGCAAGTCGATCTCATCGGAGGACGCCGAGCTGC
>JBKPGW010000264.1:0-25611 GCA_046729555.1 Actinomycetota bacterium | reverse complement strand
AGACACCGCCGGTTCCGCGAGCTGACGAACCATCGCCCCGCCAACCGACTGGCAGGTCGGAAGCCCGATCACATTCAAAGGCGAGTGGGACGGAAAGCCGTACGAAGACAAGGGCGAGATCCTCGAGGTCGAGCCCGAGCGGAAGCTCGCTTACTCCCATTGGAGCGGGATGGGCGGCAAGCCCGATGCCCCAGAGAACTACCACGTCGTCGCCGTCACGCTCGACGACCGCGACGGCACGACGCAGGTCACGCTACGCCAATCAAACCTCCACGGCGGCGCAACCGACGAGGATCGTGCCAATCGCGAGGCCTACGAGAAGAACTGGAAGCAGATGCTCGACGGGCTGAAACAGACCACAGAGCGCTAGCCACCAGCGCTCACACCGTCACCTGAGCCGACGGCAGTTCGCAGACTCGACCTGGCACATGGGACACCTCGATCCTCGTTCACGCCGCCGGACGGCGCGAGCGCAGCGATCGCTGCGATAGCGATCGACGCGACTATGCGGTCAGACCGAGAAAAGCGGCGACGGTTTCGTTGAATCCTCGCGGATCGTGAACATTTGGGAAGTGGTCCGCGCCGTGCATGACCTTGCGTTGAGCCCCTGAAACGTCTGCGGCGATCATGTCGGCGATGCGACGGATATCGGGAAGGTCCTGATCGCCGACGACGACCAGCGTGGGCGCCGAGACCTCGTCCAATCTTCCAATCGCCGGTGGATCCAGGTCTTTGAGGCGGACGTTGGAGAACAGCGATTCGGCGTTGGCGCGACCGGCTGCGAAGAGCCGTGCCTTTGTCACCGGCGCCCAGAGGGTCAGCCAAGCGTTGGCCGCACCGTCTCTGTCTTTACCGCGGATCGCCTCCCGTACCTCCTCCACGTTTCGTTCGGGCAGTGTCCAGTCTTCATAGCCGCTCAACCCTGGGGCGACCGTGACCAGTCGCTCGGTCTTCTCGGGATGAGCGATCGCAAAATCGATCGCGATGCGAGCCCCGCCCGACAACCCGATGAGAACTGTCTGCTCGATGTCGAGCCACGCGAGGATCTCGTATAACACCTCCACCCCCGAGAGCTCGTCTCTCGGCGTCTCGGACCGACCGGCGCCCGGCATGTCATAGCGGATGACGCGCGCGCGCTGAGCGAACCAGTTGAACTGCGGGTCCCACAACCGCGAGTCGATCAGGCCGCCGTGAAGGAAGACAATCGTCGGCGCACCCTGGCCGCTCTGCTCGTAGTACATCGTCCCTTCCTTGAGCTTCAGGAGCGGCATCAGCCGATCAGTTCCAAAGTCGTTATGGAGCGGCGGGAAACATGTGGGACGTCAGCGCGCGACAGGCGGGAAGAGGTCGATGACGTCATTTTCGTCGACCGCCGAGCAGGCCAGCCAACTGGGGTCTGACCCGACGGGTCAGACCCCGGCCTTTCTGTTTCGGCACGCCGCCGTTTCCAGTATTCGCAAGGACTCCTGATCGTTCCGTAACTAGTCCCCGGTAGCGTCGAACGGGATGCCGAGGTTCCTCCCGGTCGGGAAGGACGCACAGGGCGCCGCACGATTTCTCCTCGCCGCGCTCCCGGCACTCGGCGCTCTGCTGACGGCGCTCGCGATTACCGGCGACCTCGTTGGACGCATGGCGCGCAACCATGCTTGGGCGACGTTCACGGCGTTCGGCTGCGCCGCGCTCGCCGTGTGTCTCGGCGCCGTCGCCTCGTTCGGGCTGCGCGAGAGCTCGAACGAGGAGCGGCGCGTGCTCTACCTCGGCCTCGTCGTGCTCGGCGCAGGGCTCGTCTTCACGGTGTACGCCGGCGTCGCCACCTGGGGAGACCGCCCGCAGCCGAGCATCACGGTCACGCCGAAGCGCGGCGCGGTCGTCGGCATCGCGGTGCACGGCAGCGGCCTGCGCTCGAGCGACCACCTGGTCGTCGAGGTCGAGCAACTGCTGCGCACCACGGACGAGCAGGGACAGCTGACGTGGAAGGCAGGTCAGCCGCTGTACGGTGCGTCGCTCGGGCCGGACGGCTCGGGGAATGTGGAGGAGAGCGTCGACGTGCCGCTGCCGGCGGGCGACTTCGACGACGTCGGCGCACGCGCCTGGGTCGGCGCCGAGCCGAAGGACTGCTACGCCGACGCGAACACGACGGGCTGTGTGCGCATCCACATCCCGCGACCGCAGGAACGGCCGCAGCTCGCGGTGGACTGGGAGACATTCGTGCGCGCGCCGCGCGTGCTGATCAGACTGAAGGCACGAAACCTGCCGCAGCGACCGTCGCGGTCGATGACGCTGCGCGTTTACGGCATCGTCGCGGGGCAGCCGCCGCGGATCCTCGCCGAGTGGTGGCTCGCCCCGGATGCGGAGGGTGTGTTCGACCGGCGCCTCTCCGTCGTCGTCGGGCACGCGTTCTCCGATGTGTGCGTCGTCGCGAGTACCACGACGCGCACCCCCGTCTGTCCCGCGCCCGTCGAGGACGGCACGGTTTGGAGCCAGCTCGCCGTGCCGGTCTCGTAACCCTGGTCGGACCGCTGCGGCGACGGCGGCGAGACCTAGGCGTGCTGCCGTGGCAGGATGGCGGCTTGCACGTCACGCTCACACGCGTCAGCACCGGCGACCAGCCGATCGAGACCGCGACGATCGTCGCGGAGGAGATGCACCGCTGGTTGCGCGACCTCGAAGGCTTCGAAGGCTTTCTCATGCTGTCGCGGGAAGGAACGACGCTCGGGCTCACGTTCTGGAAGAGCGGCGAGCTCGCAGAGCGGCATCGCACCATCCGCAAGGAGTTCCGGGAGCGGATCACGTCCGTCGCGGACGTGCAGATCGAGGAGGTCGTCGACTACCAGGTCATGTTCGCCCGCCTCGGCCCGCTGCAGAGCTGACCACGGACCGCACCGCCGCCGAAGACTGGATCCGTGCGCACGTCGAGCCGGTCGGCCCGATTCAGCTCGCGCACGACCGGCCGTGGTCGACGGTTCTGTCCGTGCCTGTTGCCCAGGGCGTCGTCTGGTTCAAGGCGTGCGCACCCGTCCAGGCCTTCGAGCCGCGGCTCTCGGCCCAGCTGTTCGCGCGCTGGCCCGACTGCGTCGCCGAGGTGCTCGCGCACGACGAGGAGCGGGCCTGGTTGCTGCTCGCGGATGCCGGGACGCCGATCGGTGACGTTGGCAATCCGCCCGAGGCGTGGCTTACCGTGCTACCGCCGTACGCCGAGCTCCAGCGGGGAGAGGCCGCGCACGCGCACGACCACTTGAGCCACGGCGTCCCTGACATGCGCGTCGAGCTGCTGGCCGCGCGCGTCGAGGAGGCTCTGCCGAGCGACCTGCCGCTCGATCCGGACGAGATCCGGCAGCTCCGCGCTTTCGTGCCGCGCCTGGCAGAGCTCTGTGACGAGCTCTCGGACTACGGCATCCCGGACACCGTTCAGCACGACGACCTGCACATGGCGAACGTGTACGAGCGGGACGGACACCTCCGTGTGCTCGATTGGGGCGACTCGTGCATCTCCCACCCGTTCGCGTCGCTCTACGTCACGTTCCTGTTCCTCGAATGGGTCACGAAGCTCCCGCCCGGCAGCGCGTGGCCCGAAAGGCTCCGCGACGCCTACCTCGAGCCGTGGGGCCCTGGCTTCGAGGAAGCGTTCGGGCTCGCGCAACGGGTTGCCGCCTTCGCGCACGCAGCCGCCTGGACGCGGCAACGCGACCACCTGCCGCCGGAGGAGCGCCGGAAGTTCGACCCGCACTTCGCGGAAATCCTCCGGGAGGCCCTGGCGCGGACAATCGAATAAGCCTGTCCTTTTGGCCCTCCGCTGTTCGTCTTAGCAGCGACCATCCCAACGAGGAGGGAAACCATGAAGTACATGCTGCTGATCCATCAAGGCGACACGCCGACCCCCGATTCGGAGGAGTGGGCGCGCCTCTCGGAGGACGAGCAGAAGGCCGTCTACGCCGACTACATGGCGATCAACCAGACGCCAGGCGTCACCCCGGGCGTCTGGATGCAGCCCCCCGAGACGGCCACCACCGTACGGGTCGAGAAGGGTGAGACGCTGACGACCGACGGGCCATTCGTTGCCGTCAAGGAGGCGCTCGGCGGTTACCTCTTCTTCGAGGCCGATGACATCGACGCCGCGATTGAGCTCGCGTCACGCATTCCGGCCGCCCGAATGGGCGGCGCGGTCGAGATCCGCCCAATCAAGGAGGGGTAGCGATCCTCGATCAGATCTTCCGCGACGAATGGGGCCGCGTCGTAGCGGCACTGATCGGCTTCCTCGGCGACTTCGACCTCGCCGAGGAAGCCGCCCAGGAGGCGTTCGCGATTGCCGCCGAGCGGTGGCCGCGCAACGGGATGCCCGACAACCCGCGCGCGTGGCTCGTGACGACCGCACGCAACCGTGCGATCGACCGCATCCGCCGCGACCGCACGCTCGCCGCGAAGACCCACCTGCTCGACGTGCCGGAAGCGACGGAGGACGAGATGGACGACACCACGATTCCTGACGAGCGACTCGAGCTCATCTTCACCTGCTGCCATCCGGCGCTCTCGCTCGACGCACAGGTCGCGCTGACTCTGCGCACGCTCGGTGGGTTGACGACGGATGAGATCGCGCGAGCCTTCCTCGTCCCCGAGCCCACGATGCTCAAGCGGCTCGTGCGCGCGAAGAACAAGATCAAGAACGCCGGCATCCCGTTTCGTGTGCCGCCCGACCATCTGCTGCCCGACCGGCTCGCCGCCGTGCTCGCGGTCGTCTACCTGATCTTCAACGAGGGCTACGGCGGGCGTGGAGACCTCGCCGCCGAGGCGATCCGGCTCGGCCGTGCGCTCGTCGAACTGATGCCCGACGAGCCGGAGGTGCACGGACTGCTGGCACTGATGCTCATCAACGACGCCCGTCGCGAAGCGCGGTTCGCCGACGGCGCCCTCGTGCTGCTGCGCGACCAGGACCGTTCGCTCTGGGACTTCGACGAGATCACGGAGGGACGCGCGGAACTCGATCGGGCGCTCGCGCTCGGCGGCCGCGACGCGTACGTGCTGCAGGCCGCGATCGCTTCACTGCACGCCGAGGAGCCGCAGGACTGGCCCCAGCTGGCGGCGTTGTACGGCGAGCTCGCGCGCCGCACCGGCTCAGCGGTCGTGAAGCTCAACCAGGCGGCTGCCCTCGCGGAGGCCGGCGAGGTCGAGCCCGCCCTCGCCCTGGCGGAGCGACTCGAGCTCGACCAATACCACTACCTGCACGCGACGCGCGCGGAACTGCTCCGCCGGCTCGATCGCATCGACGACGCCCGCGCCGCCTACCGGCGCGCGCTCGAGCTGGTGCACTCCGAGGTGGAGCGGCGGTTCCTCGAGGGGCGGCTGGCCGAGCTCGACGGCTAGGCCGGTGCGGCTTGATAGCTCGCCGGGAGCGGCGTCCCCGTCTCCGCGACGCTACGAGGTCAGACCACGTCGCGACGGCGCAGCAGTGAGGCCGACGCCGCCAACAGGACCACCAGGTACGCCATGAGCACGAGCAACGCCTGCCCGCCACTGACGAAGGGGCCGGAGAACGATCCCGGCCCGCGGTCGGACACGTCCTGGGCGGAGACGCCGAGCGCCGCGGCGAGCGAGTAGCCGTTGGCGCGCAGGAAGAACTGGACGAGCCGGTCGAGGACGCTGACCTCGTTCGCGAGTGCGCTCAACAGCCCCTCGATCACCAGCGAGTAGAGGATGCCGATGCCGATCGCGAGCGACGTCCCGCGCGAGAGCACAGCCAGCAAGATCCCGAACGCGGCCCAGACGGCCAGGATCAGCCAGCCCGCTCCGAGCCCGCGCAGGACGAGCCACGCGGAGGGCCAGGTCACGTCGGCGCCTTCGCGCAGGGCGATGCCGTAGCTGGAGAGAGCCCCAATCGCGTAGACGACGAGCACGAACGGAACGAGCGTCACAGCGAGCGCCAGCAGCTTCGACGCGAAGACGTGCAAGCGACCCGGACGCTGCGTGAACAGCGTCTTCAGCGTCCCCCAGCTGTACTCGCTGCCGACGGCCTGAACGCCCAACTGCAGCGCGAAGACACCGCCGAAGAACGGGAACCCACCCATCAGCGTGCCGACGAGGTTCGCGGGCAGCAGGTCGCCCAGAGGCTGGCTCGGCGAGCCGTTCGTGTACTGGATGTAGGGCACGATGTACGCGAAGAGCAGCGCGAGCAGCGTCCAGATCCCGAGCAGGATCCAGGTGCTTGCGCGCTTGCGGATCACGAGCAGCTCGGCGGCAACGCTCCTGGTCATGCTGCGACCTCCTGTTCCGCGTCCGTCAGCTCCAGGAAGACCTTCTCCAGCGAGGCGCGCTCGCGGCGCAGCTCGGCGACCGCGATCCCGGCCTCGACCAGCGTACGGTTGATCTCGGCCGCGGCGGCGGAATCGGCCGCGACGCGAAAGCCACCGTCGGCGCGCGCGACGTCTCCGATCCCGCGCAGCGCGCGGACGACGTCCATCGCGCGCTCGACCGGCTCGGCCCGGAACCAGAGACTCTCGCCGCCGCGCAGCTCGTCGACGGTGCCCTCCCCGACGAGCGTGCCCTTGCTGATGACGCCGACGCGGTCGCAGACCTGTTCGACCTCGGTCATCAAGTGGCTCGAGAGGAGCACCGTCCGCGTCCCGTCGACGAGGTTGCGGATGAAGCTGCGCATCTCGGCCATGCCGGCGGGATCCATCCCGTTCGTGGGCTCGTCGAGGATGAGCAGCTCGGGATCCTTGATCAGCGCGGCTGCGATCCCGAGCCGCTGCTTCATGCCCAGCGAGTAGGTCTTGAAGCGGTCGCCCGCACGGGCGGTCAGCTCGACCTGCTCCAGGGCCGGCGCGATTCGCGCCTCCGGCACATCTGCGTGCCGCGCGAGCACCAGCAGGTTGTCGTGACCGGACAGGAACGGATAGAAGCTCGGCGTCTCGATCAGCGCTCCGATCCTGGCAAGCCCTTCGGGCGTTCCCGGTGTCGCACCGAGCACCAGCGCGCTGCCGGACGTCGGGCGAATCAGACCGAGCAGCATCCGCAGCGTCGTCGTCTTGCCGGCGCCGTTCGGCCCGAGAAAGCCGTACACCTCACCGCGACGGACACGCAGCGCAAGCCGATCAACCGCGACGATACGCTCGCCGTAGCGCTTGCTCAGCTCGCGCGTCTCGATCACGAGGCCGCCGCTCACCGGTGCCTCTTGAGCTCGTCCAGGCGCGTGCGGTACTCCTCGCTGCTGATCTCACCGCGCGCATAGCGCTCGGCGAGGATGTCCGTCGCCTGGCGCTGCCGGTCCCAGCCGCGACGCACCGCGAACCAGATCAGCGCGGCGAAGAGAACGATCCAGAGCAGGCCGAACGGGAGCCACCACACACCGTGGTGGTGCCAGTCCGAGTCGGCCGTGAAGGCAAATATGTTCGTCAAGGCGTTCATGGACGTCACGGTATGGGCGCGGCGCGTATGCCCACAACGCTCTGAGGGAGGAACCTCGGCGTCCTCCCGCGGAAGGACGCGGATCCTCCCCCGGGACGACTCCGCACACGCCTTGCGCCGCTAGCTTCTCAGGGAGAGATGCGCCGAAGACAGCTTCTGCTCGACATCCTGATCGCTGCAGCGATCTTCGGCTTCTCGCTGGCCGTGATCGGGCACAAGGCCTTCGAGCGCTCCGATCACGATCTCGACGTCCTCGGCGTCGTCCTGGCCGCACTCGTCTCGTGGCCGCTCGCCGCGCGCCGGCTTGCGCCGCTTCCGGTCTTCGCGACCGTGACGGCGGCAACCTCGCTTCTATACGGATTCCGCTACGGCCTCGGCCCGCCGATCGGGTTCGCGCTCGCACTGTTCACCGTTGCCCAGAACCGAGACGAGCTGCGGCAGCGCACGTTGACCGTCGCGCTGGTCGCGAGCCTCTTCGTGCTGCTCGGCCCTCATGTCGTCCAGGCGGACTGGGCGCCGGAGCTGCTCCTTGGGGCCGTGGTGTGGGCCGCCGCCTGGTTCGCGGGCGACCGGGCCAGGCTGCGTCGCGAGCGTTTCCACGAGCTCGAGGAGCGTGCACGGCGAGCCGAACGCGAGGCCGAACGCGAGCGGCGGCTCGCTGCAGCCGAAGAGCGCACCCGCATCGCCCGCGACTTGCACGACTCCGCGGGACACGCGATCAACGTGATCCTCGTGCAGGCGGGTGCCGCGCGCCTGCTGCAGGAGCAGGATCCGGAACGCTCGCGGAAGGCGCTCGAGACGATCGAGGAAGTGGCACGCGACACGCTCGGGGAGATCGACCAACTCGTCCGCGCGCTCCGCGAGGACGGGACGGGCCCCGCCGTCGAGCCGCCGCCCGGGCTCGTCGCCCTCGACACGCTCGCGGAGCGTTACAGGGCCTCCGGCCTCCCCTTGACGGTCGTCGTCGAGGGAGCGCGCCGGCCCCTCGCTCCGGGGGTCGACCAGGCCGCGTACCGCATCCTGCAGGAGGCGCTCACGAACGCCGCTCGGCACGGGCGCGGCAACGCCGACGTCCGCGTGGCGTTCGGGTCGACCGCGCTCGAGCTGACGGTCACGAACCCCGCCTCGACCAACGGCGACGCCGGCGGCGGGCACGGGATCGTCGGCATGCGCGAGCGGGCGTCCTTGCTCGGCGGCAGCCTCGAGGCGGGCGGGAGCGAAGGCGTCTTTCGCGTGCGCGCCCGCCTTCCGTACGGCGGTGAAGAGTGAGCGCGCCGGCCGTCCGCGTCCTCCTCGTCGACGACGACGACCTCATGCGTGCCGGGCTGCGGTCGGTGCTCTCGAGCGACGACACGATCGAGGTCGTCGGGGAAGCCGGCGACGGGCGTGCCGCCGTCGACGCCGTGCGGCGGCTGGCACCGCATCTGGTGTTGATGGACGTGCGCATGCCGAACGTGGACGGCATCTCCGCTACGCGCGACGTCCTCGCGGCGAACCCGGAGGTGAAGATCGTGATCCTCACGACCTTCGAGGAGGACGAGTACATCTTCGGCGCGCTGAATGCAGGCGCGTCCGGCTTCCTGCTCAAGCGCACGAGCCCCGAGGAGTTGATCGCCGCCATCCACACGGTTGCAGCCGGAGACTCGCTGCTGTCACCGTCCGTCACACGGCGCGTGGTCGAGCGGATGGCAGGCGAGCCGCTCGCGGACGGTTCGGCGAGCGACCGGCTGGAAGAGCTCACCCCGCGCGAGCGTGAGGTGCTCGAGCTGCTCGGGCGAGGGCTCTCGAACAGCGAGATTGCGGCGGCCTTCGTGATCGAGGAGACGACCGTGAAGACGCACGTGAAGCGAATCCTGATGAAGCTGCACCTGCGCGACCGCGTGCAGGCGGTGATCTTCGCCTACGAGAACGGCGTGATCCGGCCGGGCTCGAGGACTGCGGTCTGAGATCTACTTTCGCGGCACTTCGAATATTTCGATGCTGTAGTCACTTCCGAGCCGGAGAAGCGGGTGGTCTTTCACCAGGCGGAGCGCCTCGTCTCTATCTGCGGCCTGGATGATGCTGTAGCCGTTCAGGCCGGCCGCAGTGTCGGTGGTCGTGCCGTCGGAGTGAACGACAAAACCTTCGACCATGGGCGAGCCCATGTCGACGAGCTTCTCACCGACGCCGTCAAACCATTCCGGCCAGCCTTCGTGTGAGGCGCCGGGCGGTGTTGCCGGCCCGCTGTAGAGCAGCATGAAGCTCTTCACTGGTTCCTCCTTCGTCGAGCTTGGTCGTCTTCAAGACGAACGGCAGGACGAGGAAAGGACAGCTCACTCCACGGTCAGGTGATAGGTGAAGGTCTTGTCGGCGCCGAACGTGTTCGTCCCGTGCACCCAGATCGTGTGTGCGCCCGGCTCGAGTGGCTTGAACATCATGAAGAAGCCGTCCACGATCGCCGGCTGCAGCGCGCCCGTGATGCAAGGATCGAAGAGCTGCAGGCTGGTGTCGCCGGTGATCAAGAAGAGATCGTCGGAGATGAACCGGTAGCCGAGCACGTCGCTGAACGGCTGGCCGTCGAGGGAGACCTCCAGCCGATCGACGCTGTCCATGATCGGCAGGTCGGTGCGAATGAGGAAGTCGTACAGCGACTCGCCCGGCGCCGGCTGGAAGCTCGGGTCGGGGCACGGGTAGTCGTTGAGGTTGTGTCCGATATCGAGGAGGATCGCCGTGTCCTGCGGGATCGTGCACGTTCGGCTGCCGCTGAAGACGGGTGGGCCGGCGATCGGCGGGATGAACCAAACGGGACCCTGCTGGCCGACGGCGCAGTCGGCGCCGGTCTGATCGAAGAGGGGGTTGTGCGCAAAGGGTTGCGCGTAGATCCACTGCGCCGCGCGCTCGCCCCAGGTCGCCATGTCTGCGCCGTAGGGGTGCGCTTGCTTTGAGAACAGGACCGGATTCGGGTTGTCTCCGTAGACCGGGGTCTCCGCTGCCGCTGTCTGCGCGAGGGCTCCACAGCACGCGAGCGCGACGACGAGATACGCAATCTGGCGCATTGCATCCTCCCTGGTGTCGGGGTTCTCGAGGCGCGGCGGCGTGTGGACCGATGCGGCCACGACCGCACGCACATGCGCACTGGACGTTAGGCGGGCCTGCCCCAAAAGGCTCGCCGTTTTCGGACGAGGGTGGCTCTGCAGGATGTCCGAATCCGGCCGGTCTGGGCTCTCGTGCGCGATTAGGGTGACGCCGTGGAAGCCTTCGCGGCGGTCAGGACGACCGGCATCTACTGCCGCCCTGGGTGTAGCGCCAGACCGCGCGCAGAAAACGTCCAGAGGTACGCGCTCGCCGCCGCTGCAGAGGCCGACGGCTACCGCGCCTGCCTCCGCTGCCGCCCGTACCGTACGCCGCAGCCGGTGACCTGGAGCGGGCCCGAGTTCGTCTGCCGCGCGGTGCAGCTCATCCTCGACGGGGCGCTCGACCAGCGAAGCGAAGCGGAGCTTGGCGCCAGGCTCGGCGTCTCGGCGCGCCACCTCCGGCGCCTGTTCGTTGCACACCTCGGGGTGACGCCGGACGGGCTCGCGCGCTCTGCGCGCGCACACTTCGCGCGCCGCCTCCTCGACGACACCGATCTCACGATCACCGAGGTCGCCTTCGCCGCCGGCTTCGGCAGCCTGCGCCAGTTCAACCGCACCTCCCGGGAGATCTTCCGCGCATCGCCGCGCGCGCTGCGGGCGCGCCGTCGCAAAGCCGATCGCCTGGTCGCCGACGGCGGGCTCGCGCTCCGCTTGCCGTACTGCGGCGCCGTCGCTTGGGACGCGACCGCCGCCTACCTCGCCGCGCGGGCAATCCCCGGAGTCGAGCATGTCTCCGCCGGCATCTACCGGCGGACGGTCATCGTAGGCGGCGATCCCGGCGTCCTCGAGCTCCTCGCAGGCGGTGACGACCACCTCGTGCTGCGCGCGCACCTGCCGCATTGGGAAGAGCTCGTGCACGTGGTGCAACGGGCGCGACGCATCGCGAGTCTCGACCTCGACCTCGACGAGCCGACTGCTCTGCTTGCGGCCGACCCGACGATCGGCCCGCTCCTGCGCGCTCGTCCAGGGCTCCGTCCGCCCGGGACCTGGGATCCGTTCGAGACCGGCGTTCGCGCGATCATCGGCCAGCAGATCAGCCTCCCCGCCGCGAACACGATCGCCGGCCGGCTCGTCGAGCGGCACGGCTGCCCCGTCGCCGGCCTGCGATCGCTCGGGCTCACGCATACGTTCCCGTCGGCGGAGGCCCTCGCCGACGCGGACCTCGACGGCCTCGGGCTCACGCGCGGACGAGCGCGTGCAGTTCGTGCGTTCGCACGAGCGGTCGCCGACGACACGATCCGCCTCGATCGCAGTGTCAGCCTCGATCGCCTCGTCACGTCCCTTTGCGCAGTCGACGGGCTGGGCCCGTGGACGGCGCACTATCTCGCCCTGCGCCTCGGCGAGCCAGACGCGTGCCCGATCACCGACCTCGGCCTGCAACGTGCCCTCCCCCACCCCACCGCCCAGACGGCCGCGACGCTCGGCGAGCTCGCCGAGCGCTGGCGGCCCTGGCGGGCGCTCGCGGCGACACACCTCTGGGCCGCCGACGCGAGCGCAGCGGGTCGGCGCGGGAAGCGTCCGGACGAGCTACGAGGTGCTGCATGAGCCGACCCTCGCCCGCGGGCAACACCATGACCGCGCACAACGCCGAAACCGAGGTCGTGGCGTTGCTTCATCGTTTGAACGCCGAGCACCTCCGCGCCCTCGTCGACGCCGACACGGCCTGGTACGACGAGCATCTCAGCGACGACTTCGTCTGCATACTCGCCGACGGGCGAAGGATCGACAAGGCGGAGTTCTTGGGACGAGCCACCAAGAGATTGCGGCTCTCGGACGTGACGTTCGACGAGGTCGACGTCCGACCCCTCGGCGCCGTCGTGCTCGTCCAAGGCGTCATCACTCGCCACTTTCGCCGCGGCACCGGCACATCGACCCGCTACACACACGTTTGGCGCACCCGCGAGGGCCGCTGGCGGGTGGTTGCAGCACAGCTCACGCAGGTGACGACCAGCTAACGCGTATGGTCTCGGAGTGCGACGCGTCGTCGGTGTCGAGCCGATCTTCGTGGTCTCGGATGTGCCGCGAGCAGTTGCCCACTACGAGCGATTGGGGCTTCAGCACCTCGCATCATGACGAGGGGTATGCGTTCGCTCACCGCAACGAGCTGACGATCCATCTCGCGGGACCCGGCGTCGATCCTGAGCGGGTGGGCCGCGGGTCCATCTACATGCACGTGGATGACGCCGACGCCCTCGCCGAGGAGTGGAGACGCGCCGGTGTGGACTTCGTCGAGCCCCAGGACTTTGAGTACGGCAAGCACGAAGGCTCGCATAAAGATCCCGACGGGAACCTCATTCGCTTCGGATCACCGCTTCGGCGATAGGCCGTCTGGCACGAACGCGTATCAGGAAGCAATCCACACCCCGGACGAGCCGTAGCATGCTGGGACTGACCAACACGAAATGGGCCGATCGCCCATTGCCCGCTTGCAGAGTTGCACGCCACGATGAGTGCGGGATCGCGCCGATGGCCAACTCCGACTTCGACCTACACCAGTGGTTTGCGCCTGATGAGCTCGAGCTATGCCCTGCCTGCGGAGCACATGCCGGCATCAGGCTTCCGACGAGCGGCTCTCTCCTCTGCGGCGCCTGTGGCCACGTAGCGGAAAGCGTGGTCGAATCCACGGGCGAAAACATGAACCAGCCCGAGCCTTAAAGCACACTCTTTCCGGTCAGGCCGTGCTGCTCGCCGTCGCGATGCGGTAGAGCGATACCGCGAACACCTGCCTGATGACGTTCGCGGGAAGCCCTGTCCCCAACCCTTTCCAATGGCGGGCGCAGGATTTGAACTTGCGACTTCGGGGCGATGAGACGCGCCGTTCTAGGTCATCTCTTCGAACATGCCGGTAGGCCGACCCGGAGTGCGATCTCGTTCGCCTGGCGGGCATCGCGGGCGCGGCTTTTGAGCGCGGCCCGCCGCGTCGACGTTTCCCGCGTCGCGATTCCGTTGCGCAACTCCATTTCGTCGTTCACAACTTGCGCGATAGCGCCGACCATCAACGTGTAGTCAGGCGAGAGGGCAACGGGCGGTTTGATCGCCTCGAGCTGGATCAGTTCCTGCCGCCGCAGGTCCAGGACCTGATCCAGTCGGCTCAACGTGTCGATCCGGCTGATCGGGCGCGGGAGCCGACTGATCATCGAGGCTGCTTCCTTGCAAACTGAGCTCGCCTCATCGACGAAGCGAGCGTGCACTGCCGCACCCTCTCCGCCCGGTCCCACCTGCAACGGCTCCTTGTCCGGGACCCAATTGCTCAGCTCGGTCGGCCCGCTCTTGCCCACGTCGACGCCGATTTTGCGGCCGGACGACCTGCAGGTGTAGTCCCAGCCATCAGACCCCTCGGTGCAGATGACGTGTGAGGTTCCCTTCCCCTCGAGGAAGCGCTCAATGTCCCTGTCCGACGGCTTCGACGGAGACGAGCCGCAGCCCGCCAGGATGGTTACGCCTGCCAGCAGGCTGACGGCGAGGCGGCGCGGCATGGCCACAAGATCGGAGCCGCGGACGGTAGGGACCACCCCCGAACGGATGAATCAGGGCCGCGGCGCGCTCAAGGAGGTGGTCCGGTGGGACGATAGGCCGGCAATGGGGTCAGCAAAGGAAGCGAGATTGGCCAGAGCGGTGCGACGGCTTTCGGCGGTCGCCGTACTCGTCTTGCTCGGCTCCCCCGGCTGCGGAGCCTCAAACGTAGGTGGCTCAAACCCTGCTGCGACCGCCCGAGCCTACGTGGACGCGATCAACGCTCACGACGGAAAGACCGTCTGCGGATTGATGGTTGACTCTGCCGCCTACGAGTTCGGGATGCCGCAGGCCGATTGCCCAAAGCTCGTCTCGGCGTACATCGGCTACGGAGAGGAATCGGATACCGACACCTTTGCCCGCGCCCGGATCCTCGATATCGACGAGGGGAAGACAAGTGGCGAGCTCCGGAGCCTGAAGATGCGAGTCGAGCTCGAGCTCAACGATCAAGGCGACGAGACGCGGCGCATCAAGAAGACCTTCGAGGACGTCGTTTGGCTGGTCGAGCGCGATGACGGCTGGCGCCTGGCCAAAGCCAGCGGAGTGCTCTATGCAGCCTTCGCCGCGTACAACGTCCCCGACGATCTCTTCGATGCCCCGGATCTCGCGGCTCAGGATCGCGCCTATGAGGAGAAGACGGCCAAGGAGCGCGAGAAGGAGAAGGCGGAGCGGGCCACCTTCCACGAGCCGGAGGACGGAGTCTTCAAGTGCAAAGGGAAGGAGAGCTCATACCAGGACGCGAGGCTTGACCTGCACATCCAGGGCGGCGGTGAGCTCTCGCCGAAAGAGGCGGAGCGCTATGGCGCCGCCGACATTCGCCGCGTCGAAGTGGACACCGACGGCAACGATCTCTGCGTGCGGTTCATGCTCCGCGATGACAAGGTCCGGGAGCGGCTGCTGCTCAGGTTCGATATCTACTCGCCGCAAAAGAATCCCACCTATCTCGGTCCGGAGTTGAAGCTGAACCTAGAGGTGCGTTCCGACGGTCGGGCACGCCTGGCCTACGAGGACACGAGCCAAGAGGAGGATGAGTACGGCCGTTACCCGGTCGTCGCGGTGCCGGCTCAGATCGGACTGACTGGCAACACATTCAGCTTCCGAGTGGCGCGCAACGACCTCCTCACAGCAACGCACGGCCATGCCCTACCGCCGTGGAGCGGCTTCCTCTGGGGTGGGATCAGCTTCTACCTCGTAACGCTCAATGGCGACCGGCGGGCGATTAGCGACGACGTCCACGCGTATCTCGCCATGATCAGCCATCCCGGCGGGAAGGTGTACGAGTCGGGCGAGCGCCAGTCCCGCACTTTGCCGACGGACTAGACGCGCGACCCTGCCGGGGTGTCAAGGACAGGCGCACGAGCCTAGGGATGAGAGCCGCCTCAGCTGTGGCGGGTGCCGCTTGATTACGTCACAATCGCGGCGCGGTGCGCGGCGAGAAGCTGGAGCGCGAGATCGAGGCTCTTGAGGAGGAGTTCGCCACGCTGCAAGCGGCCGAACATGAGGAAGACTCGGCTGTCACAGCGCTCACCGCAGAGATCGAGGGACGGCGCGATCGCCTGAGGTTGACGCGACGTGCCCTCGCCGATCACGAACAACGCATACGGGAGAAGCGTGCCGAGCTGGACGAAGCGATGGCTGATCACGCTCGCGAAGTCTTCGAGCAGGTGATGCAAGACAGACACGAGGCCGCCAAGTCATTCGCGGAGGCCGTCGAACTGCTCCTAGACCGGCTCGTTGCTCTTGACCGGTTGCGAGAGGCCGCGAGGAGCGCGTGGGCAACCGCGGAATCCCGAGGCAAGGCCGTAGGGAAGCCATTGGACGAGGCGATGGCGAGCGACATCGAAAGTGAGCCAGATGTGATGCGTGAGTCCTGGGACCGTCTCTGCCAGGACGTCCGTCGGCGGATCAATGAGCAGTTCGAAGACGAACTCGTCGAGGCTGCCGCACGCAGCCCAATGGGCCACGCAATCCCCGACCTCCCCGCACATCTACAAGAGTTAGCGCGGCAGCGCCAACGCGCCTTGTTCCGCCAGGGTCGCGCCTTACGCGAAGAACACGCAGCCGAATAGCCGTGAGATCGCCCTGCGCCTCTCTCCCGGTGGAGCTCATCGTCCGTCGCTCCTGCGGCTGGACGGGCGGCTGACCGGCCCGGATTACGCGACCAGGCGCATTGACGAGTCGCCGTCGAGCGCGCGAAGCCGGCGGATGCGTTCGCCGAGCGGCGGGTGCGTCATGAAGAGCGTCGCCACGCCGCGCCGCGGTAGCGGGTTCACGGCGTAGAGCGAGGCTGCTGCCGGGTTGACGTTCATCGGTAGCGCCTGCGCACCGCGCTCGAGCGTCTCGAGCGCGTCGGCGAGCGGCCTGGCGCGCCCAAGCAGCTGTGCGCCCGTCGCATCCGCGAGGTACTCGCGCTGTCGCGACACGGCGAGTTGCAGCAGCGTCGCCGCCAGCGGGGCGACGATGATCGTCGCAAGCACTCCGATCACACCGAGCGGGCCAGAATCTTCGTCGTCGCCGCCGAAGAGGAGCGAGAACTGAAGGATGTTCGCGATTGCCGCAATCGCACCGGCCACCATCGCCGCGATCGACGACACGAGGATGTCGCGGTTTTTGATGTGCGCAAACTCGTGTGCGAGTACGCCCCGCACCTGATCCGGCGGCAGGTACTGCAGCAGGCCTTGCGTGACCGCCACCGCGGCATGGTTCGGGTTCCGGCCGGTCGCGAACGCATTCGGCTGCTCGGACGGGATTAGGAAGAGCCGCGGGACGGGCACCCGCGCCCGCTGGGCGAGGTCCTCCACGATGCTTTCGAGCTCGGGCCTCGTGCCCGGCTCGACCGGTTGCGCACGGCTCGCCTTGAGCGCGAGCTTGTCCGAGAACCAGTAGCCGGCGACGTTCATCAGCACGGCGAGGGCAACGAAGATGTAGAGCGCGCCTCCGCCGATCAGAGCGCCGATCCCAATGAGCAGGGCGGTCAGTGCTGCGATCAGCAGCCACGTGCGGGCTTTGGTCGTGAAGCGAGTCGCTGTGATGTTCATTTGCTCAGAGTCTCCTTTCGACTGAGCGTCGGTTGACGATCAGCCGAAGGTCTCTCCCGCCTCGCAGTGCAGGCCGGCGCGCCCGGGCTCGAGACTTTCGAGCCGTACTGACGAGCACACCCGTTCGGGGATACTGCCCCCCGGCGGCGGAATTGTACCGACCGTCGGCGTGGAAGCGCGGCGGGCGCCGGAAACGGCAGCCCCCCACGCTTGGAGTACCTATCGCCCGGGCTCCGGCTTGATGATCCCGAACGTCGCGCCTTGCGGATCGCGGAGGACGGCGAGCCGACCGACCTCCGGCACGTCCATCGGCTCCATGAGCACGGACGCACCGAGGTCCTTCGCCTTAGCCGTCGTCCGGTCCGGATCGTCGACCGCGACGTACGGCTGCCAGTGCGCCGGCAGCGAGGCGTCCGGCAGGCTCATGAGGCCTGCGATCCCGGTATCGCCGCGGTTGAAGACTCTGTAGCCGCCGTAGTCGGCTCCCATGTCGGTGGTCGTCCAGTCAAAGACTGCTTGGTAGAACCGCTGCGCATCGTCGGCGTCGGTCGTGCCGAGCTCGTCCCACACGAAGACGCCCTCCGGGGCGGGTCCCTCTTGCTCGGGCTGGTAGGCGCTGATGTACGCACCCTGCGGGTCGGCAAGAATCGCTATGCGTCCAACCTCACCCATCTCGTAAGGACCTGCCGCGAGCTTGCCGCCTGCGCTCTTCGCCTTCTCGACTGTCTCATCCACACTTTCGACCCGAACGTGACTGAGCCAGTGCGGCGGCGGCGCTCCTTCCATCGCCTTGCCGAAGCCGCCGTGCGTCTGTCCGCCTGACGAGATCATCGTGTAGTCGACCTCGCCCGGCTTGAAGACCTCGGACTCCCAGCCGAACAGCTGCGTGTAGAAATCCTGCGCCTGCTTGGGCTCCAAGGAGACTTGCTCGTGCCAGACGAACTTCCCGACGTTCGTTGCGACGGTGCTCATGCTCGACCTCCTTCAGTTGTCCGCTTCGATCTCCAAGAGCGAGGCCCCGTCGACCTCGAGGAGCGAGCGCGCGTGCACGAGCCTCTTCGGCCGGCCGCGGACGTTTCCAGCTCTTGGGCCCATACCCCTGCATCGCAGCATCTCGTGGACCGCGGGCAGGAACTCGTGTGCGTCTCGTTCGCGCAGCCAGCGCTCGAACTCAACGATCCGCCTCGTCGGCCAGTGCGCCAGGCGCTGACCCACCCAGTGCTCGAACTCCCGCTCGCGCGTCGCGCGGCTCGACTCCACGCAGCGAGTGTGCCTGCATTCGGGCGCGCTGCCGGTGGGCTAAACCGCTCTCCTTAGTACGGCTAACCGTACTCTTCGATCATTCGCTTCGATCGATGTTCCGGATCGTCCACCCCGCATACGCGTGAACGACGATCCACAGGAGCAGGGCCGCGCCGAGGAAGCCCGTGACATAGGCCGCAGCTGCGATGAGGGAGTCGGCGAGCATCTTCTTTTTGAACGCGACGACGAGGTCATCGCTTCCCTACTTCAGCGGTTCGACCTCGTAGCCGCCTTCGACGGTCACGACGCGGACGCCGGCCCCCTTTGCGAGCGGCGCGACGATCTCGCCGGTGAGACCGAGAACCGCGGCCTCGTTCGTCGGGCTGTGGCCGACGACAAGGGCGCGGCCGCCGCCGGGCAGGCCGTCGAGCACGCGGCGGAGCGCGGCGCCGAGCCGCTCCGAGTCCTCCGCGACGAGCTCGGGATCGGCCTCGCGTAGCGCCGCGAGGGCACCGCTTCCCGCCTTCTGATACGCCGCGCGCCAGCGGTCCTCGACCTGCGACCGGATGCCCGGCTCGAAGACGACGCCGCTCGGCACCTTTTGCCCCAGGGCGGCGAGGAAGCATGCGAGCGTCTGCGTCGCACGCTGTGCGCCGGTCGAGAACACGACGTCGTAGCCGCCCCGGAGGCGTGCGCCGATCTCCAGCGCTGCGGCCACGCCCTTCGCGGTGAGGAAGTCCTCGTCGGCGTCGGTGTGGCGCCGAAGCTCGATCTCCCTGCTCACCTCGGCGACGCTAACAGCGAACGGTCGGGCTCGCGGTCATGCCGCTCGTTTTGCACCCAGGCTACGATCGTGCCCGTGAGAACCGACGAGCTCGAGCGCCGGGCGCTCGAGGCGCACGAGCTGCTGGGCGAGCGCTGCGTCGTCTGCCCGCGGGGCTGCAGGGTCGACCGTCGAGCCGATGTCGCGGGTCTGTGCGCGATCGGGCGGCATGCGGTTGTCGCCTCCTATTTCCCGCACTTCGGCGAGGAGGACTGTCTCCGCGGCCGCCGCGGCTCGGGGACGATCTTCTTCTCCGGTTGCAACCTCCGCTGCGTCTTCTGCCAGAACCACGACATCTCGTGGGCGGTGCGGGGCGAGCTCGTCACCCCCGAACGGCTCGCCGAGATGATGATCGAGCTGCAGGCGCTCGGCTGTCACAACATCAACTGGGTCACGCCCGAGCATGTCGTCCCGCAGATCCTGGAAGCGCTGCCGCTCGCTTTCGCCCGCGGCCTCCAGCTGCCGATCGTCTACAACACGAGCGCGTACGACTCGCTCGACAGCCTCCGCCTGATGGAGGGGATCGTCGACATCTACATGCCCGACTTCAAAGTCTGGAAAAGCGAGACGGCGCGCCGGTACCTGAAGCGCGCCGACTACCCGGACGTTGCGCGCGAAGCGATCGTCGAGATGAACCGCCAGGTCGGCGACCTCGTCCTGGACGGAAGCGGGATGGCGCGGCGCGGCCTGATCGTCAGGCACCTGATGATGCCTGGGCTGCTCGAGGAGACCGAGGCGATCCTCCGCTTCGTCGCCGACGAGCTCGGCACCGGCACGTACGTGAACCTCATGTCGCAGTACTACGTCTCCGGCAAGGTGGGCCAGAACGGCCAGTACGAAGAGATCGCACGCGGGATTCACCGAGAGGAGTACGAGCAGGCGCTTGCGCTCGCCCGTGAGCTGGGCATCCGCCTCGATCCACGCAGCGTCGGGGAGAGACATCGCCTCGCCCCCGCAAGCTGAGCGCGGGCAAGAGCTAGGCTTCGCCGGCAAGCACGAGAGAGGTCGCGTCGGGTGTTCCGGGGTCAGCGCATTCGCGGAGCCGCGGGTTCAGCGTCGACGCGCGGTCGCGGCCAGATCCTGGCGTGGGTGTCGTTTCGCCGTCGACGGCATTGGCGTTTGACGCCGCCGCTGCTCGTCCGCCGGCGCCCGAACTTCGAGCCCGTCTCCGTCGTCGAGGGGGAGTTCTTTCACCAGCGCGGCTTCTACGTGCGCGTCAGCGTGCTCGGCCTGGTTGTGGCGGCGCTGTTCGCGATTCTGCTGTTGCGCCTGTGGTCGCTCGAGGTGATCCAGGGCCCGCGCTTCACGCACGCCGTGCAGGCGCAGTCCTTCCGGACGGTGTATCTGCCGCTCGCCCGCGGGCCGGTGCTCGACCGGTCCGGCCGATTGCTCGTTGGCACGACGGGGCGTGTCGTGATCACGGCCGACGCTGCGACGCTCGGTACCGTCGACGGGCATGGCCGTTGGCGCCCCTCGGCGCTCGGACTGCTTCGGTTGAAGAAGCTCGGGCGCCTCGCACACGTACCGACCTGGAAGCTGATCGCCGCCGTGCAACGGAGTATCCGGCGCACGCCGTTTACCCCGGCGGTCATCATCCCCAGCCCGTCCGAAGAGCTGGCGTCCTACCTCGAGGAACGCGCGTCGTCCTGGCGCGGTGTGGGAACGGCGGTCCTTCCTCAGCGCTGGTACCCACGCGGCGGATTCGGTGGCGAGTTCCTCGGCCTCCTCGGTGAGGTGAGCGCTTCCCAGCTGCACACTCGCCGCTACCGCACCGCGCGGCCCGGCCAGATCGTCGGCCAGTCGGGCGTCGAGGCGACCTATGAGCGCATCCTCGACCGCGGCCTGCGCACGGCGCACGTTCCCGTCGACGCGCGCGGCAAGATCGTCGGCCCGCTCAGGTATCTCCCTGTTCGACGCGGCGTCCGTGCACTGCAGCTGACGATCGATGCTCGGATTCAGCGCGTCGCCGAGCGCGCGATCCGGGATGGAATCGCGTTCGCCCACCGAGCGGGTCATCCCGATGCGGATGCGGGGGCGGCGGTGGTGATGAACCCGTGGAATGGATCGATCTACGCGCTCGCGAGCCTTCCGAACTTCGACCAGAGTCGGGCAGCACGCGATCCACGCTATGCAATGGCGCTGCTCCACTCACCGGCGACGCCGCTGCTGAACCGGGCGACGCAGGGCCTGTATCCCACCGGTTCGACCTTCAAGCCGCTCGTCGCCGAGGCCGCGCTGGCGACTGGGCTGATCACACCGGGATCAATCATTCCGTGCACCGGCTCGCTCACGGTCGGCAACATCGTCTTCCACAACGTCGAGCCGGCGATCAACGCGAGCTTGAATCTCGACCAAGCGCTCGCGATCTCGTGCGACACCTGGTTCTACCGCCTGGGAACGATGTTTTATGCGCGCCAGCAAGCGACCGGCGCGCTCGGTATGCAGCGGTGGGCGCAGGCGCTCGGCCTCGGCCATCCGACGGGCATCGACCTTCCTGGGGAATACGCAGGCGTCGTGCCGACGCCGACCTGGTTGCATCGAACGTTCCGGGAGCCGGTCCAGCGGATCTGGTACGAGGGGTACTCCGTCAACCTGTCGATCGGCCAGGGGTACCTCGCGGTGACGCCGCTACAACTCGCCGTGGCTTACTCGGCGCTTGCAAACAGCGGCACGGTCGTGCGGCCGCACGTCGCACGCGCGATCCGGATGCCCGATGGAAAGCGGCTGCCCCTGCGTTTCCGACCGCGCCGGCGCCTACATCTCGTCGACGTCGACGCCATTCGGCAAGGTCTGTATGACGCAGCGCACGCTCCGGGTGGGACATCGGCATCGATCTTTAGCTCGTTCCGCGTGCCGGTCAGCGGCAAGACCGGCACCGCACAGACGCCATTCGGCAGCGACCACTCCTGGTATGCGTCCTGGGCACCCGCGCGCAGTCCGAGGGTCGTCGTTGTCGTCTTGATCGAGCACGGAGGCTTCGGCGTTGAGGCTGCCGCGCCGGCGGCACGGGAGATCTATTCGTCGTTCTTCCGCAGCCGCTGAGCTACTCGGGAAGCCAGCCGTCGCGCCGCCCTTGCTTTCGTGCCCACTACGCGCTCGAGCCGGCACGGGAAGGGCACCAGGATCTGAAAGCCTGCCGGATCCCCCAGCAAGGTGCTCCTGATCCCCTAACGCCACCGTCAGACACCGCGCTCTTCTGTTGATTGCTCGGGAGGCCCGGGTGCCGGCGCACCTCCTGATCCGCGGCCAGCGGTAGGAGGCACCGGCGGCGCAGGCGGTGGCTGACGCGTCCGCGCGGCAAGGACAATCAACGCGGTGCTTCCCCCGAAGACGAGCACGCCGCCGAGGAGCAGCCCGATCGCGACCCAGAGCAGGAAAGACAGCTTGGCGCCGAGGTCGATGTCGGCAACGACGCCACGCGAGCCGTCGGCGTTCATGAGAACGACCGACCAGTCGCCCTCGCGCACCTTCCACGTCAGCGTTTGTGTTCCCACCCCGGAAGCGGAGACCGCCCAGAAGCCCTGCTCCGTTGGCGGCTCTTGCGGCACGCCTCCCGCGATTGGAAGGTATTTGACTCGGAAGGGATCGAAGTCGATGTCCTCGACACTCGCGTGGGCGACGCTCCCCAGGTACTTGGCGACCTCCGCCTCCGGCCCAACGCCGATGAAGAGCGTCTTCGCGCCGGGACTCTCGCCGCGGATCCGAACCTTCCCGAACCAGCTGTCATTCAAAAGCCAGCCCGGTCCGTCGGTATCAACCTCGAGCCGCGTGCGCGTGAGGGCGTAGGTCGGCGTCGCAAACCGCTCGGTCGGCGTCGTCACGTAGCCGTCCTCGCGTTGCGTGCGGTCGGCCCAGAGCAGGAAGCCTCCCCCCGCCAGCAAGGCGAGCCCGAACAGGACCCCGATGCCGCCGAGGACTATGAGGATGACGCGACCCGCGCTCACTGGAATCGGAAGACTTCAGCCGGGCGGCCTCGCGCCGCGCTCCATGCAGCGATAGACGTGGTCGCGACCGGATAGACGACGGCGAAGATGACACCGAGGTTGGCCCATGACATGCAAGACGTCAAGGCGGCACAGCCAGCGGACCGTCGCTGATCGGCCCTGAAATGAAGAGGCCCCCGGATGCCGGGGGCCTCTTCGGTGGTCCGGTCGCCCGGATTACGTCACGGGGAGTTTCTCCTTACGGATCGACCACCACCGTGCAGGTGTACGTACCGGGTTCGAGGTCGGGCGCAGTCGCCGAGCCGTCGCCGTTGGGACCGGTCGAGCCCGACGCAACGGTGTTCGGCGGGACGGCGGAATCGACGCACTGGATCGTCGACGAAGTGCCGCCGTCCACCTGCGAGTCGACCGAGACCGTGATGTTGGTCAGCGGCGTGTTGTGGAAGCTGACCGTCTCGCCGACGTACGGGGTGTCCGAGCAGGATGCGGTGTTGTCCACCGTCACCGGCTTGTCGTTCGCGTCGACGTGGTACCCGGCCGGCACCGTCTCGTGCACGGTGTAGGTGCTGAACGGGAGCCCGTCGAAGCAGGCCACGCCGTTTGCGTCCGTCTGCTTTGTGACGCCGTTCACGGTGAAGCTCACCCCGGCGTGTGGGTGGTCACCCGGGCCATCCGCCGCATGCTTGCGCGTCTTGGTGACCTGGATTGCTCCGGTCTGCTGCTTGTTCGTGTAGATGCATGTCACCGTGCTGTTCGGGGCGACGTTGATGGTCGCGGTCCTGTCCAATGTGGAGAAGCTAGCTCCGTCGTCCGCCGTGCAGGCCAGGCTCTCGAACGCGAAGTTCGCCGGGTCGGCTCCTTCCGTGACCGTGTATGTGCCGGCGAAGACCGTTTCACAATGCTCGGTATTGGCCGTGCCGGCCGTGATCGGCGGTGCCGGGTCGACCCCGGCGCTGTCGTTCAGCGTGAAGCTGTCCGGCGTTGTGTCGATGGTGCAGTCCGCGGTTGACGGGATGGTGGACGTGAAGCTGAAGTCCTGGTTGATCCCGCGCGGGTCGGTGTGCTTGATGATGTTGATAAAGCCGCAGTTGCCGATGTTCACCGGCTGCGGGGCGACGAAGTCCTTCACCTCGGCCGGGAACGAGGCGGAGGCGCGGCTCTTCAGGAACGCGCTCCCGAGCGCCTCGCACGTCCCTGCGGGGAAGACGCCCGCCGCCGTAAGGTTGACCGCCGCCTCGCCGAAGGTGCCCGCCGCCAGGCTGATGTTGGCGATCGGATCGGTGACCGTGGTCGAGTTGACCGCTCCCTCCGCAAACCCGGCGGCCGAGAGATCCACCCGATTGCCCCAGCAGGGCAGCGCGTTCGAGGAGAAGCACTGGCTGGTCGCGCCGCTGGTCACCCACTTCAGCAGACCGAGCACCGGGGCGCCGCTGCCGCCGAAGTCGAACGTGATCAGGATATCGCCGGCCGTCCGGACCAGCGTCTTCGTCCCTTCTGTAGTCAGATCGGGCTGGGCCTTTTGGTTGAGCTCGAAGTCCATGTTCGCGGAGCCGAGGACGTTCGAGCGCTCCCAGGCAAGATAGAGGAAGTTGCTGCTGCCCACGAACTCGGAGCCGACGTAGAAGCGGGTCAGGTCACTCTTCTGCGGCGGGATCGAGCCCGTCACGACCTTCACGATTGGATCGTCTTCCTTCGTGCCCCCGCCGAACGAGTTGTCGCTCGAGCCGCTCGCGAGGTCATCGCCGCGAACGCGGTTCGGCGCGTTCGCCCAATCTGTGTTGCCGGCTGTGTCGACAACCAGGTTGCCGTCGTTGCCCTCGAATGTGCTGCCTGGGAGGTTCGCAACGGCGGCGCTGATTGTGAAGAGAAAGACGGTTGTGAATACGACTCCAAGCGCCACTATCTTGGTGCGAGGGCGCAAGTTCATAAGTCCGAGAAATCGCACGATTGAAGCCTCCTTGTCGGATTGCGACAGGCCGAGGCCGCACGAAGACGGGACCGCAACGAAACCTCACCTCCCCTCAAAGCCCTCGGTCCCGTCGTTTCCCGGCGGAGTCGCGTCCATCGTATTCAGGTTCGGCAACCAGACGCATCCGGCGAACGCCTGAACTTGGCCCTCAGTCGTTCACCGGCCGATGCCGGTTGTCGGCGTACTGCACTTGCAGTAATCGGGGCCGTCCACCTCGGCCGGCAGGCGATCGGCCTCGAGCTGGAGCCGCGCTGGGTCGCGATCAGCGCCGGCAACCTCTGCCTCGCCCGCGACCAGGGAGCAAACGGCCGCACTTTCTCGAGTCTGCGAGCCTTCAGCGTGCCGGGCGCAGCATCGGCGAGAGATCGCGATCCCTAGTGCGACGGCCGCCGCCTCGGCCCCCGCTCCGGCCTGATAGTCGGATGGACCCGGAGCCGTCGGGCAGCGCGAGACCGGCGTATCGTTCTGCTATTGCGCACCTTCAAGCAGGAGGTCCTCCATGGCTGACACGGTGCGAAGCATCGAGTACTTCTACGTGACGGTTCCAGACACGCCCGGCGAGGGCCAGCGG
>JBKPGW010000263.1:0-6713 GCA_046729555.1 Actinomycetota bacterium | reverse complement strand
GGTGCTCGCAGCGCTCGCGCTTGCGGCTACCGGCTCGGCGAGGGTTAGCGGGCCAGATAGTGCTTCCGCGAAGAGCGCGGGCACGCTGGTCTTCGGGGCTGAGCAGGGTGGGGGTCCGGACTGGTGTCTGAACCTGATCCTCGACGTGGACTGCAACGCGTTCTGGAACGTCGTGTTCCAGACGCCGGTGATCCGCGGCGCCTTCATCTTCACCCCGAAGTTCACCTATGCGCCGGATCTGATCACCCACTTCAAGTTCCAGCGCAACCCGCAGCGGGTGACGTACTACCTGCGCAAGAACGCCAAGTGGAGCGACGGCGTTCCCGTGACGGGCAAGGACTGGATCTTCACGTGGAAGACGGCGATCAACCCGAAGTACAAGGACCACATCGATCCGCTCGGCTGGGAAGACATCCGGAGCGTGACCGGCAGCAAGTACGTCGTGAAGGTCACGTTCAAGCGGAACTTCGCGCCGTGGCGCGGGCTCTTCAACTACGTCCTGCCGCAGCACGCGCTGGCAGGCACGGACATGCTGACCGTGTGGAACGACTGCATCTGCAACCCGAAGAAGGGCAACACGCCGATCGGTAACGGGCCGTTCCTGCTGACGAAGTTCGACCGCGGCTCGGGCATCACGCTCCAGCGCAACAACCGTGGCTGGTACGGACCGAAGGCGAAGCTGGACTCGATCGTGTTCCGCTTCATCACGAACACGAACTCCGAGATCCAGGCGATCCGCTCGGGCGAGGTCGACGCGATCTACCCGCAGCCTCAGCTTGCCCTCGCTGACCTGCGCAACCAGGCGGGCCTGCGGATCCAGACGCACGTCGGCCTGCAGTACGAGCACATCGAGATCGAGCAGGGCTCTCACGGCAACCCACTCGCGAAGCAGGTCTGGCTTCGCCGGGCGCTGATGCAGGCGTTCAACCGCGGGGCCGCGGCGAAGGCGCTGTTCGGGACGCTAAACCCGACCGTTGGCCCGCTCCAGTCGCTCGTCCGCCTGAAGGGCGAGGCCGGCTACTCGAACGACTTCGGGAAGTGGAACTACTCCCCGGCGAAGATCGAGGCGGCCATGCGGGCGCACAGCTGCTCGAAGGGTGGCGACGGCATCTTCACGTGCAACGGCACGAAGGTGGCGTTCGACTTCGCCTCCACGACGGGCAACGCGCTCCGCGCCCTCGCGTTCACGATCTTCCAGGATCAGGCCGCGAAGGCGGGCATTCAGCTCCGGAACGCGTTCGTCCCGGCCGGCACGTTGTTCGGCAGCAAGCTGCCGGCGCACGACTTCGACCTCGCGATGTTCACGCAGCTGACGACGGTCGATCCGCACTACGTCGTCTCGAACTTCTCGTGCGGCAACGCGAGCAACTACACGGAGTACTGCAACCGGAACGTCACGAAGTGGCTCCAGCAGTCCGACCGTGAGCTGAACGCTGCGAAGCGGCTCGTCCTGATCAAGCGGGTCGGCAAGGTGCTCGCGAACGACGTGCCGATGATCCCGCTGTTCCAGCGGCCGACCTACCTCGTCTACAAGACGTCCCTGGGCGGCCTGGTCGACAATCCGAGCAGTCAGGGGCCGACCTGGAACACGGAGAAGTGGACGAAGAAGTAACGCAACACCTCGAGTAGCTCCCCTCCGAGAGAGGCGACGAGTCCCACCCCATCTGCCGGGGGTGGGACTTGTCGCGTCTGCCGAGCGAAAGCTGCGCTTTCGCTCGGTGCTTGGGTACGGCGCTTCGCGCGGAACGCGCGCGGGCTGAGTCCGCGCGCTCCTTTGTCGGTTGGCGGTTGTTCGCTTCCGTGCGGCGCGCGCATGCTGCGCGTGCGCGCGTCGCATGAGTCCGCCTCCGCGTAAGCCACGCTGCGCGCCGGCCTTAACGGGGTCTGACCCCGAAGGGGTCTGACCCCAGCCTTTACAGTCGCCCGCGGTGGAGAAACCGCGCCTACTGCTCTCGATCGACTTCGAAGACTGGCACCAGCTCGTGCACCGTCGGCTCGGGTTTTCGGAGTGGGACAGACCGCACGCCGCGCTCGAGCACCAGACCACCCTGCTGCTCGACCTCCTCGACGAGCTCGACGCGCGCGCGACCTTCTTCCTGCTCGGCATGACGGTCGCCAACCATCGGGAGCTCGTCGCGGAGATCGCCCGCCGCGGCCACGAGCCCGCCTCGCACGGGTATGCACACGCGCGCGTGTACGACCAGGCGCCTGACGAGCTCCGCGCCGACGTCGAGCGCGCGGCCCAGGTGATCGGTCACGTGACGGGCCGGCCGCCGATGACCTATCGCGCGCCGGCGTTCTCGATCAACCGCCGCACGCCCTGGGCGTACGAGATCCTTGCCGAAGCGGGTATCCGATACGACTCGAGCCAGTTCGACTCGCCGCGTGTTCCGGATCGACTCGGCAACATTCCGGCCGAGCCGTACCGCCTCGGGGAGCTCTGGGAGCTGCCGGTGGCCGGAGGCGGCAGCTATTGGCGCCTGCTGCCGCCGCGGGGCTTGCACGAGTTTGCCGTCCTCTATTTCCACCCGTACGAGTTCGGCCCGACGCTGCGTGCAGAGCTTCCGCGCGGCGCAACCACACGCCAGCGGCTCGCGGCGGCCAAGGTCGTCTCCTGGCGCAACCTCGGGCGGCACCTGATCGAGAAGCGCCTCCGCCGGATCGCGCAGACACATCGGCTGGTCTCGTACGATCAGGCCTATGGCGACATCGACCGACTCTACGGGGCGCGTACGCGAACACTTTCGCCGCAAGGCGTTCTCGTTTGACCATCTCTACGACGAGGAGCACGCGCTGCAGCGTGCGCTCCGCCCCGGGCTCTTCAACCGCCGCGAGTTCGCGCTCCAGGTCGCCGCCGAATACGAAGCTCCGCGGGTGCTCGACGTCGGAGGCGGCTCAGCGCGCATCGGCGAGCTTATGCTCGAGCAGGGCGCCTCTCGGTATGTCGACGTCGACTTCTCCGACTCCATGCTGGAGCTCGCTCGTGAGCGGCTCCAGCGCTTCGACGAGGACAAGGTGACGCTCATCCAGGGCGACTTCCTCCGCGCGGCGATCCCCGGGTCCTACGAGCTGATCCTCGCAATGGGCTACTTCGACTACATCGAAGACGCACCCGCGCACGTCCGCCGGATGCGCGAGCTGATCGCGCCGGGCGGCTCGGTCGTCGCGAGCTTCCCGCGCTGGACGTGGACGAAGGGCCCGATCCGCAAGCTGCGCTATGAGGTCATCAACAACTGCCCGATCTTCGACTACACCCGCGACGGGCTCGTCGAGCTGTTCCGCGGCTTCGGAAACGCCGAGATCCGCTCAGGCAAGAGCGGCTTTCTGCTACGCGCTACTGGGTGAGCGCGAGAAACGACAGGTAGTTGGTCAGATCGACTTCCCCGAGCTCGGGGAACTGGTCGCGCCAGCAGATCGCCTCGGGGAAAGCCGCCTTCTGCGCTGCGGTCAGCCAGGTGGGGAAGTGCTCCTCGCGCGCCTGGTCGATCAGCGCCGTGCGGATCGAGAGCCTGACGTTGCCGAGCGGAAGCGAGCCGAGCGGCTGCGGCGGACCGAGCGGACGTACGCGCACTGTCCCCAGCGGCGACCAGAGCGCCGACCAGCGGCCTGACGAAAGGTTCATCAGCTGCGGCGGAGCGGTCGACTCGAGCGCGTAGCCAGAGCGGCGGCCGCCGAGCCAGTGCGTCTGTGACTTCGCCTCGACGAGACGGGCCTGCAACTCGCCGAAGTTGTCGTGGTACTCGGAGATCGCGCTGGCGTTCGGCCACGCGACGCGGAACTTGCTCTGGATCCGCGCGCGCCGAAGCTCGTCACCGATGATGCTGCGCGCCACCGAGAGATTCGTGCGCGCTTCCGCGATCGCGGCCTGGTACGCGCCGCGCGAGCCGCCGAAGCGCGCGGCGACGATCGAGCGCTCGGCAGCGAGGATGTCGGAGTAGGAAACGTGCGCGGCCTTCTGTTCCACGGCGCGAGCGAACGCGTTCGAGAACGCGACCTCGGGGTCGCCGGTCAGCTTCAGGATCGGGTTGATCGCCGACCACCTCACCGCGGCCGTGCCCAGCCGACACCGCAAGCCGGCCGAGAGGATCAGTTGTCCCTCCGTCCGCGACTTGTTGAAGCCCTTGCCTGCCGCCCGCGGCCCATTGCAGAGCTTCGGGTCACGCGTCCAGAGGTAGACGCAGGCTGCCTTCGGCTTCGCGGGGTCGTGCTCGCCCGGCATCGTCGTCCACTCGGCCCACCCCCAAGACCAGATCGAGCTGACCTTCATCTCCCTGGCGACGAAGCGGGCCGCGAGCGCCTGCCACTTGACCGTCTCGAACCACGGCTCTGCGGCCAGGCCTTCGCGCCCGCCGGTGCCCTTCGTCGTCTGGAATCCGAGGAAGAGGCCGAGCTTCGACACCGGGATCCCGATCTTCGTGAAGTCGAGGATCCCGTTGCGGAAGGACTGCCGCAGCGTCCGGTTTCCGTAGATCGGCCCTCGTCGGTAGATCAACGGCGCCGGGAAGTAGACCTCCCGCACGATCCCCGCGACGTCGGCGACCTGCCGCCACCAGTCGCCGGCCGTGCCGTCCGTGTACGGCTTCGCGTTGACGAGCAGCCACGGCTGGGCGCCCCGCGCGCGCAGCGTCTGCAGGAAGAGCAGGACATTCGCGCGGTACTGCTCGTTCGTCGGCGACCACGGCACCGCCAGCCAGGAGCCGAACAGCTCGTTCTCGGCAATCACGGGGTTCGAGCAATCCATCGACTGCGCGGCGTACTCGTAGAACTTGTTCGCCTTGTCGACGACGGTCGCGGGATCCGCCGGCGCGCTCGGCGTGCCGACGCGCCGGTTCAGATAGAGGTCGAAGTACGCAGTCTGGGCGCCGGCCGCACGTAGCTTGGGCGGATAGATCAGGTTGGAAGCGAGCGCCGTCACGCCCGGCCGTGCGAAGAGGTCCCAGAACGGCACCGAGCCGTCGGCGAAGTCCAGCCAGATCGGCGTCTTCGTGAACAGGGAGCAGTTCGCCTGGAGCTCCTGCGCAGGTGCGCCTCTCCCTCCGACGAGTGCCAGCCCGACGACGACGGCGGCCACGACCCCGAGCCTCTTCACCGCCAAAAGACTAGCCCGGGGATCGGCGACGTCCAGCCGCGCTTACGTTCGCTTTACAGACGCGTAAGCTTTGAGCCGTGAAGCGGAGCAGGCTCGGCCTCGCGCTCGCGGCCACCGCAGGGGTTGCCGCCGGCGTCGTGGCGATCGCGGCGGGGTCGGGCGGCGGAACCTCGTCCGCTTCCGCGACGGCACCCACTTGGGACGCCGTGGCGCCGATCTTCGCGGAGAAGTGCGCCGGGTGCCACACGCCCGGCGGCATCGCCCCGTTCTCGTTGCGCAGTGCGCGCGCGGCAGCGGCGCACGCCGACGGCATCCTCGTCATGACCAAGCTCGGCCGGATGCCGCCGTGGATGCCCGGTCACGACTCGCCGAGCTATCTCGGCCAGTCACGACGGATCCTCACGCCGGCGGAGAAGAGCCTGATCGAGCGCTGGGTGCGCGGCGGAGCACGCCTCGGCGCGGGGCGCTCGGTCGTGCCGCCTCCGGTCGACGACAACGCGCCCGGCACGACGATGACACTGACGCCGAGCAAGTCGTATCTGCCGAAGGCGGCCGTCGGCGGGCTCGACGACTACCACTGCTTCCTGCTCGAGCCGCACCTGGCTCAGGACGCATACGTCACGAGCGCCGTCATCAAGCCGCAGCAGGCGACGATCGTGCACCACGTGATCCTGTTCGAAGCGGCGGGAGACAACGCAGTCGACGCACGCCGCCTGAACGACGCGTCGGGCGGAAACGGCTGGACCTGCTTCGGCGGCCCGGGCCTCTCGGAGACACATCCATCGGTCGGCTCTGCCTCCAATGACCGGCTTGGCGCGCCGCCGTGGATCAGCGCATGGGTGCCCGGCCACGCGACGAACGACACGCCGCCCGGGACCGGCGTGCTCGTGCATGCCGGCGCGGCGATCGTGATGCAGGTGCACTACAACCTGATCCACAAGGCGAAGCGCGACCGCTCGCGCGCCGTCCTCCGCTTCCTCCCGACCGAGCAGGCGGAGCTGACGCCGCTGAACACGATCCTGATCCCGGCGCCGGTCGAGCTGCCGTGCCCGCGCGGGGTGAAGTCTCGGCTCTGCTCACGCGACGTTGCGGTGCAGGAGGAGATCAAGAAGTACGGCTACAACGCGGCGCTGATTCCCTCCGGCCTGCTCTACATCTGCGGCAAGTCGCTGGCGGACTACCCGAGCTCTCCGGCGAGCGTCAAGTCACTCAGTACTGGGTGCGACCGGCGCGTCACTCGACCGCTGCGCATCTACGGCGTCGCCGGCCACATGCACATCCGCGGCTACGACATCAGGATCCAGCTGAACGGGAAGACACTCCTGCACATCCCGCGCTGGAACTTCCATTGGCAGGACGCGTACTACCTGGAGAAGCCCGTCGACGCGAATGTTGGCGACACGATCCGCGTCACCTGCAAGTTCGACAACTCGAAGATCAAGCAGCCGCTCGTCAACGGCAAGCTGCTGAAGCCGCGCTACGTGCTCTGGGGCGAAGGCACGACCGACGAGATGTGCCACGGCCTCCTGCAAGCCGCCGACCGCTAAGACAGACAGGTCCCGGGCCTGTCCCGGGACATGTCCGCTGGCAACACTTGCTGGGCGCACGACGCAACGTCACGATC
>JBKPGW010000262.1:0-1106 GCA_046729555.1 Actinomycetota bacterium | reverse complement strand
AGTCCGGCGGCGTGCTGCTCGATCAGAGCTCGGCCGAGCTCCGACTGGCGGTCCGCGAGCTGGCGGCGGTTCTGCTCGAGCGACCACCGATCTGCGCCTGCCGTCCGCAGCTCTTGCCGTTCGCGGACGAGCTCGCCGATTCGCTCTCTCAGGCCCTCGACATCCGATTGGGTGACATCCACCACCACCAGAGGGTCGCTCGGACCGCCTGTAGATCGCATGTGGAAAGGCGCTGGGATTTCCCGCTACGTGCGGGTTAGTTGCCCACGGCTCGGTGTGGAAGATGTCTGAGCGGTCCGGGTCGGGTTCGCACGCCGGAGCTGCTCCGCCTGGCGAGGCGCCTCGGCCCGAACGGCGCGCCCGTGACCGCCTGCTAAGAATCGCTGCGTGGCGGCGCTCTCGGAGACGGTCGAGGAGCTTCGCTCCGACCGGATTCACGGAGGTAGCTGGATGGCCCGGCGGGCGGTTGAGGCGATCCTCGAGGTGACGGCGGAGCCGTCGGCGTCGACCGCCGAGCTTCTGGCCCGGCTGCTCGACGCCGCGCGCGAGCTGGCACGTGCGCGCCCCGCGATGGGGGCGATCACACATGCCGTCGGACGGATCGTCGCTTCTGCGCAAACGGCGTCGAACCTGCCCTCCGAAGAGCTCCAGCGCCTCGTCACCGACGAAGCGAACGCGCTGATCGCGAGCCGCGATCGCGCTGCGGCCTCGATCGCCGTCCATCTTGGGCCCGCCCTGCGCGACGCGCTCGTTCTGACGCACTCCGCCTCGGCCACTGTGCGCGAGGCGGTCCTGCACACACGACCGGCGCGAGTCTTCTGCACCGCATCGGCTCCCTTCGAGGAGGGGCGGCGCCTCGCAGAAGACCTGGCCACCGAAGGGCTCGAGGTCGAGCTCATCGAGGGCGACGACGTGCAGCAAGCGCTCGAGACGGCCTCGCTCGTCCTTGTCGGAGCGGACACGGTCTACGAGGACGGGACGATCAGGAACAAGATCGGGACGCGTCCTCTGGCCGAATCGGCGCAACGTCACGGGGTCCGCATGCTCGTCGCCTGCGAGCTGCTGAAGCTCGTACCCGTTCGTTCCCCCTCAGCCGAGGACGAGCC
>JBKPGW010000261.1:0-18207 GCA_046729555.1 Actinomycetota bacterium | reverse complement strand
GAGTTAGTTCGTGACGGAATTGTGGCGAGCGCGCGAGAGGGCAAACTGGTAGACCGAGAATTGGTATGGCCTGGCCGTGGCGGTCCGCGTGTTCCAGTTCGTCTTCATCATCGGAATCAATCGCGTGCGTGGCATGGGGCTTCTACAAGCTCTTCTTCGCCAATGACACTGGCCCGCCACGGATTCCGGACCAGGCCGCCGACACAGCAGGCGGTGTACACGCAATAGCCAGGGTGAATAGTTGGAGGTTTAACGTGAAACCCGACACAGCCGAAATGAGAGCGGCGGTACTGAACGTCGTGGCAGAGCTCCAGCCCGTCAGCTTCATGAAGTTGAAGAGTCGTCTGCGAAGGGACTACGGAGCGAGCGAGCGTGAAGCCAACACAACGATCTTCAAGATGATGCACGAGGGCGGGATCCGGAGAACTTTCTTCGGAAAGTTCAAGCTCCCGTAGCTTCCGACCGCTAGTGTCACACCGCGGAAACGAGCGATGGCTGGGCGGTGCCTGTCCCCACGACCGCGCGTTGCGGTTGAACCTTCGTCCCTTCGGATTTGTCGTCTTCGGCGACGAAGGAGGCAGCGTGTGGCCGGTCGACAGTCGATGCGGCGAGTGCTCCATCGTTCGGGTCGAACCGCGAGAGCGTGAGCGTCGGCGGTTAGGCGTCCTATTCGCAGCGTCCGGAAGCAGATCGAGAGGGGCGATCGGCTGCTCGTCGAGCAGGGAGCCCTCGACGAGGCCGAAGCGCTGTATCGCGAGGCGCTCGAAAGTGATCCCGACTCGGCGGAGGCGCTCTACAGCATCGGTTGCGTCGCTTCGCACCGGCGGGATTTCGACGCGAGTCTCTGGTGGGCGCAGCGAGCTCTCATGATCGACCCCCAGCACCACGGCGCGCTCGCGCTCGCCGGCAATGCACTCCTCGCGCTCGCGCGCCACGCCGAGGCCCTTCCATATCTCGGGGCCGCTGAGGCGGCGTCCGCCTCGAAGATAACGAGCGTCCAGATCGCCCTCTGCCTCGAGGCGGCGGGGGAGTTCGGAGCAGCCGAGCACAGACTGCGAGCGGTCCTCGCGCAGGAGCCCAGCTACGTCACCCGCCAAGCGGCCGTGCTCTTGTACTCGCATAACCCAGCGGTGGCGGACGTTCACGCCCATCTCGCGCGTGTGCTCCAGCGAAGGGGCGACAACGTAGAGGCGCGGCTGCACTATCAGCTCGCCAAGCTCATCGATCCGCACGTCGAGCTCGACCCTCTGTACCTGAAAATCATGACGCAGGAGGAGCTCGAGGATTATCCGATCGACCGCGGGCTCAGCTGAATCCCCGAACGCGCGCAGATCGAGATCGTCCGAACTCTCCTCGCCTTGACGCGAAACTCCGATGTCGCGGAGCTCGAGAACGCCGCGCGAAGGGAAGACGCGACCATCCTCGCCCGCTCGCCGGCGGGCTGATCCGGGAGGCTCAGGTCCGCGGCGAGTTCCGGCATGCCGCGACGGTTCGGGTGATCGGCGATTGCCTGCACGGTGACGACGTCTCCGAGCTCTTCCGCGGCCATGCGAGCGTGCTCATGGCAGCGGCTGTTCGAGTGGCGTCGGAATGCCCGGCATCGCCCGCCACTCTGAGGCGGGCGCGGTCCGCCGTACACGTTGCGTCTACAACCGGCGCCAACGCCGTTCTACCTACCGTGCTACCAAACTGAGAGAACCTCAGCGAATGGAGCGAAGCCAGAATGGCTTGAATAGGCCTTAGCGAAGCGAGCGCGTCTGCTTTCGTCATATCGCACCCAGGAGGTCGCCGGTTCGAGTCCGGCTAGCTCCACTAAACGTTTGTGCTGCAAATCAGGTACTTCATGACCCACGCGATCCGCCGCGCGTCTGGCTCGTTCTATTTACCTTCTACCTAACTCTCGTCCGGTCCTGACCGCCGGCTTGCAAAGCTGCGCCAGGTCGTAAGTGTGTGCCGCGGCGTGCCAGCGAACCGGTCTCGAAGCCACAAAGGATCTCTTTCGATGCCCTGACGTGGCACGCGTCGGCACTTGGCGGAAGTGCGACGCTTGCAAAGCGCTTGCAGACCGTCCGGATTGCATCCGGGGGTGCTGGTCGAGCTCGCCAGTCCGTCGCAGCCGTGAGGCTCCAGGAGAGTGTTGCTTCAGGCTGGGCGATTCGGGGCCCAACTTGAGCGCGGTCGCATCGACGTCGTGGAAGAGTCCAACTCGAGTGGGCCGAGCCGGTCGGCTCCTGGTCGACTGCGTCCCCTGCCGCCTCGGGTTCGTCTGCGCAGACCGGACCGGGAAGGAGTTCAGCCTCGATGACGAGGAGCTCGAGCTAGTGACGGCGGTCGGGACTTCACTTCGCGCCGACGCCGTGCGGCGCGGCCACGGGCTTGTGTCGCCGCGCTCTTCGAACTTAATCGGACGTAGAGCCGGCGGGTCGCTTGCCAGCCGCAACGGCCGCTAGACGCCCTGCCGGCTCAACCTGGACGTTACGAAACTTCGACGCCGTTGAAAAGCCATGGCATCGAGTGAGTGCACGGCCTTATGCACCAGCCCTCGACATGGTGAGAGCGTGTCTACGGGTTTTGGCGTGAGTGGTGGACGCAGAAGCAGGGACGCCCGCAAATCTAAATCTCTACTTGAGGTTGATCGTCGCCTAGCCGAGGGAGGAAACGCTCTCGTGGCAGTGGGTTTGGCATCGGGCTCGCCTTGTCTCTGAGGTCCCAGGTGTGATACTCGGGGAACTCGGAGGTGAAAGCGGCAATGGCGACGGCACTACTAACGGAAGGCGGCCGGGTTCGCGTCGTTGCGATCCTTCGACGTCTTTATAGACGTCGGCTGCTGCGGTTCCTCATCATCGCGGTAGTACTCTTCGTCGGCTTCGCATTCACGTCGCCCTTCATCGCGACGGCCAAAGCTGAGGATGTTCCATCGCCGCCCGCGTCGACCGTAGCGTCAGGCGCCGACGTAGCGCCTGCCAACGCAGTCTCCGCCGACACGTCCGCAGGTGCGACCCCGACTGAGGCGATATCCGAACCGAGCGCCACGACTGCCGATGCCTCCGACACGAGTGCCGACGCCTCCGATGCGACTGCCGACGACTCCGAGAGCACAACCGGGAGCGCTGTTGCTGCGACCGACACGACGGATGTCTCGAGTTCTTCGATCGATACGTCTGCAATCGCAACTGACGCCACAAGTACCGCCGACAGCACGAGCGAGGGCACAGATCCTGTAACAGACGCCCCTGATACGTCATGCACGACCGACGGCACGGCCATAACAACAAGCACAGCCGATACGTCAGGCAGTACAAGCGACGGGACGGGAACTGCCGACGGAACCGGTACGGCTGCCACTACAGACACGACCGATACCTGTGATCCTGCGGCGCTACAGACTTCGGCTGGCGTCGAAGACCAGACCTCGGCTAGCACCGAAGACGCCGGCACTGGAACGCCGCCGGCCGGAATGGCCGCGACCTCGGCAACAAGCGACAGCACGAGTCCCGAGCCCACGACGAGCAGCTCCGCCGACTCCGGTCGCGGTTTGCAGTCGCATGTTGATCCACCGCCGCCCTCAGGAGGTGATGGGTCGTCGACGGTAGGCACCGCGCCAACGGTTCCGTCGATGTCGGACACTGCGAATCCGTCTCCCAGCGGCGCTCCTCAGCCCACCACGGCAAGTGCCGAGGACCTGAGCCCTGCCATCCCCGGTTCAGGTGACGACTACGCGACGGTCGTATCCGTTGGCCAGGGCATCGAGCTCGGGTCGTGGACCGGCGCCATTGTCGCGGAACAGTGGCGGTTCGAAAACGGGTCGCTCGACGCGTGCGTCTTGCTCCTTCCCGCGGGAGGATGCTCCGTCACCCAGATTGTTGGCAAGCAGTGGGTTGCCGGCGTCGGCGCAGCGCTCGTGCGCGGCCACGGTGGGAACGACGGCGAAGGCAGCCGGTCGGCACCACGACCAAAGTTGCCTCCCTCACCGGCTCCCGAGCATGAGCTTCCAGTACCGACGATACCCGGTGTGTCGGCCGGCTCCGGTACCTCCGAGGGCTTCCACGCCGGCACCGTGCTGGGGCTGATCAGCTTGGCCTTCGGCCTCCTTGCTGTGGCCGGCAGTCGTGCGCTAACGCTCCTCGAGCGACGGCCGCCGGCATCACCTCTCGTCTCTCTCCTCGAGCGGCCCGGTTAGCGCCTGACGGCTTGCCCGCATAGGCGGGAAGCCTGCCGGTCGTTCGCTGAGTAGCTCGAGTTCGAGAGGAGGTGTCGAAATTGGGCATCGACCATGTGGGTCGAGAGGTCCCCCGGAGCAAACACAAGAGAACGGGTGTCGATAACCCAACTCGCGCACGCGAAGATACGCTGACGCTGTACGCGCGGCGAGTTGGACGAGTCCGAATCCTGTCCCATGCCGAGGAGCGCGAGCTGTTTCGGCGGAGGGACACCGGAGACGAGTATGCGAGGCTGCTTTTGATTGAGGCGAACCTCCGTCTCGTCATCTGGGTTGCGCGGCAGTACGCGCATCACGACGCCCCGCTACTGGATCTGATCCAGGAAGGAAATCTGGCCCTTACGAGAGCCGTTGAGAGGTTCGACCACCGGCTCGGCTTCAGGTTCTCGACGTACGCCACATCGTCGATCAGGCATGCCGTCGAGAGAGCAGCGGAGGGACACACGCGCGTGATTTCTGTGCCGTTCCACGTCCGCAGGCAAATTCGAGCAGTTCGGAAATCGCATCAGGTTCTTCGGAACCGCCTGAACCGTGAGCCGCTGCTGAACGAGCTCGCCAACGAAGTAGGACTCGAGCCGCACCGTGTCGTCGAGCTTCTCGACTATGAGCGGCAACCCGTTAGCCTCGAATCGCCCACCGCGGAAGGAGAAAGCATCTACGGCGAAGTACTCGAGGATACGAACTCACCTCATCCGGAAACGACCGCCGCCAAGCGTCTGCAAGAGGAAACTATCGGGACGATTCTCAATTCGCTCGACGCTCGCCTCCGCCTCGTACTTGAGCTGCGCTTCGGTCTCGGAGGCCAGCCTCCGCGGTCGCTCGTGCAGATCGGACAGGTGTTGGGCGTCACGGGCGAACGGGCGCGCCAGCTCGAGGCGACGGCACTCGACACGCTGCGCGCACTTGCCCCCGATCTCCATGACTACCTCGAGGTCGCATGAGGCCAGAGACGAGACCACGTGACACGGCGGCGTACGCGAGTCAGACTAGAGGCTGCGCCCAGAAGCCTTCCTCTCCCCTGCTTCTGGGCGCAGCCCTGACTTCTATTCAGTACAAAAACCGCGAGAACGCAAGCCCACAACGAACGGAGAGGCTGCGAGAGGTCGCGAGGCCTCGGCCACGCGCCGGACGCGCGTGGTTCGGGTAGCGAAGCAGGTGCCGCAGCGACTGCTTCAAGCCGCTTCCGCATGACGGCAGCCGCCGCTCTACCCACCGGTCTACCAAAGTGAGAGAAGCCCGCGGAACGGAGGAAACCGAAGCTGGCGTAAACAAGGATCTGCAGCACCTCGGCCCTTATCGCACCCAGGAGGTCGTCCTTTCGAGTCCGGCTAGCTCCATCGGAATCGGCTGCTAATCAGCCAGATCCGTTGCCCTTACAGGCGACGAATCGGTGTGTGGTCAACTTTTGGCCAACCGGCGTTTTCGACGTCGAGAACGAGGAGCCGCGATGTCATCCTTTTCCATCGTCGTTTGAAGCGCGGCCGCCACCGTCTCTTCGAGAGTCGTGTTCCGGGCTCGCTCGCGTGCAGCGTCGAAGGACGTTTCGCCAAGACCGGCGAGCACCGATCGAGGGGCTCGCGCGGTCGACGGATCTTGCCTGCCGCTGCTCGTCGAGCGCGGATGATGTCGTCGTCTGCGGCAGCGTCTTGCGCGCGTTCCCGCTGCGCCTGGGTCCTAAGCCAATACGCGCAGAGACAGTTGAGTTTTTGCGAAGTCCTTATAGGATCAAGCAAGTAATCTGCGGCCAAACTGCTCAATTGTGGTTCACGAGCAGGGAAGAGGAGGAGTCGTGAAGAGAAGGGCGCAGCCGCGCAAGGCGCTCGCCTGGGCGCGCGCGGCCGGCGCTCCAGGCCGCGTGGAGAGCCCTTCGCCGGCCGCTTCGACCATGCCCACGCAGCGGCCGCCCGCTGGCGGCCCCTGCCCGGAGTGCGGCGAGCCGAACCGCGAGCGGGCGCGGTTCTGCCCGGCCTGCGGGAGCGAGCTCGCGCCGGCAAGCCCCTGGCCGCTTCAGGTGCGGAAGACAGTGACGGTGCTCTTCTGCGACGTCACGGGCTCGACCATGCTCGGCGAGTGCCACGACCCCGAGCGGCTGCGCCGCGTCATGACACGATACTTCGACGAGACCCGATCGGCACTCGAGCGGCACGGGGGCAAGGTCGAGAAGTTCATCGGCGACGCGGTGATGGCGGTGTTCGGCGTCCCTGCCCTCCACGAGGACGACGCCCTGCGCGCTTTGCGGTCAGCGGCGGAACTACGCGAGGCGCTCGCGACGCTGAACGACGAGCTCGAGCGTACTGTCGGCGTCAGGATCGAGGTGCGCATCGGCGTCAACACCGGCGATGTCATCGCCGGCGACCCGACCCGCGGCGACTCCTTCGTCACCGGTGCGGCAGTGAACGTCGCGGAGCGGCTCGAGCGTGCGGCGTCCCCCGGCGAGATCCTCATCGGGGCGGAGACGTTCCGGCTCGCACGGGACGCGATCCGGGCCGAGCCGCTCGAGCCGCTCACCCTCAAAGGGAGGAGCGATCCCGTCCTGGCATACCGCCTGCTCGAGGTCTATCCCGGCGTGCCTGCTCATGCCCGGCGCTTCGACTCCCCGATGGTCAACCGCCGCCGGGAACTCGCGCTCCTCCACGACGCCTTCCAGCGCTGCGCGCGCGTGTGCGAGCATGCCTGCCATCTCTTCACCGTCCTCGGCTCGGCGGGGATAGGTAAGTCGCGGCTCGTCGCCGAGGCGCTCCGGACGATTGGGGGCGAAGCGACGGTTCTAAAGGGAAGCTGCCTCCCCTACGGCGAGGGCATTACCTTCTGGCCGCTGCTCGACGTCGTCAAGCAGGCCACCGGGATTACGGACGAGGACACTTCCGAGGAGGCCAGGGCCAAGATCGCGGCCGAGCTCGAGGGCGAGCAAGCTGCGGAGCGCGTCGCCGACCGTGTCGCCGAGGTCATCGGCTTGGCCGAGCCAGGCGGGACAGGAGGAGGGCTTCTGGGGCGTGCGCAAGCTCTTCGAGGCGTTGGCGGCGAAGCGTCCACTCATTGTCGTCTTCGACGACCTCAACTGGGCCGAGCCGACGTTCCTCGACCTGATCGAGCACGTCGCCGATTGGTCGCGCGACGCACCGATCTTCCTCGTCTGCATGGCCCGGCCCGAGATGCTCGAAATTCGACCGGGCTGGGGCGGAGGAAGGCGGAACGCCACCACCATCTTTCTCGAGTCCCTCCCGGATCCCGAGTCGGAGAAGCTCATCCACAACCTCCTTGGCGAGGCCGCGATCTCCGCCGAGGTGAGCGCCCGCATAAGGGACGCCGCCGCCGGTAACCCCCTGTTCGTCGAGGAGATGGTTTCCATGCTCATCGACGATGGGCTCCTTCGGTGCGAGGAAGGCGGCAGTGTGACTGCGGCCGATCTCTCGCGCGTGCGCATCCCGCCGACGATCCAGGTCCTGCTTGCCTCACGCCTTGACCAGCTGAACGCTGACGAACGGCGGGTGCTCGAGCGGGGGGCCGTGGAGGGGAACGTGTTCCATCGCGGGGCCCTAGAGGAGCTCTCGGCTTCGGAGGAGCAGGACGGCGTCGGCCGATGCCTGACGGCGCTCGTGCGCAAGGACCTCGTCCGATCGCACCGAACGTCCTTCGACGGGGAAGACGCCTTTTGCTTCCGCCACCCACTCATCCGCGAGGCGGCCTACGAGGCACTGCCCAAGCAGATGCGCGGCGAGCTGCACGAGAGCTATGCCGCCTGGCTCGAGCAGCGGCCGGGCGAGTACGAGGAGCTGCTCGGCTACCACCTCGAGCAGGCGTGCCGGTACCGCCATGAGCTGGGCCGGGTGGACGAGCGGGCACGCAGGCTCGGGGCCAGTGGGGCCGCGCACCTGATCGCCGCCGGTCGGCGCGCACTCGCGCGGGAAGACGTCGCCGCCGGAGCGAATCTCCTCGGTCGCTCCGCCTCTCTGCTGGTCACGGACGCCCCGATGCGCGACGACGTGCTGCTCGAGTTGGGCGGCGCCCTGGTGCTTACAGGTGACTTCGTCCGGGCCGACGCTGTCTTGCTCGAGGCAATCGAAGCCGGGCGCAGGAGTGGCGATCGACGGCTCGAGCTGCGCAGCGTTCTCGAGCGTGCGTTCTTGTGGACGCTCACGAACCCCGAGTGGAGCGTGGACGATCTAAGGCGGGTCTCCGAGCACGTAATGGCTGAGCTCGAGGGACTGGGAGACGATCTTGGTGTTGCCAAAGCGTGGCGGCGCATCGCTGACAGTCACTGGATGATGTACCGCTGGAGGGACCAGGAGGAGGCGGTCGGACGCGCAATCCTGTATTCCGAGCGCGCCGGCGACGTCCGTGAGGCGACGTGGGCGCGGATGCGCCTTGCCATGACGCTCTACTACGGGCCGACGCCGGTTCCGGAGGCCATCCGTCGGTGTCGCCGGGTCCTGGAGGAAACGTCGGAGAACCCGGTGGTACGGCCCGCGTTCGTCGTCTCCCTCGGCGGGCTCCACGCGATGTGCGGCCGTTTCGACGAGGCTCGACGCCTTCTGAGACAAGGCCGATCGCTCTTCGAGGAACTCGGATTGAAGTTGTGGGTTGCGGGCATGTCGCTTGTTACAGCCGATGTCGAGCTGCTTGCCCGCGATGCGGAGGCCGCCGAGCGAGACCTTCGTGTTGGCTACGAGGCCCTCGAGCGAATGGGGGAGCGCGGACTGCTCTCAGCCGTGGCAGCTCAGCTGGGGAGGGCTCTATGTGCCCAAGAGCGCTACGAGGAGGCCGAGAGCTTCGCCCAGGTCAGCCAGGAACTCGCTTGCAGCGACGACGTCGCGGCCCAGATGCTGTGGCGCACGACTCGCGCGAAGGTCCTTGCCAGGCGACAACTCCTCGAAGAGGCAGAGAGCCTCGCCCGTCAGGCGCGTGAGATTACCGAGCGGACCGACGCCCTAAACAGTCGGGGCCTGTCCCTCACCACTCTCGCCGAGGTCCTTCTCCTGGCCGGACGTGAAAAGGAGGCGGCGCCACTTCTCGGGCAGGCACTCAAGCTCTTCGAGCGGAAAGGGAACGTCGTCGCAGCCACAGGCGCTCGAGAGACGCTTGCGGACCTCAACAAAAGAAGGAACGACCAGCCGAAGACTGATCCTCCCTCTAGGGGTCACTGACGACGAGGCCGCCGAACTGACTGACTGCAGTTCGCGTCGTGGTGATGCGCGGACGCGGATCGAGATCGATCGCACCTAGGAGGTCGCCGGTTCAGGTCCGGCTAGCTCCACTCGCAAATTCCTGCTAATGGCGCGATCCTTTTCGGATTGTGCGGGTCGCGTCGCGTGGTTGATCTACCTATGCGCTACCAAACATTTGCTCGAACACCTGCGAGATCGCGGCTGATCGCGCCTGAATCGGACTCGTGAGGTCGGATGGCGACGTGATCCGAGTCGCGACGCGCAAGCGCCGGTTCAGCTAGCCGGGAGGGCGTCGTGTTCGAGGAGCCCTGGACCTCGACCGCGCCCGCGACGGCGGTCTTAGACGAGCTCCGCCATCGTTCGAAGCGCATTGACGTCTGCCGTGCCGACCAGCAGGGTGGTCACGCCCGATTCGCGCCACGCGTCGAGCCGGTCGCGGATCCGTTCCATCGGCCCGACGAGTGCGACTTCGTCGATCAGCGCATCGGGGACGGCGGCGATTGCCTCGCGCTGCTTCCCGTCGAGGTACAGCTCCTGGATCCGGTCGGCGTCCGCCTCGTACCCGTACCGCCGCACGAGCGCGTTGTAGAAGTTCGCGCCGCGCGCTCCCATGCCCCCAACGTACAGCGCGAGCAGCGGGCGGAAGACGTCGCGCGCGCCGGCGACGTCGTCCGAGACGACGACGTGGACCGTCGGCACGATCTCGAACCCGTCGCGCGGCTCGTAGCCGAATGCCTCGCGGGCACGTTCCGGTGAGAAGAAGATCGGCATCCAGCCGTCCGCGATCTCGAATGCGAGGCGCACGTTCTTCGGGCTGAGCGCCGCGAGGTAGATCGGGATCGAGTTCCGCAGCGGGCGCAGCATCAGCTTCAGCGGCTTGCCGAGCCCCGTTGCGTCCGAACCGGAGTAGGGGATCTCGTACTGATCGCCGTGGAACTCGACCGCCTCGCGGCGTAACGCCGCGCGAACGATCTCGACGTACTCCCGCGTCCTCGTCAAGGGTTTGCCCCAGGGCTGTCCGTGCCAGCCCTCGACGACCTGCGGCCCCGACGTGCCGAGCCCGAGCAGCAATCGTCCGCCCGAGAGCAGGTCGAGCGTCGCGGCAGTCATCGCCGTGTTCGCCGGCGTGCGCCCGGGAATCTGCATGATCGCCGAGCCGACCTTGATCGTCGAGGTCGTCGCGGCGAGCCACGAGAGCACCGTCACGACGTCGGTACCCCATGCCTCCGCCGCCCACGCCGAGTCGTAGCCGAGTCGTTCCGCTTCTTGCGCGAGCGCGATCAGCTCGAGCGGATTCGTCCCCGGCGGTGCATATCCCATGGCGAAGCCGAGGCGCACGACCTGCGATGCTAGACCGTATGCCGACGAACCGGCGCGTCACGCTCGCCGCGCGGCCGGAGGGCTTCCCCAAGGAGTCCGACTTCGCGCTCGACGAGGTCGACGTGCCCGCTCCCGGGGCCGCCGGCGAGGTCCTCGTGCGCGTGGAGTACGCGTCGGTCGACCCGTACCAGCGCGGACGCATGAGCGAAGCGCGCTCGTACGCACGGCCGCTCGAGCTCGGCGACGTGATCACGTCGCAGAGCGTCGGGGAAGTGGTCGAGAGCAACGACGGCCGTTTCACCGTCGGAGACCGGGTCGTCGGCCAGCTCGGGTGGCAGGAGTACGCGGTCGCGCGCGCGGGTTCGCTGCGTCAGGTGTCGGGACTGGAGCCGTTGACGCTCGCGCTGCACGTCCTCGGTGCGACCGGGTTGACCGCGTACTTCGGCCTCTTTGACGTCGGCAAGCCGCGCGCGGGCGACACCGTCGTCGTGTCCGGTGCAGCCGGCGCGGTCGGCCAGATTGTCGGTCAGCTGGCGAAGCTAGCCGGGTGCCGGACCGTCGGCATCGCGGGCGGATCGGAGAAGGCGCGCGACCTGACGGAGCTGTACCGCTACGACGTCGCGATCGACTACAAGAACGGCGACGTCGGCGAGGCGTTGCGCGACGAACACGTGGACGTGTACTTCGACAACGTCGGCGGCGAGATCTCGCAGGCCGTGCACCGCCGACTGAACGTCGGCGCGCGGATCGTCATCTGCGGGCAGGTCTCCCAGTACAACGAGCCGCGGCCGCAGGCGACGTTTCACCCGGGCCTGCTGATCGTGTTCCGAGCCCGGATGGAAGGCTTCCTGATCAACGACTACGCGTCGCGGTTCCACGAGGCGATCCCGCGGCTCGCGCGCTGGGTCGCGAGCGGCGAGCTGCGCTGGCGCGAGGACGTCACCGAGGGCCTCGAGAACGCGCCGCGCGCGTTCATCGGCATGCTCAACGGGGCGCACCGCGGCAAGGCGCTCGTGAAGGTCGGCTAGCGCTCGGGCAGGAGGACCTGCGTACAGCGCGCGCTAGCAAGGTGGTTGCCGTCGGCGTCGTGCAGCTCGGCCGCGCAGAACACCATCCGCTTCGTCCGGTGAACGACGCGCCCGGTGGCGCGCAGCGTTCCCGGCCTCGTCGGACGGAGGAACTCGGCGTGCAAGTCGGCCGTGAGGAACGTCTCGCCCCCGTCGAGCAGCGAGTGGCACGCGCCGCCCATTGCCGTGTCGAGCAGTGTCGTGACGAGGCCGCCGTGGACGATCGGTCCCGACGAGCCGCCATGGAAGCAGTACTCGACGGGCGCGTCCCACTCGATCACCGACTCGCCGTCACCCTGGTCGACGCCGCGGTAGCCCAGCGTCACCCAGACGTGGGGCGCCGTGGGTGGCGACTCCACCCAGCTCCTGCGACGGTCTGACACCTAGCTCGTCGTGACCGCCGGCTGCTGGGCGAACTGCCCGCGAAGCGCGGTCTTCTTGAACTTCCCGACCGCGGTCTTCGGAATCTCGTCCACGAACTCGATCCGGTCGGGCAACCACCACTTCGCGAAGTGGGGAGCGAGGAACTCGCGCAGCTGCTCCGGGGTCGCCGCCATGCCTTCCCTCAGCACGACGACCGCGAGCGGCCGCTCCTGCCACTTCTCGTGCGGGATCGCGATCACCGCAGCCTCGGCGACGGAGGGATGCGCCATCAGCGCGTTCTCGAGGTCGACCGACGAGATCCACTCGCCGCCCGACTTGATCTCTTCCTTCGACCGGTCCTTGATCTGGATGTGGCCGCGCGGGTCGAACGACACGATGTCCCCGGTCTTGAACCAGCCGTCGTCGGTCCAGCGTTCGGCCTGCTCCGGTGAGTCGTAGTACGCCGCCGCCACCCACGGGCCGCGCACCTCGAGCTCGCCCATCGTCTCGCCGTCGCGCGGGATCTCGTTGCCCTGCTCGTCGCGCGCGCGTAGCTCGACGAGGGGCAGCGGCAGCCCCTGCATCGCGATGTAGTCGTACTGCGTGTCCGGGTCGGCTTGCGAGAGCTCGCCCGGCAGCGCTGCGACGGACGCGACGGGCGACGTCTCCGTCATCCCCCAGCCGTGGCAGACGCGCAAGCCGTGGCGCTCCTGGAAGCCGGCGATCATGGCCCGCGGCGCCGCCGACCCGCCGACGAGCATGCCCTTCATGCGCGCGAGGTCCCAGCGGCCGGGTTTGGCGTCGAGCAGCTGGAGGATCGCGAGCCAGATGGTCGGCACGCCCGCCGTCCAGGTGACGCCCTCCTGGACGAAGTCGTCGAGCAAGCTCTCGGCGTCGAGGTGCGGGCCGGGGAAGACCTGCTTTGCACCGAGCATCGCGACGAGGTAGGGGTAGCCCCAGGCGTTCGCGTGGAACATCGGGACGACCGGGAGGATCACGTCCTGCTCGGAGATTCCGAGCCCCAGCGGATTCGCGGCCGCGACGCCGAGCGTGTGCAGCATCGTCGAGCGGTGTGAGTAGACGACGCCTTTCGGCATGCCCGTCGTACCGCTCGTGTAGCACATCGCTGCCGCCGCGTCTTCGTGCAGCTCCGGATCGCGCCACGCGCCGGCGTCGGCGGATGCGAGCAGCTCCTCGTACGAGTCCTCGACGACGAAGACGTGCTCGATCTGCGTCTGGTCGAGGAACTGGTCGGCGAGCGGCTTCAGGCTCGCGTCCACGATCAGTGCGCGGTCGCCGGCATGCGAGGCGATGTAGCCGATGTCGTTCGGGTGCAGGCGCAGGTTCAGGGTGTGCAGCACGAACCCGCCGCAGGGGAGTCCGAAGTACGCCTCGAGGTGCTGGTAGTGATTCCAGCAGAGCGTCGCGACGCGGTCGCCTTGCTCGAGGCCGAGCTCCTCCAGGGCGACGGCGAGCTGCTTCGCCCGGCGCGCCATGTCGGCATACGTGTAGCGGTGGAAGGACTTGTCCGGCAGGCGCGTGACCACTTCCTGCTCGCCGAAGCACTCTTCGGCGCGCCGCAGGATGGTCGGAAGCGTCAGCTGGTAATCCATCATCAGCCCGTCCATCGCTTTCCTCCTTTTATCGCAAGAGCAGCCGCTCGTACACCGAATCACGCACGCGGTCGGGAAGCCGCTCGACGCCCGAGCGGAACTTCGCGTCGCGCCCGACGAGCTTCCGCGTGCGCGGGCGGCTCTGTGTCAGTGCCTCTTCGACGGCACGGGCCACGGCCTCCGCGGACGCACCTTTCGCGCCGCGCTCGCCGGCGAACCGACGGAAGGCTGCGATCCGCTCGCCGTAGAGCTCGCGCAGCTCAGGCGGCGCGCCGCTCAGGAGCGAGTCCGCAAGCGCGGCCGACTTCTCCCAGATCGGGGTCTTGATCGTTCCCGGCTCGACGAGCGACACGGCGATGCCGAACGGGCGCAGCTCGATGCGGAGCGTGTCGGTGATCGCCTCGAGCGCGTGCTTCGACGCGGCATAGGATCCGAGGAACGGCAGCGCGCTCTTGCCGGCGATCGAGCCGACGATGACGATCCGTCCGCGTGAGCGGCGTAGGTGCGGGAGAAACGCCTGCGTCACGGCGACCTGGCCGGTCACGTTCACCTCGAGCTGCCGTCGCAGCTCGTCCAGCGGAATGAACTCGAGCGGCATCGCGATCGCGATGCCCGCGTTGTTGACGAGCGCGTCGAGGTCGCCGATGCGCTTCGACGCCGCGCCGATCTGTTCCTCGCTTGTGACGTCGAGCAGGATTGCCTCGGTCTCGCGCGGCGCGTCGCCCTCGCGACGTACGCCGGCGAAGACGCGCCATCCGGCGGAGGCAAGCCGGCGTGCGCACGCGGCGCCGATTCCCGACGACGCGCCCGTCACGAGCGCCGTGCGCATCAGTCGAGCAGCCAGGCCGCGACCTTGGCGCGCTGCTCGCGCGAGTAGCCGCCGTAGGCCTGGATCCAGAGCGCACGCTTGTAGTACCTGTGCAGCGGGTGCTCCCAGGTGAAGCCGATCCCGCCGAGCACCTGGATCGCGCGCTCGCACGCGGTGACCGCGACGTCGCCCGCGTAGCTCTTCGCAGCCGCGACCGCGATCGGCGTCTGCTCGTCGTTCTCCGCGACGCACCACGCCGCCCAGTACGCGAGCGAGCGGATTAGCTCGGACTCCACGTAGGTGTCCGCGAGCGGGTGCGCGACGGCCTGGTACACGCCGATCGGCCGCCCGAACTGCACGCGTGCCTTGGCATGCTCGACGCCGAACTCGAGCGCGCGCTGCGCGATGCCCGCAGCCTCGAGCGCGAGCGCAGCGAGTCGCTCGTGCTCCGGAGCGTTCTCGTCGAAGAACTCCTCTCCGCGGTGCGCGCGTCCGGCCTCCTCGAACAGGACCGCCCGGTCGAGGAAGCCGAGCTCCGCGAGCTCGTCGCGTGCCCAGCCGCCGTTCGCGAGCACGTCGCGTGCCTCACGCCGCAGCACCTCCTGTTCTTCCGTGAAGGCGAACTGCACTAGCGGCTCCTCGGAAGCCCGAGCACGCGCTCGGCGATGATGTTGCGGAGGATCTCGCTCGTTCCGGCTTCGATTGTGTTGCCGCGGCTGCGCAGCTGCTGGTAGCCCCAGTAGCCGTCGTCCTCGCCGCCGAGGATCTCCAGCGCCAGCTTCGTCAGCCGCTGGTTCTGCTCCGACCAGTGCAGCTTCGAACCGGAGCCCTCGGGGCCCGGGATGCCGGTCTGCATCAGTGTCGTCAGCGAGCGGTAGTTCGTCAGCTTCAGCGCCTGGAGCTCGATCCACTCCTGAGCGACGCGGTCGCGGATGATCGGGTCGTCGGCGGCACGTTCCTTCGCGAGCGCGATCAGCCGCTGCACCTGCGAGTCGAGTACGCCGGTGAGCGCGAAACCGAGCGTCCCGCGCTCGTGTAGCAGCGTCGTCATCGCGACCTGCCAGCCGCCGCCGACCTCGCCCAGCAGGTTCTCACGTGGCACGTGCACGTCCGTGAAGAAGATCTCGTTGAACTCGGCCTCGCCCGTGATCTGCCGCAACGGCCGCACCTCGACGCCGGGCGCGTGCATGTCGACGATCACGTACGTCAGTCCGGCGTGTCGCTCCGCGCTCGGGTCGCTGCGCCCGACGAGGATGCAGAAGTGTGCGAGGTGCGCCAGCGACGACCAGACCTTCTGGCCGTTGACGACGAAGCCCTCGTCGCCCGGCTCGACGCGCGTGCCCACCGCCGAGAGATCAGAGCCGGCACCGGGCTCCGAGAAGCCCTGGCACCAGATCTCCTCGGCCGAGAGCATCTTCGGGAGGTAGCGCTGCTTCTGCGCCTCGGTGCCGTGGACCATGATCGTCGGCCCTGCCATGCCGAGGGCGATCACGTTCACGTGATTCGGCGCGCCCGCCTTGGCGAACTCCTCGAGCGCGATCGCCTGGTGACTGTACGGCTCGCCGCGGCCGCCGTACTCCTGCGGCCACGTGATGCCCGCGAAGCCCGCGTCGAACATCTTGCGGCTCCATTCCGGGCCCGGCTCCGCCGGCAGGTTCTCTGCCAGCCACGAGCGCACCCGCTCGCGGAAGGCCGCCTCGTCGGGGCTGTCGCGCAGGTCCACCGGAGGAATCTAGAGCACGATCACCGATCGAACCACGCCGGAGGATGTCAAGAATGCGGGCAAATCGAGCTCCGCCCTCTCTCCGGCAGGCGACAGTCCGATCAGCACCGCCGTGCCGCCGCCGCGCAGCAGCCGGAGCGCGAGCTCGAACGTCGCACGGCGGCCGACGACGTCGAAGACGTAGTCGGCCGGTCCTTCGCCGGTATCCGTCGCGCCGAAGCGGAGCGCGAGCTCCTGCTTGCGCTCGTCCAGGTCGATCGCGCGGATCTCCGACGCGCCCGCGAGGCGCGCGGCCTGCACGACCGAGAGGCCGACCGCGCCGCACCCGATCACGGCCACGCTGGCGCCTGCCGGCACGCGCGCGGTCTCCAGCACGGACATGATGCCGGTCGCGACGGCGCAGCCGATTAGACACGCCTCTTCGATCGGTAGCTCGCGCGGCACCTTCACGGCGCCGGCGGGCGGGAACGACCGTGCGCGTGGCGTACGTGCCGGTGCGCAGCACGGGCGAGAGCACCGAGCCGTCGGCGCGGTGCAGGCGACCGTCGGCCGCGGGCGGCCGCTTGCACTGTCGCGGCCGGCCGCGCGCGCAGTACTCGCACTTCCCGCACGCCGTCTTCCAGCCGATCACGACGCGGTCGCCGGTCGTGAGCCCTTCAACGCCGTCGCCCACCGCCTCGACCGCCCGGCGCCCTCGTGGCCGAGCAGTACGGGGAAGCGATGACCCCAGCCGTCCTCCTCGATCACGTGCAGGTGGCAGACGCCGCTCGCCTCGATGCGCACGGCCACCTCGCCCGGCCCGGGCTCGTCGACGACGATCTCTTCGAGCGCGACGGCGCCGGGACCGCTCAGGACGACGCCGCGATCCACGTCTCGTCGAGCTCTGTGATCGAGCGTGCACCCATCAGCGCGAGCGTCAGGTCGGTCTCAGCCGCGAGCTGCTGCAGGAACGCGGCGACCGCCGGCTCGCCACCGACGGCCAGTGCGTAGACGTACGGCCGTCCGACGAGGACGGCGTTCGCGCCCAGCGCCATCGCCTTCACCACGTCGGCGCCGCTGCGGATGCCGCCGTCCATCAGCACGACGGCTTTCGGGCCGAGCGCGGCGCGTACCTCGACGAGCGCGTCAAGGGCTGCGACGGCGCCGTCGACCTGTCGCCCGCCGTGGTTCGACACTGCGACGCCGTCGACGCCGGCGGAGAACGCGCGCTGCGCATCTTCCGCCGTCAGCACGCCTTTGACGAGCAGCGGCAGCGAGGTCAGCTCGCGGAGCCAGGCGAGATCGTCCCAGCGCAGTGCGAGGTTCGGGAACAGGGCGAGCATCGTCCCGGCGGCGACCAGCGGGTCTTCTTCGACGGGAACGGCGAGACGGCTGGTGAAGACAGGATCGCTCGTGAACTGCGCGATCCCTTCGCCGTCGCGGAACGGGAGGTACGCGTGGCGCAGGTCGCGTGGCCGCCACCCCAGGACGAGCGTGTCGAGCGTCACGACGATGGCGCCGTACCCCGCCGCCTCGGCGCGGCGGACGAGGCTGGCGACGATCTCCCGGTCGCTCACCCAGTAGAGCTGAAACCAGCGCGGCGCATCGTCCATCGCCTCCGCGATCTCCTCGATCGAGTGCGACGCCGCCGTCGAGAGCACGAACGGCACCCGTGCGCCGGCGGCGGCGCGCACCGGCGCGAGCTCGCCGTCCGGGTGCGCGATGCTCAGCACGCCGACGGGCGCGAGGAAGAACGGGAACGGCGACGGAGTGCCGAGGACCTCGACGGCCAGGTCACGCTCGGTGTGACCGCCAAGCATGCGCGGGCGTAGCCGTCGCCGCTCGAACGCCTCGCGATTCGCGCGCATCGTCGCCTCCGCGCCGGCGCCTCCCGCGATGTAACCGAAGGGGCCGGCGTCGAGCGCCTGCGCGGCGCGCGCTTCCCAGTCG
>JBKPGW010000260.1:0-2702 GCA_046729555.1 Actinomycetota bacterium | reverse complement strand
GACCTCGTGATCGCCGACATCAGTCGTGTCGATCCGGACGATGTCGCGGACTCGTACCCGGACGTTCCCATCATCGGCTTCGGCGGGCACACCGACACCGCCGGGCTGCGCCGCGCGCACGAGGCCGGGTTCGACCAGGTGCTGGTCAAAAACGCGCTCCAGGAGCGCGCGCCTCAGGTCGTCGAGGAGTTGATCGCCTCAGTAGAGTGACGCCCAGATGACGTACATCATCGCCGAGCCCTGCATCGACATCAAAGACCTCTCGTGCGTCGACGTCTGCCCGGTCGACTGCATCCACCAAGCTGACCGGATCTTGGTGATCGACCCGGAGGAATGTATAGATTGCGGGGCATGCGAACCGGAGTGTCCGGTCGAGGCGATCTTCCCCGAAGACGCGCTCCCGGATAAGTGGGAGCCGTTCGTGAAGATCAACTACGCGTACGGCGAAGGGCTCGACGTCGTGAACAAGCTCACGGACGAGTACGCGACCGAGCACGACGTCCAGAACCCACCGCTGGAATAACTCGTCGCAAACCGGGTACCTGACCGGTGTAGTCCAGTAAGGGGGTTGAAATGCCTCAGTCAGCATGGAGCGCAAAGCGCGAACGTCAGTACGAGCACATCAAGGAAGGCGAGAAGAAGCAGGGCCGCTCGACCAAGCGCGCCAAGGAGATCGCGGCGCGCACGGTCAACAAGGAGCGCGCCCGGTCCGGGGAGGCGAAAACCCGGTCGCGGACCTCGACTCGTGACATGTCGTCGTACCACCGCGGCGGGCTTCGCTCCGGGACTCGCCGAACCAAAGGCCGGACGAAGGAGCAGCTCTACAACGAGGCCAAGCGGCGCAACATCCCGGGCCGCTCGCAGATGAGCAAGGCCCAGCTGCAGCGGGCGGTCGATGCTCGCAAGTAGCTCGACGTAGCGCAGCAGTCGCTAGCTAGGGTGGCGGCGTGGAGCCGAAGACTCTGGACCACGTCGCCTTCTGGCTGGCGGACCGAGAGCCGATCGCCGAGTTCGTGACACAGCATCTCGGCATGCACGTGATCGACCGGCAGGAGGCGTTCACGCTCGTCGGCGCGGATGCGCTGCGCGGCAAGTTGACGCTCTTCAGCGCCGAAGGGCCGCGCGAGCGGGGAGCCCTCAAGCACGTCGCGTTGCGAGTGTCCAAGCTGCCCCAGCAGAACGAGTTCGATCTCGGCCAGGACGTCCACATCCGGCTCGTCGAGGCTCCGACCGACACCGAGTACGACCTCGACCACGTCGCGCTCTACTCGAACGATCCGGCGCGGACTGCCCAGGAATACCGGCGGTTCGGCTTCGATCCCGCGCCTGCCTCGCCCGAAGGTCATCCGCGCGTGCAAGTGGGCGGCGCCTACGTCGAGTTCCACCCCGGTGATCCCGGCGATCCCGAGAAGCCGCTGCTGAACCACATCGCGGTCCTGGTCGACTCCGTCGACGAGCACATCGCGGAGGCCGAGGACATGGGTGTCCTCGACAACGTCGTCGATGCGGCGAACACGCGGGCCGTCTTCGTCTGGGGGCCGGAGCGCGTGCGCATCGAGTACGTCGAGCACAAGCCGGAATTCGCGCTGACCTAAGCATCGCCGGCGCAGGTATGGCCGGCCTGTGCGCTGCAGCACGCGCGCGCGAGCTCGGCGCCGCACCGGTCGTCTGGGAGAAGGGAACACGCCCAGGCGGATCGATGCTGCTCTCGAGCTGCGTGATCTGGCGCTTCCGGGACTGGGACGACTTTCGCGCCGAATGCCCAGACGGTGACGAGCGGCTGCAACGTCTCGTGTGGGAGCGGCTCGACGACGGGATCGCGTGGCTCGAGTCGCTCGGTGCGCCGGTGGTCGCGCACGAGACCGGGAATCCGCGCACGGTCGGCAAGCGCTTCGACCCGCGCGGGCTGACGGACGTCCTCTTGCGCGCTGCGAGCGACGTGCGGCTCGGCGAGGTGGCGACGGAACCGGCGATCCTCGCGACCGGTGGGTTTCAGGGCGACGCGTCGCTCGTCGCCGAGCACATTCGTCCGGGCGGAGCGCTGCGCCTGCGCGCCAACCCCTGGAGCGGGGGAGACGGGCTGCGCCTCGCGCTCCGCCGGGGCGCGGAGCTCTCGGCGGGCATGGACGAGTTCTACGGGCGCAACATGCCCGACGCGGACTTCTCCGAAGCGGACTTCGTGCCGCTCGCGCAGCTGTACGGCCGCTTCGCGCGCATCTACAACGAACGGGGCGAGGAGTTCTTCGAGGGCGAGGTGTCGTGGTCGGAGAACGACCTCGTGCAGGCGACCGCGCGGCAGCCGGGTGCAAAGGCGTGGTACGTCCTCGACGACGCTGCGCTCGAAGACCCCGCCGTGGCCGAGCGCGTCGCGCTCGCAACGACGCGGACCGATCCGGCCGAGCTTCCATTCCCGGTGCAGCGGGGGGCGCGAGCCGCAGTGCGAGTCAAACCCGGCATCACGCACACCATCGGCGGGCTGCGCGTCGACGAGCGGGCGCGGGTGGTCGGAGCCGACGGCCTCTTCGCGGCCGGCGCCGACGTCGGCGGCATCTCGACCGGAGGCTATGCGAGCGGCCTGGCCGCGGCGCTCGTTTTCGGTCGCATCGCCGCCGAGAGCGCGTTATCGTCGTGACATGGGCGTGAAGGAGATGGTCGCGGGGGCGAAGGGGCGAGTCCGCGAGATCTCGCCGCAGGACGTGAAG
>JBKPGW010000259.1:0-17087 GCA_046729555.1 Actinomycetota bacterium | reverse complement strand
CGGAGTTCGCCGTCCACCGCGTGCTCGTGCCGCTCGAAGGCTCGCTCTCGACCTCGTACGCCCCCTACGCCGCGCTCGACGCACCGGGCGTGGAGCACATCGACGTCGTGATCCTGCACGTGCTCGAGGAGCACGCGCTGCCGGCGTTCAGCGACCAGCCGCAGCACGAGTGGGAAACATTCTTCAACGAGTTCCTCGCCCGCTACTCACGCTGGCCGTTCGAGCAGGTGCGGCTAGAAACCCGGGTCGGCCGACCCGACCAGCACATCCTCCCCGTTGCGCGGGATACCAATTGCGACCTGATCGCGCTCGCGTGGGCGCAGGAGATGGCGCCGGGACGCGCGAGCATCGTGCGCGAGACGCTGTGCCGCGGCGGGATCCCGGTCCTGCTCGTGCCCGTCCATGCGGCCCGCGAGGCCGCGGTGTAAAGCTGCGCCAGTAACGCAGGCAGATGCTCGGCTTACCGGATGCGATCGAAGCGTGCCTCTTCGACCTCGACGGCGTGTTGACGCAGACCGCGGAGATACATGCCGCCGCCTGGAAGGAGATGTTCGACGCATTCCTACGGAAGCGGGCGAGCCGAACCGGCACACCGTTCCAGCCTTTCGACTCGGCCGCCGACTACGACGAGTACGTCGACGGGAAGCCGCGCTACGACGGCGTCCGGTCTTTCCTGGGCGCACGGGTGATCGAGCTCCCGGAGGGAACACCGGACGATCCGCCGAGCGCCGAGACGATCCACGGCCTTGGCAACCGCAAGAACGAGCTCGTCCTCGCCATGATCCAACGCCAGGGCGTGCGGGTCTACGAGGGCTCGGTTCGTTACGTCCAGGCAGCTCGAGAGGCAGGGCTCGGCCGGGCCGTCGTGACCTCGAGCGCGAACGCCCACGACGTGCTTAGCGCCGCAGGCATCGAGGACCTCTTCGATGTGCGAATCGATGGCGTCGTCGCGGCGCGGGAGCGGCTCCAGGGGAAGCCGGCGCCGGACACCTTCCTGGCCGCGGCGCGCGCGCTCGGCGTCTCGGCGGCTCAGTCCGCCGTATTCGAAGATGCGCTCGCCGGAGTGGCGGCCGGGCGCGCGGGCCGATTTGGCTTCGTCGTGGGCGTCGACCGCGTCGGCCAGGCCGTCGCGCTGCGCGAGCACGGCGCGGATCTCGTCGTCACCGACCTGGCGGAGCTGATCGACTGCGATTGATCAGGCAGCCGGCGATTCACCGAAGCCGAAATCAGCCGACCCACACCGCAAACGACGACCCTGCACGGCTGACACCCAGGAAGGTCCCTGCTTAGCTGCTGCTTCCGTTGTCTCCGCTGGCGGCGGCCGCGGGTCGGCGTCCAGGGTCATCCACCGAGGCCTGCGCACAGGCGGCCGGCCTGATCAGGCGGGACGGACCTGCCCGCTTGCACCGGTGGCTTCGACACCCCAGTCCGTACCGAAGGCGTGCAGGCGGTGGATGGAGATGCGGCCGATCTCATCTGGAACGTGCGGATCGAGGCTGATCTGTCCGTCGCGGGCGTCTAGGCCGAGCATCACCTTGACGAAGACAAAAGGCGCTCCGGTTGCCCAAGCTTGAGGACTGCACGCCGCCGGATAGGGGACCGGAAAGCGGCTGACCCAACGCTCGAAGCCGGCAAACGCTTCCGACAGGCGGAAGTTGCTGAACGAAGCGGCCTCGAGCTGACTGAGAACGATTCGGTTCGCCTGGTCCCGGAGGCCGTAGCGCACGAGACCGAGCGCAATGATCGCGTTGTCGTGCGGCCAGATCGTGCCGACGTGGTAACCGACCGGGTTGAAGCCCCGGTCGTCGGACGAAAGCGTCCGCACGCCCCAGCCGGAAAACATCCGGTCGGACATGAGTTGATCAGCGACGACGCGCGCACGGTCCTCCGAGACGATTCCGGACCAGAGCAGATGGCCCATGTTCGATGTCATCGAGTCGATCGGCCGCTTGTCGCCGTCCAGCCCGACGACGTAGTAGCCGCCCCGTTCGTCTGACCAGAAGTCGCGGTTGAAGCGCGCGCAGAGTTCCGCCGCCTCGCGCTCGAGCCGCGTGGCCAACTCCTCATCGCCCGCGAGCCTCCGGGCGAGCTCTGCCACGCGGAGCTTCGCGTCGTAGACATACCCCTGAATCTCGCAAGTCGCGATCGGTAGGTACGGAATCGTTCCGTCGGCAAACTGGATCCCGTCCCACGAGTCCTTCCAGCACTGGTTGCCGAGGCCCTGAGACGAGCGGGTGCCGTATTCGACATAGCCGTCTCCGTCGCGGTCGCCATAACGGCTGATCCAGTCGAGGGCCGCGAGCACGTTGGTCCAGCGACCGAGGACGAACGCGTCCTCGCCTGTCGAACGCCAGTACTCGGAGAGGAGGATCAGCCAGAGCGGCGTGGCGTCCGCAGTCCCGTAATACGGACTGTGGGGCCGCTCGCCGAACAGGGTTAGCTCTCCGTTCCGTACCTCGTGAAGAATCTTGCCGGGCTCCTCGTCACGGAAGTCGTCGACTCGAATTCCCTGGAGGACGCCGAGCAGATGGAGGGCGCCGCGCGCGAGCTCGGGACCTACCCAGAGCGTCTGCAGCGCCGTGATCAGCGTGTCGCGTCCGAACAGCGTCATGAACCACGGGAGACCCGCCGCAGGAAGGACGTAGGACTCGCCTAGCAGCTCACCCGTGATCCGCAGAGCGGCGAGGTCGACGACGGACTGGTTGAAGACGCTCTCCAGCAGGACGTTGTCGGATTCGAATCGCGGCACGCGCTCGAGCCAGTCGGTCAGAGGGCCTTCGACGGGCTCCTGCGGCTCCCCAAAACCCCGGTAGACCGGCTCGAGCATCTCGTAGTTGAGGCGCATGCTCACCTTGAGGAGTGTCACGAAGCGGTGTCGTGGTGGAAGCTCCACCTCCCAGATGACCTCATTGCCCTCGATCCGCGGCGGCAGCTTGTGCACAAGACGACCCGCGACACCCTCGACGATCTGACTGCGGTCGACGTTGACGGTCGTCTCGGCGAGGAAGCCGGGCACTTCGTAGTGGAACTGGAGCAAGCGACGGCCGTGCTTCGTGATGATGTTCGTTCTGCGGTCGCGAACACTGGCCCTGATCTCGAAGAGGTCGGCGAAGTCAGCGCCGCAGACGAGTCGGAGCTCGAACCGGATCGGCTCGGGCATTGGGTTCGTGAGCTCGATCTGCTCGAGCACGCCATTCCCGACGAAACGAAGTCGCCGTCCGGCAAGGCAGTTCGCGCGGAGACCCGGCAGCTCCTGATTGGCGACGAAGAACGCGGCCGAGTAGTAGTCCACCGTCCCCGACTTCAACAGCGAGAGGGGTCGGCCGTTTAGCTTCAGCTCCCACCGGCTCAGAAGGCGCGTGTCGTCGTGGACGAGACCGCCGATTGACCCGGGCGGAACGTCCCCGCGCGCGTCGGAGAACATGAACGTGCGACCCTCGAGGATCGCGATTGCCTCCGGGCCCAGCTCCAGCAGGCCCGCCTGTTCCCCACGCCGCTCCTCGGCCGGCTTCGGCTCGGGGTACGGGTCGAGCGGCGTCGGGCGGCGCGCGACAGTGTCCTCAGCGATGTCCGGGCGCATGTCTACCCCTCCTTATCAAGCCCAAGGCAGTTGACCCAAGCCGGCATGCCCGCCCGCCAAGCGATGCGACAGACCTGCCCGTCCGAATCTGGCCAGAGCAGGGCGAGCGAAGATCGCCATGCCTACGTATATGACGACAAGAGTAGGAAGAACCATCCGTCCGTCGGCGAGCAACCCGAGCTCGTTCGCCGCAGCGACGCCATAGAGCATGCTCACCAGTCCGCCTTTCACGTGCGCAACACCACCCCCACGAGTGCCCGATTCGACTCCCTCTAGACCTTCTCCCGAGCTGGCTGCGCCCGCCGGGCGTTCAGGTCGCGGCTGAGACGGACCAAATCAGGAGGTCGAGGATTCGCACCTCGGTGAGCCGGTACCTGCGGCTCGCGAGCTCTTGCTGGATCTCCCGCAGAGCTGAGCGGTTGCGGTCCAGGTCGCGTTTGTAGCTCCGCACGAGCGCGGTGGCGCGCTCCCCAAACGAGCCCGAGGAGGGCGTCCCGGGATCGTCCCTTGTCAGGTGCGCCTGGACGACGCTGTCGAGGATCGGGATCAGCGCCGGCCGTTTCCTGTGCAGCGCCTTCGTCATCTTCGAGAAGCCGACCCCGCGAATGTCCGCGAACTCGTCGAAGAGCCGCGTCAGCGGGATCCAGGGGACCAATTTGGTTGCGTCCGCCAACGACGCATCAAGGTTGACCTTGCGCAAGGCGCGTTCGATCTCGCCGCGGCGTTCGAGAATCGCAGCGATCTCGACCGCCGAGATGCGGGCACCGCCTCGGTTCGCCAGCCGCAGATCACTCTCATCGAATGACGCTGGTCCTGAGGAGTCACCGACCTCCTGGCCGGAATAGGCAGCGAGGAACTCGAGGGCCAGCTCGAGTGGATGCTCGACCTCGACACCACCACGAAGAACGATTACGCGCATCTGTTGACGAACGATCGTCGCACGAGCGCAGCTCAACAGTCGCGATAGCGTGGAGGCCACGAGCTCAGCGCCGTCGGGACTCCGCCATGCCGGCCGCAAACCGGCAGCACGCGCGAAAGGTCTGGCCGGGGCGCAGTCAACCAGTTGCGAAGCCCAGGAGATCCAGGCGGTTCGCCGACAGGTGCAGGAGCGCGCGCGCGTCGTCTTGGCGGAACTGCTGCGAGCGCAGCCCGAGCTCGCGAGCCCCGAGCAGGAACTCGAGTCCACCGCGGAACTGGTGCGGACCGGAATGGCCGGCCTCGCCCTCTGGTGGATCGACCACCCGACCGTCCCACGACCGGTGCTCGTCGATCTCGTCACCCGCATGATCCGCGTCTTGACGGCGACCGCGGGTCGCTGTCTCGCGCGGCGCCGGCCCGCACGAAGCCCGCGATGAGCTCGGCGAGGCGGCCCGGCTCGTCCTCGGGAGAGAGGCTGCGGGCATTCTCGATCCACTCCAGCCGCGCGTTCGGCAAGTCCTCGGCTAGGCGTTCGGCGTGCGCCGGCTTGAAGAAGCGGTCCTCGCGCGACCAGGCGATCAGCGCCGGCTTGTCGACCTCTCCCAGCCGGTCGGCTGCCTCGTTCGTGTAGCGCGTGTGCAGCCCCTTGATCACGCGCTTGAGGTCTCGCTCGACGCCGGGGATGGTCATGCCCGCAAGCAGGTACGAGTCTTCGGCCCGGCGGTGGATCGGCCGCATGACGAGCCAGCCGAAGGCGAACGGGAGCCGGCGTGGCGCGCGCAGGCGCATCGGCAGCATCAGCAGCTTCATCGCCCCAGGGATGGCGGCCGCAGGTTTGAAGTAGCGGAACATCCGCGGCGGGAAGTTGTCGCGGTAGTCGCAGGAGGTCAGCACGAATCGCCCGACGCGCTCGGGTCGCCTCGTCACGACCATCTGGCACAAGGCGCCGCCGGTGTCGTTGCCGACAAGCGTCACGTCTTCGAGCGCGAGCGTCTCGATCGCATCGGCGATCAGGTCAGCGAGGCCGTGGGGCGTCAGGTCGGCATCGGCCGGCATCGGCAGCGTGTGTGAGCCGAGCGGCAGCTCGAGCGCGACGCAGCGGAACTCCCCTGAGAGCTCCGCCACGACCTTGCGCCACAGGTTGGCGTTCACGAGCAGCCCGTGCACAAAGACGATCCGCGGACCGCTACCCGCCTCGAAGTAGCGCAGCGGGCCCTGCGGCAGGTCGAGGATGCGCGCGACGCCGAGCGCCGGGTCACGCCACGTGGCCCTTTCCGTCATTGCCCTCATTCTCTCCTTCGCCTCAACCGGCCGGCTGTTCTCCATGTGCGCGCCGCGGTCGTGGGGTTACGGCTCTCCCTGCCCCCAACGCGATCGATGCGTGCCGTACCCTCCGCCGCGCTCGGCGCAGGTCGGACTCGAGCAGCCGTCGGTAGGCGTGCGGATCGCAGCGGATGCTGTACGGGCTCTCTTGCGGAAACCGCTGCCGCGTGCGCCGCTCGGCCCGGGCGATCGCCCGCCGCATCTGCTCTAGCGGCGGTAAGCGAAGCCGCCCGGTGAGCACGGCGGCGATCCACTGTCCCTGGGCCTCTACCACCGGGAGCAGCCCTCCGGGTGTGTCGACGAAGCCGGCGAAGCACAGCCCGCCCACCTCGGGTGGAGCGATCCGCCTGTACAGCGGCAACTCGCGGCCCTTGGCCGACAGCAGCGAGGAGGAGAGAAAGGGGAGGCTGATCTGGTAGCCGGTGGCGTAGATGATGTGGTCGAGCGGCTCCTCGGATCCGTCGACGAAGCGCACGCGGTCCCCGCTTAGCCGATCGATCGCAGGCCTGACGACGACTTTGCCGCGCCGCACCGCGGGGAGGAGGTCGGAGGAGATGATCGGGATGCCTTCCAGGAGCCGGTGGGCAGCCGGGCGCCACGACGCCGGAGCCGGCCCGATCTCCCGCGCGACGCGCCTGCGGTAGATCCGGTTGAGCAGCCGCCACGGCAGCCGATTGCGTGGCTCCCCGTCGCCGGCGTCGAACGGTGCGCGTCCTATCCAGCGCGGAATCACGTGCGCGCCGTCGCGCATGGACATGACTGTCCGCTCGGCAACGGCCGAGACCTCGACCGCGATCTCGGCCGCTGAATTCGCTGCACCCACGATCAGAACGCGGCGACCGGCGAACCGGTCGGGCATCCGGTAGTCGTAGGAGTGGCTCACCTCTCCGTCGAAGCTGCCCGGATACGCTGGCAGCCTGGGGGACCAGAACAGGCCGGTTGCGACGACGACCGCCCTGTAGCCGCGCCTCGAGCCGTCGTCGAGGGTGATCCACCACTTCCCTCCGAGGTCGGGCTCGAGCCGCTCCACGGTGGTGCCGAACCGGATCAGCGGGCGCAACCCGAATGCATCGGCATAGGCGTCGAGGTAGGCGGCCATATCGCTGTGGTGCGGGAAGTCGCCATACGAGGCCGGCATGGGGAAGCTCGGGTACTGCATGCGCCAACGCGAGGCGTTTGTCCGCAGCGACGCGTACGCCCCCGAAAGCCCGCTGTCGTTCTCGTAGCGCCAGAGCCCGCCGACCTCGGACCCCCGCTCGAAGCACTCGACCGCGACGTGATGCTCGCGCAGCGCCTTCAGCACCGCGAGCCCGGACGAGCCCGCCCCGACCACAGCCACTCCTCGTGCTGCGCCTTCCATACTCATGGGTATGGTAGACCATACGTTAGGGTATGGTCAAATGGCCCTGCAAGCGCGGACACGACTGAGCCGCCAGTCCTGGGTTCAGGCGGCGCTCGACGCGATCGCTGAAGGAGGACTGGCCGCCGTAGCGGTGATGCCGCTCGCCAAGCGACTGGGCGCCACGAAGGGCAGCTTCTACTGGCACTTCGCCAACCGAGAGGCGCTCGTCGAAGCCGCGCTCGCCGACTGGGAACACTCGCACACCGCTGCCGTGATCGCCGAGATCGAGGCCTCCTCGGACGACCCGCTCCAGCAGCTTCGCCTCCTCTTCAAACGCGTCACCGCACTGGCCGCACGCGACCGGATCGAGCTCGCGCTCCTCGCGACCGCCGATCACCCGACCGTGCGGCCGGTACTCGATCGCGTCACCCGCCGGCGCATCGACTTCGTCGCCGGACGCTTCCAGCTGCTCGGCTTCTCACGCGCTCAGGCGAAGCGACGGGCGCTACTCGCCTACAGCGCCTATGTCGGGCACGCACAACTCGTCCACGCTACACCGCAACTGCTGCCGCGAGCACAGGCAGCCAAACGCGCCTACCTGAGCGACGTCCTCGTCGCGCTGACCTCGCCGCCGAGCGACGGCCGACAGACGCGAAGCTAGATCGTCCGTTCGACCGCAGTCAACTCGCTGTCGACCGCATCGCCGGTGTTCGGCGTGCCCTGCGGCTCGATCAGGAGAATGTGCGCCTCTTTGCGGGCGCGGGGACGATGCTCGGCCCCGCGCGGCACGACGAACAGGTCGCCCTTCCGGAGTTGCACCGTGCGATCGCGGAGGTCGATCTCGAGCTCGCCCTCGAGCACGAGGAAGAAGTCGTCAGTCTCTGGATGGCTGTGCCAGACGAACTCGCCCTCGACCTTCACTACCTCGATCTTGTACTCGTTCATCGTCGCGACGATGCGCGGCGAGAAACGTTCCTCGAACAGTGCGAGCTTCTGCGCGAGATTGATCGGCTCGTTCATGAAACCCACAGGTCTACCGGGTCGCGCAGTCGGGGCACGGGCACTGATCGCAACCGCAACCTGTGCATGCCTCGCGGATCACGCGCGAGATTCTAGTGCGCGCCGGATCGCGTGGCCTACCAGACGCCGGGGAAAAGACGTCGACGCGCCGCGGCATAGCGGCGGTACTCCTCGCCCAAGCCCGTGAGCAGCGCATGTTCCTCTGATCGGATGCGCACGAGGAGTCCCGCGGTGGGAAGTAATGCGAGCACGATCAGTGATGCCCAGTTGCTCAATGCCAGCCCGACCCCCAGGAAGAAGACGATCAATCCGCTGTAGGAGGGATGGCGCACCCAACGGTAGGGACCGCGCTCGACGACCACCTGGTTCGAATGCACGCGAACGTCGACGGTGAAGAAGCGGCCGAGCGTAAGGATTGCCCATTGCCGCACACCGAGCCCGGCGGCCATCAGCACGAGTCCCAGGACGAAGAGCGGCCAGCGGCTGGGTCCGATCGAAGCCGCGTTCCAGTCCGCCGCCTCGAACGCACCCAGCATTCCGCCGGCGACGCAGGCGACAACGACCACGAAACTCCAACGTTCTGCTCGTGTTCCGCTTCTGTTGAACCGGCTGCGGAAGCGCGCTGCATACTCGCCCAACACGAAGAGACCGAACAGCGTCCAGAAGGCGATGTTCGCGCCAGGTTGCTCGTACGGCGGGGTCACTGGTCTCCGCGGGTCGCGATGGCGATCGCGATGATTGCGACCAAGACGGCCACCTGCGTCGCAGCCGAGATCGCCGACGCCGACCGGGATCGTTGCGAGCGCGGCGGCGACCGGCCGTTCACCGCAGCTCGCGCGTGCCCTCGGCGAGCGTGTCTATTGCTTGATCCAGGAGGCCGAGGAGGTCGCTCTTGCCGCCGTCCCTCTGCCAGAGGTCGAGCGCGACGGAAACGGCCGCCAGCAATGCCGAGCCGATCACGCGCAGCTTCAGCTCGTCCGCGCGTTCTCCTCGCTTGCGCGCGAGCAGCGGCGCGAGCTGCTCGATGCCATGGGCTTGCTCGTCGAGGAAGCGCGCCCGCAGCTCGGGGACGGTGACGGCGAGCCGGACGCGGGAGAGAAGCCGCGCCGGGTCGTGTTGATGGAGTCCGCTCAGCGTCTCGCGGAGCACGGCGCGGAACGTTTCGGCGAGAGGTTCGTCGTCGGGGCGTGAGGCGAGGAGGTCGAGCGCCAGCGGGTCGTACTCGTCCCAGATGACGACGTCTTCCTTGCTCGGGAAGTAGCGGAAGAACGTCCGGGGTGAGATCGCTGCCGCGTCCGCGATCTCCTCCACGGTCGTCTGGGCGTAGCCCTGCTCGTCGAACAGCAGCAGGGCCTCGGTCTGGATCATCAGCCGCGTTCGGGTGCGCTTGCGCTCGCGGAGATCGAACGAGCGCGTGCCGCGCCGCTGCTCAGACCCTTCGGATCCGGTCTCGACCTCCACCTAAGCGGATTGTACCTCGACTGAGGCGCATCCTGTCAGTTTGTCTTTCAACGCCTATATGACAGTTTATGTCATACTGGCGTGAAGTGTCCAGAAGCCCAGCGCGAGCAGAACAGGAGACGCGAAATGGATGCAACGTATGAGCCCACGAGAGCGACGTCGAGGAAGTGGTGGGCGCTGGGGTCGCTCGTGCTGGCGGTGCTTGCCGTCGGACTGGACGGGACGATTCTCAGCGTCGCCCTGCCGACGCTGGGCCGATCGCTGCATGCCTCGACAGGGCAGCTGCAGTGGTTCGTGGCCGCGTACACGCTCGTCTTCGCGGCCGCGCTGGTGCCGGGCGGGATGCTCGGCGACCGGTACGGACGTAAGAAGCTGCTGATCGTTTCCCTGCTCGCCTTCGGGGCCGCCTCGATCGCCTGCGCCGTTGCACCATCCGCGGGCGCCTTCATCGCTGCCCGCGCTCTACTTGGACTCGGCGGTGCGTTGCTGCTGCCGATGGTGCTGGCGCTCCTCCCGGTGCTGTTCGACGAACGGGAACGAGCACGGGCGATCGGCGCGATCACCGCCGCCGCGATGCTGGGCTACCCGATCGGACCGCTGCTCGGCGGCTGGATGCTGACCAAGTTCCACTGGGGCTGGGTCTTTTTGATCAACGTGCCGGTCGTCGCGCTGGCGCTGGTCGCGGTCGTCGTGCTGCTGCCGGAGAGCCGCAGCAGCATCCGGCAGCCGATCGATCTCGCCGGGATGGTCCTCTCGGCCGCTGGACTCGCCCTCCTCACCTACGGCGTCATCGGCGCCGGCGACCGAGGGTGGAGCGACAGCCTTGCGCTCGCGGAGATGCTCGGCGGCGCGCTCGCTCTCGCGGCCTTCGTCCTCTGGGAGCGCCGGGTCGCGGCACCGCTCGTCGACCTGCGCCTGTTCCGATCCAGAGACTTCGCCTGGGGCTCGAGCCTCAGCTCGATCGTCTCCTTCGTCATGTTCGGATTGCTCTTCGCGGTGCCGCTCTACTTCCAGGTCGTGCGCGGTGCGGACGCGCAGGGCAGCGGGATTCGGTTGCTTCCCTTGATCGCGGGGCTACTCGCCGGTGGAGCGGTCGCCGATCGACTCGCCGCTCTGGCCGGGGTTCGAGCCATCGCAGCAGTCGGGTTCGCCCTGCTCGCGGCCGGACTGGCGGTCGGTGCGACGACCAGCGTCGCCACCGGTGACGCGCAAGCGATCGCCTGGATCGCGCTCTCCGGACTCGGCCTCGGCCTCGTGCTGCCGACAACCATCGACACCGCACTCGGCGCCGTCTCGAATGAGAGCAGCGGCGTCTCGTCCGGCGTCCTCCAGGCATTGCGAATGGCCGGCGGTGCCTTCGGCGCGGCAATCCTCGGTGCCATCATCAACGCCACCTACCGCGACCAGCTCGAGCACGCCGTCTCCCCCGCCCTGGCACGAGCCGCGCGCGACAGCGCCGTCACAGGGATCGACGCCGCGACCAGCGCTCACTCCCAGTCCCTGCTCGACGCGGTCCGCCACGCCTTCGTGAGCGGCATGAACATGACGCTCTGGATCTCAGCCGCGCTGATGGCAGCCGGAGCCGTGCTCGCAATCACGATTCGTCCACGCGCCGCGGCGGCGTTGGAGCTACCCGAACCGGAACAGTCAGCGCGGGAGCTCGCCGCCTGATCAGCCCACGCCGCAGCCCACCGTCCGCTCAGCATCGGCATCGCGTGGGTTCGCTTCGACGACGGCATGGATGCCATCGTCGGCGGCTCACGCGTCGAGTGGTAGCCGCTGCAGCAGCGCGTCCACGCGCGCGAACCCTTCGCTCCTTCCTCGACGCCGTACTGCATCGTCGTGTCGCGCTCCTCGGTCGTAGCGAAGCGCATCGTCTGCGTCAGCTTCGTCCGGTCGCCCAGGTCCTCGAACTCGAGCGTCTGCAGGTGGTTCTGGAACGTCTGCACGAGCCGCTCGGGCGCGTCGACCTCGCGGAACTCGCCCTCGACGACGCCGAAGCCGGTGCGGAACCGGTACGTGCCGCCGGGACGGACGTCCATTTCCTCGACGACCGTGCCGTCGCCCCACCATTCGGGGATCAGTTGCGGGTCCGTCCAGACGGAGAACACGTGCGCGCGCGGTGCGTCGAGATCCGCTCGACGCGGATCTCGAGCTCGTTCGGGGTGGTGACGGTGGTGGTGTTCATCGGTCTCCTTTCGTACGTTCGCGACCTTCGCGAAGCGGTCGAGCCGCTACCTCCACGTGCCTACCCTCGAAGGCGTCGGTCGACGAACCCGGCGGGCCTGGTGGGGGGCTCAGTCCTCAGCTCACCGCTTTCTTTACAAGCGCGGCGATCCTGGCCTCGTCGGCGGCAGTCAACTCCTTGAGCGCGAAAGCGGTCGGCCACATGGCGCCTTCATCGAGGTTCGCCTTGTCGCTGAAGCCGAACGTCGCGTACCTCGTTTTGAACTTCTGCGCGCTTTGGAAGAAGCAGACCACGTTGCCGTCCTTGGCATACGCGGGCATCCCGTACCAGGTTTTCGGCGAGAGGACTGGCGCGCTGGCCTTGATGATGGCGTGGACCCGCTCGGCCTTGGCGCGATCCGGTTCCGGCATCTCGGCGATCTTCGCGAGCACGACGCTTTCCCCGTCCGCCTTGCCTGCGCGCGGGCCGCGGCGCGCGGCCGCCTTCAGCTCTTGGGCGCGCTCCCTCATCGCGGCGCGTTCCTCGGCCGTGAATCCCTTGGAGGCCTTGCCCGTGGTTCTCTTGGCGGACTGCTGCGTGCCCTTCTTTGCGGTTTTCCTTTCAGCCATTGCAAAGCACCTCCGTGTGCCGAACGAGTATCAGAGTGGCGACGGCGGTCTTGTTCATCGGTCTCTTTTCGTGCGTTCGACGACCTGCGCGAAGCGGTCGAGCCGCTGCAGCCATGTGCTGATGCCCTCGAAGGCGTATGGCGCGAGCATGCACTTGCGGACGCGGCCGACCTTCTCCGTCGTCACGAGCTCCGCCTCCTCGAGCAACCGGATGTGCTTCATCATCCCCGTCAGCGACATGCCGAATGGCTCGGCGAGCTCGCTGATCGACGCGCTGCCGGCGCCGAGCCGTTCGAGGACCGCCCGGCGGGTCGGGTCGGCGAGCGCGGAGAACGTGCGGTCGACCCGTGAATACTGAACCATTAGGTTCACTATAGTGGATTCGGCGCTGCGATGACAAGCCGAACCCGCCGCCTAGGGCTGCCATCAGCGAAACGACGGCCTAGCCGAGCGGAAGCAGGGCGCCCTCGTGCTCGAGAAGGAATCGCTTCACGTGGAGCCCGCCGCCGAAGCCCCTGAGCGAACCGTCGGTGCCGATCACACGATGGCACGGCAAGACGATCGGAAGAGGGTTGCGGCCGTTCGCGGCTCCCACCGCTCGGGCCGCGTCGCTACCGAGCCCGAGGCGGCGCGCCTGCTCGCCGTAGCTCACGGTTTGTCCATACGGAATAGACCCGAGTGCAAGCCAGCAACGCCGTTGGAAGTCGGTCCCGTGCAGCTCCAGCGGCAGGTCGAACGTCAGTAGTTCGCTCTGGAAATAGGCCTCGAGCTGGCGTACGGCCTGAGAGAGGACGGGCGACCTGCCCTCCGCGCGGATCCTGCGGCCGTCGAACAGCACGGCCCGCAGGCCGGCGTCCGATGCGATCAGGCCGAGCGGCCCGATGGGACTGTCGACGACCGTGCGCGGCACCTCGTCAATCTAGAACGCGCCCTCGAAGCGGTACGTGAGATCTACGCGCGGCCCGGCTTGGGCAGCGCCTCGAGCCCGGCACGGACGAACGAGATCACCGGATCGATCCCCGCGGCGACCTCCTCGGTTGTGTACGGGGCCGACGAACCACGATCGCGCCGCTCGAGCACCTCGAAGGCCGCGATGAGCGAGGCGGCGGCGACGTGCGCGCGGAGATCGTCAGGCCCCGCGTCGAGGTCGTCCGCGATCGCTGCGGCGAGTAGGTCCTGCAGCTGCGAGATCCGCGCCCGCTTGTGACTGAGCAGGGTCTCGTCGCTCTCGATCATCTGCTCGAGCTTGCAGTCGAGCTCGGTCTTCGTGTGCCCGGAGAGGATGAACTCGCGGAGTGTCGTCAGCGCGTCCTTGTCGCCCGGGCGCTCGGCCAGCGCACGGGCCAAGGCCTCGCGCAGCGCCTGAAGGCTTGCGAAGAGGATGTCTTCCTTGCTCGGGAAGTAAGCGAAGATCGTCCGGGTCGAGACCCCGGCTGCCTCGGCGATCTCGGCGAGCGTCGTGGCGTCGTAGCCGCGTTCGACGAAGAGCTCGATGCCGGCGCGCGCGAGCGCCTCCCGCGTCTGCTGCTTCTTTCGTTCGCGCAGCCCTGTCGTCGCCTGCTCCACGGCTCCAGCCTATCACTTTTTGCTGCACACAGCGCAAATTTGCATCAGACGCACTTTGGTGCTAGATTCCTGCATCGAGAGCAAACTTGCTACGAGTGAATCGTTAGGAGCCTGCCATGCGGAACCACGCCACAAACCCCTGGGTCGTCCTCGTCCTCATCTGCCTCGCGCAGTTCATGGTCGTCCTCGACGCGACGATCGTGAACGTCGCGCTGCCCTCGATCCAGAACGACCTGCACCTCTCCGAGGGGAACCTCCAGTGGATCGTCAACGCGTACACGCTCGTCTTCGGCGGCTTCTTGCTGCTCGGCGGCCGCCTTGGCGACCTGCTCGGCCGCAAGCGGTTGTTCCTCATCGGGCTCGTCGTCTTCACGGGCGCGTCGCTGCTCGACGGCCTTGCCGGAAGCGAGGCGATGCTGATCTCGGCGCGCGCTCTCCAGGGTCTCGGCGCGGCGCTGATATCGCCGGCGGCGTTGTCGATCATCGCGACGACCTTCGAGGAAGGTGCGGAGCGCGCACGGGCGCTGGCGGTCTGGGCAGCGATCGCAATCGGAGGGTCGGCAGTCGGCCTCGTCCTCGGCGGCCTCCTCACGCAGTACTTCTCGTGGCCGTGGATCTTCTACGTGAACGTGCCGGTCGGGATCGCGGCGGTCGTGCTCTCGCTCCGCCTGGTGCCGGAGTCGCGCGAGGTCGATGCGCACCGGAGCTACGACATCGCCGGCGCCGTGACGGTGACGGCCGGCTTGATGGCGCTCGTCTACGCGATTGTCGGCGCGCAGTCGGCCGGCTGGAGCTCGGCGCGGACGCTCGGATTCTTCGTAACGGCCGCGACGCTGCTCAGCGCGTTCGTCGCGATCGAACTGCGCGCGAAGGCGCCGCTCGTGCGCCTCTCGATCTTCCGCATCCGCTCGCTCCTGACGGCGAATGTCGCGATGCTCCTCGCGATGTCGGGCATGTTCGCGATGTTCTTCTTCAACACGCTCTACCTTCAGCGCGTGCTCGGCTATGGGCCGCTGACGGCGGGCCTCGCGTTCCTGCCGTTCACGGCCGGGATCATGGTCTCCGCCTCGCTCGCGTCGCAGTTCGCACCACGGATCGGCGTGCGGCCGGTCGCCGTCGCCGGCTTCCTCCTCACAGCCGGCGGGCTCGTCCTGCTGACACAGCTGCCGGTCCACGGCTCGTACCTCGCGGACGTGCTGCCGGCGCTCCTGCTCTCGGCGCTCGGCATGGGTGCCGTGTTCATGCCGCTCACGCTGATCGCAACCACCGGCCTCGCCGATGAAGACCAGGGACTGGCATCGGGGCTCTTCAACACGTCGCAGCAGATCGGCGGCGCGCTCGGCCTCGCGGTGCTCTCGACGCTCGCGACGAGCAAGACGGCGGCGGCAGGCGGCACCTCGGCGCACGCGCTCCTCGTCGGCTTCCACTGGGCGTTCGGGGTCGGTGCCCTCGTCATCCTCGCCGCGCTCGCCGTGATGGTCGCGCTTCTACGCAAGCGCCACGTCGCCCGGATCGAGGAGCAGGCGGCCTCCGGGGAGCCGGTGCTCCTCGCGGCCTGAATCGATGGCCGCGCCTACTCCGGAGTGCCGCCGGGTAATCCTGAAATCCTGAGGGCCCGCGGTGCTCGGCGCCGCGGCAGACGATTGCAGTTGTAGCGATCTGGTGAACGGCGTTGACCGGTAGTCCCGGCCTCTGAGAGAGTCGAGGTTTGGTCGTCGCGCCGTCGCCGCGACGCGACCCGCTCGACGATCGCGGTCCATGGGGCCGACTCCAACCGAACGGAGGTCGACATGGCCGACTTGCCCGTCGAGGGTCACCTGCCTGGGTTCGATGGCGCGACCGGCTGGCTCAACTCGCCGCCGCTCACGACGGCGGATCTGCGCGGGAAGGTCGTCCTCGTCGACTTCTGGACGTACACCTGCATCAATTGGCTCCGCACGCTCGGTTATGTCCGCGCCTGGGCCGAGAAGTACGAGGATCAGGGGTTGGTCGTGGTCGGCGTCCACACGCCTGAGTTCACGTTTGAGCGCGACGTCGACAACGTCCGCCAGGCCGCAAGGGACATGCGGGTCGAGTATCCGATCGCGCTCGACAGCGACTATGCGATCTGGCGCGCCTTCAGCAACAACTACTGGCCGGCCGTGTACATCGCCGACGCGGAAGGACGAATCCGGCACCACCACTTTGGCGAGGGCGCATACGAAGAGTGCGAACGAGTCATTCAGCAGTTGCTGCTCGAGGCCGGACGCGAAGGCATCCGCAATGACCTGGTCTCCGTCGCTGACGACGGTTTCGAGGCGCAAGCCGATTGGACGAACCTGGAATCGCCCGAGACCTACCTCGGCTACGAGCAAGCCCAAAACTTTGCGTCGCCCGGTGGGGCTGACTTCGACGAACCTCGCACCTATGGCGCGCCGGATTCATTGAGGCTCAACCGGTGGGCGCTATCGGGGGACTGGACGGTTGAGAGCGGGGCGAGCGTGCTGAACCGAGCCGATGGGCGGATCGCGTTCCGCTTCCACGCTCGAGATGTCAATCTCGTGATGGGACCGCGTGAGCGAGGCACATCTGTGCCATTTCGCGTGCTCGTCGACGGAGAACCTCCCGACGCCGCTCACGGCCTGGACGTCGACGAAAAGGGTCATGGCACGCTCTCCCAACAGCGGCTCTATCAGCTGATACGCGAACCGGGATCGATCACCGACCGCACTTTTGAGATCACGTTCCTCGCTCCCGGTGTCGAGGCCTACGCGTTCACCTTCGGCTAATCGCCTTCAGAGAGATACGAACAGCCCGTAGAGCCGCATTGAACGACACGCGGTGGATCGTCCTGATCGAGGACCTTCAGTAGCTCGGTGCGTCCGTCGGTCTCGAGCGCCTGCCGGGTGTCTTCGGGAAGACGTAGAGGGTCGCTCGACCAAGCTGTCCCGCTTAGCTCGATCACCACTTCCACAGCCTGGTCACCAAGTGTGATCCTCCACAGCCAACCTCTCGCGTCCACGCCCGGGCGCTCGTGCCGGCCGAGGTTGGCGCTGATCTCCCAAGTCACGCGTATTCGTCGTGGCGGCGCCACCACTCGTA
>JBKPGW010000258.1:0-17162 GCA_046729555.1 Actinomycetota bacterium | reverse complement strand
CCGACCCCCCCTCGAAGCGTAGAACGTCAGCTTAAGAAAAGGTCGGCCCCCGAACGACGGCGCGGGCCTCCACCCGGCGCGCCGCCCCCAGCGCCACTAACCCTCACTCGGCCCACGCCGCGTCCAAGTAAGGGAACCGATTGGCGCGGTCTCTCCGGGTTCCGATGAAGACGGGCGACCGGCTCGTCTCCCGATCTTCACCGTACGTTCACCCGGCGGGCGGCAGGGCGCGGGCACACTGGCGGTGCATGCGGAGAGGCGTGCGTCCCCTACTCTGCGAGCTCCATGCGCACACGAGCTGGAGCGACGGCGAGCTTTCGCTTGGCGCAGTGGTCGACCTCTACGGAACTGCCGGGTTCGACGTCCTCTGCGTCACCGACCACGTGCTGCGCGGCGACGACCCGTGGCCGCTCCGGCACGGGCGCCCCTGCGTCGACGCCACGAACGTGGGCGCTTACCTTGCAGAGATCGAGCGCGAGCGCGCCCGCGCGCTCTCGGCCTACGGACTGCTGCTCGTGGCCGGCCTCGAGCTCACCTACAACGACCCGAACCCGGACCGCGCCGGGCACGCCGTCGCGGTCGGGCTTCATAGCCTCGTCGCCATGGATGATGGGCCGGCCGCAGCGATGGAGCAGGCGCGCACCGCAGGCGCCGCGATTCTTGCCGCGCACCCGCACGAGTCCCGGCCGACGCCGGCCGTCCCGTTCCCGACGCGCTACTTCACGCGGCACTGGCGGCAGCTGCGTGGACTCTTCGATCGCGTGGAGCTCTTCAACGGGCGGCAGCTGTTCGGCTGGGTCGCGGAGGCCGGATTGCCGGCTGTCGCCTGCGGCGACCTGCACCGGGCCGAACATCTTCCCGGTTGGACGACGCTCGTTCCCTGCGAGCAGTACGAGGAGGCGCTCGTCGACCACCTGCGCTCATCCCGGCCCGTGTTCCTGACGCGGCTCGAGCGGCCCGCAGTCGCGCTCGCCGCGTAGCCGCGGCCGTGACGCCGGCTGCAGCGTCGCTCCACGCCGCAGGACGCAAGGATCCGCGTACGAGCGCTGGACCAAGGGAGGTTCGATGATCGATTCGCGAGACGCGGGGCGGTGCGTAGAGTGGCGGCATGTTTTCGTTCGCTGATGGGGAAGATCCGCGAGTGTTTGAGGCTGAGTCGGAGGACATGCCCGGCGCCGGGGAAAGCGGTGGGGCGCTGAGGGCGACCTCCTCACGTCATGGATGGTCTGTGCCCAGCGGCTTGACTCGCCTGTTTTGAGGGGCGGCCCCGACTCGTTCTTCCGTGCACGGGGCGAGGCCTGTCCGCCTTTCGCCTCGTCCCGCTCGCGGGCGGGCGGACGCGTCGTCTCGGCGCTCTTCTTCTTCCCCCGCGGCGGCTCCGCGCAGGTCACGCGCTCGCTCGCTCGCGCACTGCAGGCCGCCGGATGGCAAATGGCGGTGGTTGCGGGCTCGCTCGGGCGGCCGGGTGAGCCGACCCACGCGGCAAGCTTCTTCGCCGGGGTCGATGTCCACCCGCTCGACTACTCGCCCGCGCTCGAGGGTGCCGATCCGGTCGCTGCGCGGGTTCCTTTTCCCCCGTCCTACGAGGATCGCGCGCGCGCGCCCGATCGCGTCTTTGCCGCCGTTGACGATGCCGCCTACGAACGGCTCGTCGCCGCCTGGATCGACGTGCTGGCGCGTGCCGGTGCGGACGCGGCCGAGCTGCTCCATCTGCACCACCTGACCCCGGCTAACGAGGCCGCCTCACGTGGCTTCCCCCACGTGCCGGTGCTTGGCCAGCTGCACGGAAGCGAGCTCGCGATGCTGCGCGCGATCGAGGCAGGAGCGCCCCCGGGCTGGCGCCACGCGCGGGATTGGGGCCGGCGGCTGCGAGCGTGGGCGCAGCGGTGCGCCCTGCTTGTCGTGCCGCCCGGGGCGGAGGCCGAAGCGGCGCTGCTTCTCGGCCTCGAGCGGGCGAGGCTGCGCGGCCTCCCGAGCGGCGTCGAGCTCGAGCGCTTCTGGCGGCGGCCGCTGGCGGGCGAGGAGCGGTTTGCGTTTTGGCGTCGCTGGCTTGTCGAGCAGCCACGCGGTTGGGATGAGCGAGGTCGGCCGGGGAGCATCGCCTACTCCGACGAAGAGCTCGCTCCCTTCCGGGCCGGCGGCCCCGTCTTCGTTTACGTCGGTCGCTACACGGCGGTCAAGCGGTTGCCGCTCCTGATAAGCGCCCACGCCCGAGCGGTTGAGCGGCTCGGCACGGCGGCGCCGCTCGTGCTCATCGGCGGCCATCCGGGCGAGTGGGAGGGCGAGCATCCGCTCGCCACCGCGCACAGGATCGGGAACCGCCAGGTCTTCCTGGCCGGCTGGCGCCCGCACGAGCAGCTGCCGCAAGCGCTGAACGCGGCCGACGCGCTCGTCCTTCCCTCCGTCGCCGAGGCCTTCGGGCTCGTCCTCGTCGAGGCGATGGCCTGCGGCCTACCGGTAATTGCCTGCCGCACGCCCGGCCCAACGTCGATCGTCGACGACGGAAGGACGGGCTGGCTCATTCCACCCGACGATGAGGACGCGCTCGTCGACGCGCTTCTCACCGCCGCCAACGGCCGTGAGGAACGCCGCGCGCAGGGCCGACGCGCGCAGACAGAGAGCCGCCGATACGACTGGGCGAGGATCGCCCCTCGCTTCGCGGACCTGTACGAGGAACTACTCGCCTCCTTCCCCAGCCGGCAGGTCGCACGGGGGTAGCGCGCGTGACAAGTGCGGCAAACGGCTCGGTGGCGCGGCGAGCGCGCCGAGAATCGCACCGGCCAGCACGAGCCGCAGTGAGAGAACCGCCAGTTCTTGTCGCGTTTCTGACTAGGAGCGACAGCTGCGCACGCGAAACATCGGGTTACCTAGCCACACCGCGATATCCTCAAGCGGTGGGAAGAGGCTCGCGCTCGACAAGAAGGTGGCGCAACGAGCGCCAACGCAAGAAGAAGGAACGAGACAAGCGCCGCGCCGCCGCCCTTACCGCGGTGCGCGCGCGTCGCTAGCGGCAACGTTCTTCCTCGCGTCTGAGGGTCTCAAAGAGATGCGCTCACGCCATCCAAGGTTGGCGGTTCAGTCTTCTTATCGCACAGTTCGTCCTCGAGCAGGCTCTGCTCGACCTGCCAAACTCATCACGGGCCCGGACGGGTTCAAAGCGATGGTGGCGCGATAGGTGCGTATGTTCGGGGCTACACCTGGTTCCTGGCTTGTTCGCGGTTACGTGGACGCTGTCGAGCGTTTTCGTAAGAAGGCAGCGATCGGAGCGGACAGCCCTCGTGAGGTCTACCCGCCGCTGTTCGAGGCCCTGAACTGGGCACACGCGGTGTGGGACACGTGGTTCCGGCTCGTCGAGCCGCAGGACCGGCATCTCGACGGGCTCCGCCACGTGCGCGACCGTTGCCAACACCAGTTGGCATCTGCCATCTACCCCGATGCGGCGGCAGCCGGCGGCTGGCGTTGGTATGCCATCGGTCATCTTCCACCCGAGGATCCTGGTCGCGGCCACGCCCGTGAGGGCGCGAAGAATTACACGGAGCTCCTAGCACTGCGGCCGGTTCTCGAGACGCTCGAGATCGTCGAGAGACACTTCCGCGCGATCGTCCTCGATCACGAGTTGTAACCGGACGTGAGGGACCGCCCCACAGTGTGTTCTTAAGGGGAGCCGAACGAGGACAGTGGCTTCGAATCCCTAGATGTCCGGCCGGGAGCCTGTTCTTTCCGCTACCTGCTCACGAGGCTCATCGTCTCTGCCTGCCTGGGACGCGACCGCCGGCGTGGCCCGCGCGGACTCATCCGTCGTCGCGACCCCGGATGGGCGTTCATCCCCCGCCTCAGACTCCAGCATCTTCTCCTCCGGTCCAGCGGGCTCAGGGCGTTGGATGCGGGCAGCCGCCGCGTTGGCGAGATCAACCAGGCCTCCGGCGATCCGGCGGATGTCTTCGAGCAGCTCGCTGCGTTCGCTCCAGACCGTCTCGGTATCCGTCTCGACCTCGCGCATCCGAGTTCCAGCCTCCTCCCGCAGCGCCGCCAACTCCTCCTGTAAACGCTGAAGGCGCTCGTCTGCCTCGGCCTGCGCCCGCGCGAGCGTGCTCTGCGCCTCGGCCCGCCCGTCCGCGAGCATCTCGTCTGCCTCGGCCTTCGCCTTGGCGACGGTATCGTCCGCCTCCGCCCTCGCATTGGCGATGAGCTCGTCCGCCTCGGCCTTGACGCGGTCAGCCTCGGCACTCGAGTTGACGACGAGCTCCGCCGCCTCGGCTTTCGCGCGGGCGGTGCTCTCTTCCGCCTCCTGCCGCGCGCTCGCCGTCATCTCTGCCGCAGCCTCTCGTGCGGCCTTCAGGAGACCCTGCACCTTCTCCTCAGCCTGATCAAGCGCGTGTCTGACTGCGGCGGGCGGTGAAGCTCTTACGTTCAGCTCCGCAATCACGCGATTGACGCGCTGGGTGTATGCATCAACAGCCCGGCGATCGTAGCCGCGGACTGAGACCGGGAAGGAGACGTCGAGGATGTCCTGGGGGACGTAAGACTGAAGATCGCCGAAGCCGTGATCCTGCTCCGGCGCCGCGTGCGGAAGATCCTGCCCCTCGCCTGCTTTGGACGACGCGTCATCGACCACGCCCCGAGTATGACCAATCCCAACCTTGGAGGCTCAACCTTGGAATGAAGCCAAAACACACGCGGTGACCACGGCACTGGCCCCAAAGCTACGCCCGCTTCTCGCCCTCGTCCTCCTCGTCCCACTCCGGCGACCTAGGCCAGCCGTACTTGATGCGCGGCCTCGTGGTTCGCGCAAAGCAGTTCGAGCAGAGAAACCGCTGCTCGTCGAGCCCCGGCGGAGTAACGTCGAGCCAGCGCTCCGGCACCATGCCGCAGTTCCAGCACCGATCTTCGGCGGCCTCTGTCGTCTTCCCTCCCAGATAGCGCTGCGGAATGCCGGTCAGGTTCTAGCTCGGCTCTCAGCGGGTGGCAAGGCGTAGGGTTTCAGGAAGTCGTCAGCCTGGTGTATTCGGTACGCCATCGGCTTGATCCGTGCTGGATCGTGCGTTGCAGCCAACGCTCAGATGCCCGCATGCTCCGTGAGCCAGCGGCGGTTCCGCACCTGCGCCTCGATCTGCGCCGTGGCGTCGTCGTCGCCTCCCGGCACCCAGTCCTGCTCGACGACGAGCCAGCCCGAGTAGCCGTCCAGCTCCGCCAGAAAGCCGGCGAGGTCGACGTCGCCGCTGCCGAGCTCGCAAAACGCGCCGGCACGCCAGGCGTCGTCCCACTCCCGCGACGCGCGCAGGACGTCGAGCCTGACGTCCTTGACGTGCACGTGCTGTACCCGTTCGCGCCAGTCACGCACGGCGCGGACGGGATCGGCGCCGGCCGCGGCCAGATGGCCGCTGTCGACGAGCAGCGCAACGTCGGTGCTCTCGAGCAGACGCTCGATCTCGCCCTGTGTTTGCACCCTCGTGCCCATGTGATGGTGGAAGACCGGCTCGAGACCGCGCCTTCGCGCGTGCTCGACGGCGCGTGCGACGGCGTCCAGTTCCACCTCTCCGTCACGCGGTCCCTTGTCGCAGAGCACCGGACGCGCGCCGAAGTGCTCGAGAAGGTCGAGGGTCGTGTCGAGCTCGGCGAGATCGTCCCCGCCGAACCTCAGCGCGACGAACGCCGCGGCCAGCTCGAGCCCGCGCGCCTCGAGGCGCCGACGCAGCGTTTCGGCGTCGCCCAGATAACCGTACGGCCCGAGCTCGGTGCCGGTGTAGCCGGCCGCCGCGATCGCATCGAGCATCTCCTCGGGCCGGAGCAGGTTCGGGACGACCCCGAGCGTCAGCTCGAAGACCCCGTAGCTGACGGGCGCGTTCGCGACGCGGATCACGTCACGAGCGGCACGCGAGGATCCTTCTCCATCGACTCCCACGCGGGACGAACCCAGGCAAGCTCGGGGTCGTCCGACGCCGCCATAGAACGGCGGTCGCCGGCGAGTGCGTTGAGGTAGTAGAGGTCGTACCCGTGCGCGGCGCAGGTCGTGTGGTAACCGTAGGGGACGAGCATCAGGTCCCCGTCGCGCACCGTCACGGTCACGTCGACGTCGTGGCGCGGGCTGTAGAGGCGCTGGACGGCGAACGCCTCGGGACGCGCGGTGCGGTAGTAATACGTCTCCTCCAGGACGACTTCGCCGGGCGGGTTGTCTGCGTCGTGCTTGTGCGGCGGATAGCTCGACCAATTTCCGGCAGGTGTGAACACTTCGACGACGAGCAGCCGCTCGGCAGGAAAGTCGGGCTTCACGATGTGGTTGATCTGACGTGTCGCGTTGCCCGCGCCGCGGACCTCTACCTCCACGTCCTCCGCTCGGACCAGAACGGGCTCGCGGCGCATCTCGCAGTACGCGCCGCAGATCGCTACCTCTGCGTCACCCTCCACCCGGTACGACGTCTCGCGGGGGAGGTAGAGGGCCGATGGCATGCCGTCGAAGACGCCTGGGCGGCCGCCGAGCTCCCACGACTCGCCGTCCGCCTCGACGCGGAATCGGCCGGAGAGCGGAATGAGCGCGATCTCGACGTCGCCGGTCCCGGATGAGAACGAGCCGGTGCGCACGCCGAAGTGCAGGTAGCGCCAGCCTGCAGATTCGGGCGTGACCTGCTCCCACCGGCCGGCTTTCAGCAGGAAGTCGCTCACACCAACGCCGCTTCGAGATCTTCGAGGCGCGGCATCGCCTCGGAGCAGGCGAGCTCGGCCGCGACCAACGCGCCGGCCACCGTCCCGCGACGCACTGCCTCGACCAGGGAAAGCCCGCGGAGCAGCGCCTGGCCGAGCGCGGCGGCGAAGGCGTCGCCGGCGCCGAGACCGTTGACCACTTCGACCGGGAAGCCCGGAACATCGGTTTCGTCGCCTGCGTCGAAGATCGTCGCGCCCCGCTCGCCTCGCTTCAGCACAAGGGTCCGAATGTTCTCGACCTGGGACGCGGCGACCTCGTCCTCGTTCCCGATCACGATGTCGGCCGCGGCGACCGCCTCCGCCGCGAGCGCCGGGTACTCCTCCGGGTCGTCCCACAGCGTCCGCCTCCAGTCGAGGTCGAAGATCGTCGTGCCGCGGTGTCTCCGGAGAGCCTCGAGCGTCGTCTCGCGGCTCGGCGACTGCGCCAGGCCGGTGCCGGTCGCGTAGAGCAGCCGGGCATTCGAGACCTCGTCGCGGTCGAAGTCGCCGGGCGCGAGCTGCCAGTCGGGCGCGCTCGGGCGGCGGTAGAACAGGATCGGGAAGTTGTCCGGCGGCCAGACCTCGCAGAACGTCGGCGGCGTCAGCCAGTAGGGATCCGTGCGCAGGAAACGGACGTCGACCCCTTCGGCGGCGAGCCACGCGCGGACGAAGTCGCCATGGCCCTCGGCTCCGACGCGCGAGACGATCGCGGCCGCCACGCCGAGCCGCGCCAGGCCGGTCGCCACGTTTCCCGCGAAGCCCCCGACGAAGCGCGTGTACGTCCGCACCTCGCTCAGCGGCGTCTCGATCTGATTCGGATAGAGGTCGACGCCCACGCGTCCCATCACGACCGCCTCGATCACAGCGGCGTCCGCTCGCGCGTTCGAGCCTCCTCGTACGCTTCGCGCGCCGCCCGCACGGCTTCGACGTCCGACACCTCCGCGACGGGCACGTCCCACCAGCTGTCGTAGCTCGGGACGCCCTCGTAGCGGTCGACCTCGACGGCGAGAACCACGGTCGAGTCCTCCTCCTTCGCCTGGTCGAGTCCGGCCCGCAGCTCGTCGACCGTTCGGCAGCGGATCACGCGCGCGCCGAGCGATTCCGCGTTCGTCGCCAGATCGACGGGGAGCATCGGTGCGGGGGAGCTGTCGCTGTCCAGACCGAGCGAGCCGTTCCGGCGGTAGCGGTACTGCGTTCCGAAACCGTCCGTCCCGAGCGAGCGCGACAGCGCCCCGATCGAGTTGAAGCCGTGGTTGTCGACGAGGACGATCGTCAGCTTCAGGCCTTCCTGGATCGAGGTGACAATTTCGCTCGAGAGCATCAGATACGACCCGTCGCCGACGAGCACATAGACCTCACGGTCCGGCGCGGCCAGCTTGACTCCCAGCCCGCCGGCGATCTCGTAGCCCATGCACGAGTAGCCGTACTCGACGTGGTAGCCCTTGGGATCCCGTGTGCGCCAGAGCTTGTGCAGGTCGCCCGGCATCGAGCCGGCGGCGCAGATGACGACATCGGTCGGCGTGGCTGCGGCGTTGACGGCGCCGATCACCTCGCTCTGGGCGGGCAGCGGCGCGTGTCCGAGGGCGTAGAGACGCGTCACCTCGTCGTCCCAGTCGGCAGTGAGGCGGGCGGTCTGCTCGCGGTAGTCGTCGTCGACGGCGTGGCCGGCGAGAAGCTCCCTCAGTCGCTCGATCGTCGCACGGGCATCGCCGACCAATGCGAGCGCTCCGAGCTTGGCGGCGTCGAAGTCGGCGACGTTCACGCTGACAAAGCGGACGTCGGGGGCGCCGAAGACGGTCTTCGACGCGGTCGTGAAGTCCGTCCAGCGGGTACCGACGCCGATGACGAGATCGGCCTCCGCGGCGATTCGGTTCGCCGCGAACGTCCCCGTAACGCCGATCGCACCGAGCGCGGACGGATGGTCGTACGGGAGGGACCCTTTGCCCGCCTGCGTCTCGCCGACGGGGATCCCGGTCCGCTCCACGAGCTCCCGCAGGGCGGCCGTCGCCTCCGAGTAGATGACGCCGCCGCCCGCGACGATCAGCGGGCGCCGCGCCGCGCGGATCGACGCCGCTGCGGCGTCGAGTACGTCTCCGTCCGGTAGCTGCCGGGGAACGTGCCACACACGTCGCTGCAGGAACTCCTCCGGGAAGTCGTAGGCCTCGGCCTGCACGTCCTGCGGGAACGCCAGCGTCACCGCTCCCGTCTCCGCCTGGCTGACGAGCACACGCATCGCCGCGAGCGCGGCGGGCATGACCTGTTCGGGCCGCTCGATCCGGTCGAAGTAGCGCGACACGGGCTGCAGAGAGTCGTTGACGGAGACGTCGCCACGCCATGGCACCTCGAGTTGCTGCAGCACGGGGTCGGGGCGGCGCGAGGCGAAGACGTCGCCGGGCAGGAGGAGCACCGGAAGCCGGTTGACGGTCGCGAGGGCGGCGCCGGTGACGAGGTTCGTCGCACCCGGGCCGATCGACGTCGTGCACGCGAGCGTGCCGAGCCGGTTCTTCATCCGCGCGTAGCCCGCGGCGGTGTGCACCATCGCTTGCTCGCTGCGGGCCTGGTAGTACGTCAGCAGGTCGGGGCTCTCGTAAAGCGCCTCGCCGATCCCGGCGACGTTGCCGTGGCCGAAGATCCCGAAGCAGCCGCCGAAGAAGCGGTGCTCAACGCCGTCACGCTCGACGTGTTGCTGCGCAAGGAAGCGAATCAGCGCCTGGGCGGCGGTCAACCGCACGCGATTACACCTGGACGTCGGTCGACATTGCCTCGAGCTCGTGCTGAAGCTCGGTCAGCTCACGGCCGCCCGCCATCATCCGAACGAGCTCCTGCTGGTCGAGATCCTTCTTCGCGAACGTGCCCATCGACGCACCACGGTTCAGGATCACGAAGCGGTCGCCGACCGGATAGGCGTGGTGCGGATTGTGTGTGATGAAGATCACGCCGATGCCGCGGTCGCGCGACTCGACGATGTAACGCAGGACGATGCCGGCTTGCTTGACGCCGAGGGCCGAGGTCGGCTCGTCGAGGATGAGCACACGAGCGCCGAAGTAGACGGCCCTTGCGATCGCAACGGCCTGCCGTTCGCCGCCGGAGAGCGTGCCGACGGGCTGGTCCGGGTCGCGAATGTCGATCCCCATCTCGAGGAGGTGGTTGCGAACCTCGCGCTTGGCGAAGCGGCTGTCGAATCGCCGGACGGGCGGCGGCCCCGCGGTCGGCTCCGCGCCGAGGAAGAAGTTTCGCCAGATCGCCATCAGCGGAACGACGGCAAGATCCTGGTAGACGGTGGCGATCCCCTTCGCGCGCGCGTCGCGGGGGGAGCTGAACGCCGTCTCCTCGCCGTCGACGATGTACCTCCCCTCGTCGGGCCGGTGCACGCCGGAGAGAATCTTGATCAGCGTTGACTTCCCCGCGCCGTTGTCGCCGAGGATGCACAGCACCTCGCCGCCGTCGAGGTGGGCTGAGACTTCTTTCAGCGCGTTGACATTGCCGAAGTACTTCGAGACGCGATCGACCTCGAGCAGGTGCGTTCCGTTCTCGTTCATCGTCGTGCCTTCACCGCCTGCTGTCGGATCGTCGCGTTGAGCAGGACCGCGAGCAGCAGGATGACGCCGAGGAAAAGGTTTCGGTAGTCGCTATTCCAGCCGGAGAAGGGGATCCCGATCGTCGCCATGCCCATGATCATCGCGCCGATCGACGCACCGATAGCCGAGCCGAAGCCGCCGGTCAGGAGGCACCCGCCGACGACCGCGGCGATGATGTACTCGAACTCGCTGCCGATGCCCTGGCCCGCCTGCGCCGAGCGCAGTTGAAGGGCGATCATGATCCCGAGCAGCGACGCCATCGTCGACGTCGTCATGAAGAGCGCGACCTTCGTGCGCAGGACGGGTACGCCGACGTTGCGCGCCGCAACCGCGTCCCCGCCAACGGCGAAGATCCAGTTTCCGAACCGCGTGAAGCTGAGCACCCACGTCGCGAGCAGGGTGATCCCGACCCACCAGAGGACTCGATCCGGAAAGGCATACGAGCCGCCGAAGGTCGAGCCGAAGATCTTGTGGGCGAAGTCGTACCCGGAGGCGGCGTCGATGTCCGGCACATAGACAGTGCCGAAGACGTGGGACGTGAGCCCGAGGTTGAGCCCCTCCAAGCTGAAGAACGTTCCCAGCGTGACGATGAAGCTCGGCAGCCGAGTTTTCATCACGAGCATGCCGTTCATGAAGCCGACGGCCATCCCAAAGAGCAGCACGAGGACGATCGCCGGCCAGACGTTCAGGTCCTGACGCGTGACGAGGTAGCCGAGCAGAAGCCCCGAGCTACCCGTCATCACGCCGGCCGAGAGGTCGAACTCGCCCGCGATCATGAGCAGCGCGACGGGCACGGCCATGATTCCGATGTTGGACGCCTCGTCGGTCCAGCGGGCGAACCCGTCGAGCTGTGCGAACTGGGTTCCTGCGCTCCACAGGAAGAGGAAGAAGACCGCGAGGACGCCGACGAGCGAGCCGATCTCCGGACGCTGGAACAATCGCGCGACGAGGCCGACTCGGACGACCCGCTCGTCTCGCTCGAGCACAACCGTCTCTGTTGCGCGTGCCATTCGCCCTCCCGTGACTCTAAACACGGTGGGCGGAAGCGGAGCTCCCGCCCACCGGGTCTCACGGTGTCAGCGCGTGCCCTTCCGAGCCAGGGCTGCCACCTTCGCTGCGTTGCTCTTGTCGACGAAGCCGGGGCCGGTGAGGACAGGCTTGCCGCCCCCGACGGTATTGAGGTTGATGTTGAAGAGGTAGAGGAACACGACCGGCAGATAGCCCTGCTCGTACTGCTGCTGGTCGACCGCGAAAAGCACCTGGCCCTTCTGGATCGCCTTGATCACGTCGCTCGAGAGGTCGAACGTGCCGATCTTGGCCTTCGAGCCCACCCCTTTTGCGGCGTCGCGGGCCGCGATCCCCATCTGCGGGTTGAGGGCGAGGATCGCGTCGATCGACTTGTCGGCCTGGAGCTTCGTGCGGATCTGGTTCGTCGACGCGGCGACGTCGCTCACGCCTTTGACCTGAAGGCGCGTGGCCTTCTTCTTGAACTTCGACTTCGCGCCGTTGAAGCGCTGCTCGAGACCGGCGTTGCCCTGCTCGTGAATGATGACGAGCAGGTGCTTCGCGCCGGTGCCGGAGAGCTTCGACCCGGCCGCCTCACCCGCGATCGTCTCGGTCTGACCGACGTGGGTGATCGCACCGAGCGCCTTGAACTGGTCGACGCCCGAGTTGAGCGTAACGATCGGGATCTTGGCCTTCGTCGCCCGGTTGAGCGCGTCCTTGAGCGCGCTCGGATTGGGCGCGGAGACGGCGATTCCCTTCGGCTTCTTGGCCACCGCGGTATCGATCAGCTGCGCCTGCTTCTGCGGGTTGTTGAAGCTCTCGCTATAGGAGACCGAGATGCCCAAGTCGGAGGCCGCTTTCCGGACTCCCTTCTTGACGACGTTCCAGAAAACGTCGCCGGATCCATGTGTCACCACGGCGAGGTTGAGGCTCGCCTCGGCCCGCCGCGTCGCAGCTGCTGCGACGGGCGTGCCAAGGAGGGTCGCGCCCGCTGCGGCCACGCCTCCCTTGATGAACAGGTCGCGCCGGCTAAGGCCGAGCTCCTCCTCCAGCTCGACGAGTTCACGCTCACTCATAACTCTCTCCTTTCTCGGCGACTCAGGCCGCCTCGTACGTCACGCGTCCGACACGCTCCCCGTGCCGGAGCCGGACCGTTCGCTGCTCGCGGAAGGAGCGCTCGCACGCCTGTGCGAGGACGAATGCGGCGAGGCCATCCTCCCCCGTTACCGCGGGCGGCTTCCCCTCCCGAATCGCTGCCGCGAAGCTCTCGAGCTCGAGGGCATACGCGTGCGGATAACGCTCCGTGAAATCGTCGACCCAGTCCACTGCTGCCGCACCCGGCGTCAGCCACACGTTGTGGACACGCCGGTGATCGCCGATGCGAACCGTCGCCAGAGAACCGAGCACCTCGGTCGAGCACTCGTAGCCGTAGCCGGCGACGCGGCTCTCGTCGATGAGCCCGAGCGCGCCGCCGGCGAAGCGGAGGACGACGACGGCGGTGTCGACGTCGTCCACGGCGGCGAATCCGGGATCGGAGAGGGCGGCACCGAACGCCGTCACCTCCTCGATCTCCCCGACGAGCCAGCGCGCGGTGTCGAGGTCGTGGATCGTGACGTCGACGAAGAAGCCGCCGGAGTCGCCGATGTACTCCATCGGCGGCGGCTGCTTGTCGCGCAGCCTCGTGTGGAAGAAGTAGACGTCGCCGAGCTCTCCGGCCTTGATGCGGGCCGCGGCCGCAGCCCAGTCCGGATCGAACCTGCGGTGGAGGCCGATCTGCAGCGCGATCCCCGCCCCGCGTGCCGCGTCGATCGCCGCGAGCGTCGAGTCCAGATCGAGTGAGATCGGCTTCTCGCAGAAGACGTGCTTGCCCGCGGCCGCGGCTCTCTTGACCATGTCGACGTGCAACGGCGTCGGCGTCGAGACGACGACCCCGTCGACGTCGGGATCGTGCAGCAGATCGTCGTAGGCGATCGACCACTCGATGCCGAGCCGCTCGCCGGTCGCGCGCGCAAGCGCCTCGTCGGCGTCGACGACCCGGACGAGCTCGACCGACGGCACACGGCCGGCGAGGTTGTCTGCGTGGAGGAGGCCGATGCGCCCAAGGCCCACGAGGCCGAGCCGGACGCGGCCGTGGCCCCTTCCCCCCTCGCGGTGGTTCTCGGTGGTCATCTGCTCGCGGTTGGCAACGTTTCCACAGTCTCAGGGCCTTGTCAAGGCCATTTTGACGTGATATGCCCAATAGAGAGTGACATCGTTTTCAGACGAATGAGCGCGCGCGAGACCGGACACCCCACCCTGGTCGAGGTGGCCGCCGCGGCGGGCGTCTCGCTCTCGACCGCCTCCCGGGCCCTGCGGCCGGACAGCCCGGTCAGCGAGGCGACGCGCCGCCGCGTCCAGAGCGCGGCCCGCCGGCTCGGGTACGAACCGAACCGGCTTGCGCGCTCCCTGCGCACACGCGCCTCCTACTTTGCGGGCGTCATCGTTCCGGACATCGGTGTCGGCTTCTACGCCCGAGCGCTGAAGGGAGCGCAGGATGCCCTTGAGCGTTCTGGCTATCAGGTGATCGTCATGAACACCGAGCGCGAGGCTGGACGTGAGACGGCCGCGCTGCGGACGCTCCTCGCACATCAGGTGCATGGCGTCCTGTTGGCGACGACCGGCGGCTTCTCGAACACGCAACGGGTCCCGGTCGTCTTCTTCGACAACCTCGTCGAGGGCGCAGGTGCTGGACACGTCGCGCTCTCGAATCGGGAGGGGATGGCTCTGCTCGTCGATCACCTCATCGAGCACGGCCACGAGCGAATCGGCTACGTCGGCGGTCCGCCGCGCTTCACGTCGGGGATCGAGCGTCTCGACGGCTTTCGGGCGGCGGTGACGGCGGCAGGACGCGCGGTCCCGCCCGAGTACGTCTGCCTCGGCGACGAGGCCTGGTCGGTCGGCAGCGGCCGACACGCGACGCGTGATCTCCTCTCCCTTGCGTCTCGGCCGACCGGTCTCGTCGCCGCAAGCGACACGCTCGCGGTCGGAGCAATTCAGGCGGCGCGAGAATCCGGCCTGCGTGTGCCCGACGACATCGCGGTCGTCTCGTTCGACGACCCGCTCTTCGCCGACCTCCTCGACCCGCCGATCACGGCGCTCGCGCGCACCGAGCGCGAGCTCGGCGAGCTGGCCGCGGCTCTCCTCCTGCACGCGATCGAGACCGGAAGGCTCGGACCGCCGACGGAAGTGCGTCTGCCCGTGGAGCTCATCGTCCGCGGCTCCTGCGGTTGTTCGCGCTGAACCAGACCTGGTTGTAGTCAGTGAGCGGGGTCGGCGCCGAATCGGCGGACGACCCATAGCCGAGACGGAAGCGACCGAGGTCGAACTCCGTTCGACCCCCGTCGATATTCGGACTGCTAGCCGCTGACGGGCGCGAACGGTTGGTCGACGGGTTCTCTCGCCTGGCGTGCCGGAGCGGCCGTGGCCTCGATCAAATTGCGGATCTCGCGTACCGCTACCGACAGCGTCGCGAGGTCGGACGCGCCGCCGGCCTTGACATCCCCCAGCACGTGCACACACCGCTCGACGGCGGCGGCGTTGTGCGCCATCCACGCGCCGACCCGCTCGGTGACGGGACCATTCTCGGATTCCCGTAGCACGTCTGCGGTGAGTGCGCGGTGCTCACTTTGAAGGTCTTCCCAGAGCGCGCGGCGGGCGAGCGCCTCCCAACGCTCTTCGCGTGGAAGGGCGGCGATGCGGTCGCGAAGAGAGTGCAGCTCGAGCTGGTCGTCGATCGCGAAATAGACACGGGTTACTTCCTCGAAGCTCAGACCCGTCGCCACAGCAACGTCGACGAGGTCGAGGGCGGGAAGAATCGATTCCAGGTACCCGACGCGGTCGGCGAGCGCGGGAGGAACACCAGCGCTGACGAGCTCCTCGGCTGCGCGGCTGGCCGCCTCGCGCTCGGGGGCGCAGAGTAGGTCGCCGACGGCCTCTGCGAGTGCCGCCGCTCCCGGCCCGAAATGCGAGCTGGCCGCGGCGATGTCCAGTGGCCGCGAACGGTTCCTGAGGAGCCAGCGGGTCGCGCGCTCGAGCAGGGTCCGCGTCTTCAGGAGCATGGCGAGCTGCGTCTGCGCTGCAACCCGGCCGTCGAGCGCTTCGATCTCGTTCCACAGGCTCCGCAGGTCGAACACCTCGCGCGCCACCGCGAAGGCGCGAGCGATGTCCGGGCCGGTCGCTCCCGTCTCCTCGCTGAGGCGGAAGACAAAGGTCGTTCCCGTCCGATTGACCAGGCCGTTCGTCACCTGTGCGGCGACGATCTCCCGCCGGAGGGGATGGCGCGCCAAGCGGGTGCGGAAGCGCTGCCGCACGGCGACCGGGAAGTAGCGCTCGAGCTCGCCGGTTAGGTGAGGATCGTCCGGCAGATCTGATGCGAGCAGTTCTTCGTAGAGCGCGATCTTCGTGTACGAGAGTAGGATCGCGAACTCCGGAGCGGTCAGCCCCTGACCGGCCGTCTTGCGCTCGGTCAGCGTTTCATCGTCGGGCAGGAACTCGAGCTCGGGGTCGAGCTTCCGGGCCTGCTCGAGGCTCCTGATGTAGCGCGCATGAACGTCGACCATCGAGGCCGCCTGGGTCACGGAGGTGCTGATCGACTGCGTCTGCTCGTAGTTGTCGCGCAGGACGAGGTCGCCGACCTCTTCCGCCATCTCGGCGAGGAGCGCATTGCGTTGCTTCTCGGTGAGATCGCCGTCCGCGACGATCGCGTCAAGCAGAATCTTGATGTTCACCTCGTGGTCTGAGCAGTCGACGCCGGCCGAGTTGTCGATCGCATCCATCAGGACACGACCTCCACGCGACGCGTAGGCGACACGGGCCCTCTGCGTGAGGCCGAGGTTCCCGCCCTCGCCGACGACGCGACAACGGAGCTCCTCGGCGTCGACGCGGATTGCGTCGCTTGCCCGGTCGCCAACATCGGCGTGGGTCTCCTGCCTTGCCTTGACGAACGTGCCGATGCCCCCGTTCCAGAGCAAGTCGACGGGCGCTCTGAGGAGCACCCGGATGAGCTCGTTCGGCGTCAGCGTCTTCGCCTCGACCGCGAGCGCGGCGCGCGCCTCCGGAGAGAGCGGGATCGACTTCGCCGTGCGCGGGAAGACCCCGCCGCCGGGCGAGATGAGCTTCTCGTCGTAGTCGGCCCACGACGAGCCCGGCAGTGCAAAAAGCCGAGCGCGTTCCTCGAAGCTCCGCTCGGGATCGGGGTCGGGATCGACGAAGAGGTGTCGATGGTCGAAGGCGCCGACGAGCTTGATGTGCCGGGAGAGAAGCATCCCGTTGCCGAACACGTCACCGGACATGTCGCCGATGCCTACCACCGTGAAGTCGGTGTTCTCGATGTCGGTGGCAAGCTCGCGGAAGTGACGCTTGACCGATTCCCATGCTCCGCGCGCCGTGATGCCCATCCCTTTGTGGTCGTAGCCGGTGGAGCCTCCTGAGGCGAAGGCGTCCCCGAGCCAGAAGCCGTAGTCGGCCGAGAGGGCGTTGGCGATGTCGGAGAACGTCGCCGTGCCCTTGTCCGCCGCGACGACGAGGTACGGGTCGTCGTCGTCGTAGCGCACGACCTCGGGCGATGGCACGGCCTTGCCGCCGGCCAGGGTGTCCGTCACATCGAGCAGTCCGCGGACGAGGATCCGGTAGCACTCGACTACCTCGTCGCGCAGCGCGTTCCTGTCGAGCGACGGTCCCTTGAGGACGAAGCCGCCCTTCGCGCCAGTGGGGACGATGACGGCGTTCTTGACCGTCTGCGCCTTCATCAGCCCGAGGATCTCGGTGCGGAAGTCCTCGCGCCGGTCCGACCAGCGGATCCCGCCGCGGGCGACCTTTCCGGCGCGCATGTGGACGCCCTCAGTCCGAGGCGAGTAGACGAAG
>JBKPGW010000257.1:0-8764 GCA_046729555.1 Actinomycetota bacterium | reverse complement strand
CGGCCCGATCGACACGATGTTCCGCCCAGGTGTCGAGCAGCTGCGCGGACTCTTCCCGAGACTCACGTTGGTCGAGGGCGAGGAAGTCCGCTGCGAGTCGCTGCTCGGCTACTTCCTCGCCTCGCCGACCAAGCTGTCGTCACTGAAGCGCGGCGTCCGCACGAAGGCGCCGGCCGAGGCTCGCGTCCCGGTCGCGGAGACGTTGCGAATGCTGTTCCTCTCCACAGCCGTGAGCGCCGTGGTCCTGCGGGCCGCGCCCTAGGATGGAGCCCGTGGACATCTCCGTCGTCATCCCCTGCCTGAACGAGGAAGAGGCCGTGGGCGCGGTCGTCGACGAGGCGCGTCGCGGGATCGAAGCTTCGGGCCGGAGCGGCGAGGTGATCGTCGTGGACAACGGCTCGACCGACCGCTCGGCGGAGATCGCCGCCGCGCACGGCGCGGTCGTCGTTGAGGAGCCCGAGCGTGGCTACGGGCGCGCGTACCTGACCGGGCTGGCGCATGCGCGGGGCACCTACGTCGTGATGGGCGACGCGGACGGCACCTATCCGCTGAAGGAGCTCGGCAAGTTCGTCGACCAGCTCGCCGACGGGAGCGATCTCGTGCTCGGGTCGCGCTTCAACGGCCACATCCACACGGGCGCGATGCCGTGGTCGCATCGGTGGATCGGCAACCCGATCCTGACCGGGATGCTCAACCGCATGTTCGGCGTCCGGGTCTCGGATGCGCACTGCGGGATGCGTGCCGCGCGCCGCTCGGCGCTACAGGAGCTCGATCTCCACTCGAGGGGGATGGAGTTCGCCTCCGAGATGGTGTTCAAGGCGTTCCGGCGCAAGCTCGACGTGCGCGAGGTGCCGATCGACTACTTCCCGCGGACCGGCGAGTCAAAGCTGAGCCGGTTCAGCGACGCCTGGCGCCACGTGCGCTTCATGCTGCTGTACAGCCCGAGTTGGCTCTACTTCCTGCCGGGCGCGTTGCTGCTCCTGCTCGGGCTCGCGGGGATGCTGGTGCTGGCAAGCGGGCCGGTGAACGTCTTCGGCCGCCCCTGGCAGATCCACACGATGCTCGCCTTCGTCGCGGCGACGATCCTCGGCGCGCAGATCGTGCAGCTCGGCGTCTTCGCGCGCACCTACGCGCTGACGCACTACGGCGAGCACGACGAGCTGCTCGAGCGAATGTGGCGGCACCTGCGCCTGGAGCACGGATTGATCGCGGGCGGACTGTTGTTCGCCGCCGGCGCCGCGTTGTTGCTCTGGATCTTCGTCGAGTGGGCGAACGCCGGCTTCGGGCCGCTGCGGCACGAGTACGCGACGGCCCTCGGGTTCACGCTCGTCGCGCTGGGCGTGCAGATCGTCTTCGGCTCCTTCTTCATCGGCGTCCTGACGATGCGCGCCGATCCCCGTCCGCGGGCCTGATGCAAGCGGTGCGGGTGCTGCTCGTCAGCGCCAACTACCGGCCGAGCGTCGGCGGGATCGAGCGTTACGTCGAGGTGCTCGCACACGCGTTGGCCGCGCGCGGGCACCGCGTCACCGTTGCCGCGTGCCGGACCGACGGAGGGCCGCGGGAGGAGCAGGAAGGCGAGGTGCGCGTGGTACGGCTGCCGGCGACGGACGTCCTCGACAGCAGGCTGAATGTGCCGTATCCCGTTCCGGAGCCGGTCACAGCCGTCCGCACTCTGCGGCGGCTCGTCGGGGAGTCCGATGTCGTCAATCCGCAGGATGCGCTGTACGCAACGTCGGCGCTCGCGCTGATCGCCGCGAGCCGAAGGGGCACCGCCTCGGTACTGACGCAGCACGTCGGCTTCGTCCCGCAGCGCCGCCGCATGCTCGATCTGGTCCAGCGAGGGGCGATCGCCACGATCGGCCGTTCGGCGCGACTCGCGACACGCGTCGTCTCCTACAACCCTGCCGTCGCGCAATGGGCGCGTGACACCTGGGGCCTGCCGGACGTGCCCGTCTTGCCACCAGGCGTGCCCGACGCTCCGGAAGTCGACGCAGACGACGTGCGCCGTGAATTCGGCCTGCCGCTGGACCGATTCGTGGCGCTCTTCGTCGGTCGCGACGTCCCGAAGAAGGGACTCGACCTCTTCCTCGGGGCACACGATCCCGCCTACGAGCTGCTGGCTCTCACCGACCGCACGCCTGCTGCGGCGCGCGACGGGGTGCGGATCGTTCCGTTCGTCGAGCCGGACCGCTTTCGCCGCCTGCTCGCCGCCGTCGACGCGTTCGTGCTGCCGTCACAGGGCGAAGGCTTCCCGCTGGCGCTGCAGGAGGCGCTCGTCACCGGTTTGCCCTGCGTGGTGGCACCGGCGCCGGGTTATGACCGCTATCTCCGAGAGGGAGACGTCCTCTTCGTCGATCGCGAACCTGAGGCGATCAGAACCGGGCTCAGGCAGCTTGCTGAGGACGAGCGGCTACGAAGTGTGCTGGCCACGCGCGCGAGGCAAATCGGCCGGCACGAGTTTGGCGTCGAGAACTTCGCTCAGGCTTACGAGCAGGTGTATCTCGAGGTCAGTCGCTGAGGACTGCGTGGCCGATACCAGTTCCGCCGAAGTCGTTGCCGTTGTACAGCATCTGTCGTGCCCCATCGTGGTCGAAGACGCATGCATACTCGACCATCTCCGAATCCCATCCACTCGGGGAAACGTCGATGCCCACCTCCTCATCCTGGCGCACCCACTCGAGCCCGTCGCGTGACTCGGCGTAGCCGATGCGGTAGGCGGAGCCGCGGCAGGAGTACCACATGCGGTAGAGATCGTCGTCCTTTACCACACACGGACGGGAGATCGCGTATTCGTCCGGCGAGGCGAAATCGACGCAAACGTGTCCGTCGCGTTCCCAGTCGATCCCGTTGCCTGACTCCGCGTACTTGATGTGCACGACGTAGTGCGGAGGGCCGGCCTGCCTTGCCGTCCACCCCAGGTTCGACACGTACCACATGCGCCAGCGGCCGTCCTCGCGAAGAATCCACGGCGACGAGCACATGTAGGGGTCGACTCGACTTCGCCCCAGAACCGGTGCCGGCGAGACGCGCTCGAAGACCGCGTCATCGTCGTCTCGTGTCGCACAGCCCACGAAGACGTAGAACGGCACCGTGACCCCAAGGCTCCAGCCTTGGTAGTAGAGGTACGAGCGACGCCCATCTCGAACGAGGCAAGACGTCATCACACCGCTGTCATCGAACGCGCCGAGAGGGCCCGGCTCCAGAAGCGGATGGGGAGTTAGGTCGACCGTTCGTCGGCCCAGATCGACCTGGGCGTGGGCGACATGCGAGCGTCGTCGCTCGTCGCGCACGGTGAAGTACACCTCGACTCCTGCGCCGGCCGGATGGACGTCTGGGACTGCGGCGTGCGAAGAGACCCAAGGGAGCTGAACCGGCGGCTCGATCAGGACCCCGCGCTTCTCCCATCTCATTTGCGCGGGCCGTAGTACCTGGACCGCAGCGAGTCGCCCTTACCCGGAATCGGGAGATCGAGATCGACGAACGGCGGGCCGGGGCCTACGCGGAAGTCGATGACATAGAAGGCGTTGCCGAGGATCCACCGGACTCGGGTCTCCGACGCATTCTCGGGAAGAGCGTCGAGCGGGGGCCGGTGCCGGTAGAGCGGATTCGCCTTGACCAGAATGCGGCCGTAGAGCCGACGTCTGAGCCACGGGGCAACAGCTTCGTCGCCGACGACGACCTTGCCGCCGACACGAACGACGCGGTTCATCTCCTCGAGCGCTCTGCGGACCTCGCCGAACGCGTTGATCCCGCCGAAGTGAAAGGCGGCATCGAACGCATCGTCCGAGAACGGGAGGTATGACGCATTCGATTGGACATATTCCACGGAGCCGGTTGCGAGCTTGCGCCGCGCAACCCTCAACATCCCCACCGACAGGTCCTGGGCGTAGAGCGTCCCGTTCGGGCCGATGCGCTGGAGGATGTACTGAGAATCCTCGCCCGTACCACAGGCTGTCTCGAGGACCCGGGCACCCGGCTGCAGCTCGAGCAGGTCGACCATTGCATTCCTCGTCGCCGCGGGATCGACGCGGAACGACTCGAAGAGCCAGCGCAGCCCTCGGTCGTACTCGTCGGCGCCGACGTCGTATTTGCGCTGGAACTCCGCATCGGACGGCAGCAGCTCGCTGGGATGGACCAGGCGGGGAAGGCCTTCGGCGATCTCGAACGTGTGACCCCGGTCGCACGTAAGGGTGCCGCTCTCAACGGGGTCGCCCTCGGCGCCCTCCAGTGCCAGCTCTCGGAGACAGGTCGGGCAACGCAGAAGCTCGACGGCCGCTCTGTCCACCTAGCGCGGCTCGGCCTGGACGGCCTCGGGTGTCACCGGAGGCGCCACATCGCCCTCGCCGCCGATCTCCGTATCGACCAGATAGAGCGGACGATTCTTGACCTGTTGGAAGATCTTCCCGATGTAGAGACCCGTGACACCCGTGCTGACGATGATGAATCCCCCGACCACGAGCAAGAGGACTGCAAGGCTCGTCCAACCCGGCGGCGGATTCACGAGGATCGCGAGCACGATGAACGCAAGCGCGAGCAAGAGCCCGGCAAAGGCGACGGCAAAGCCGAAGTAAACAATCCAGCGAAGGAGAGTGGCTGTTTGGAAGAAGACTCCTTCGACGGCCAACCGCGCGAGTGCCCGGAGCGAGTACGAGCTTCGCCCAGCGTGGCGCTCGGCATGCTCGTACTCGATCGAAGTCCGGTCGAATCCAAGCCACAACACAATCGGGAGGTAGTGCCTGTCTCGATCAGGAACGCGTAGGAAGGCATCACGCGCCTTCGCCGAGATGATGCTGAAGCTTCCGTACTCGCCGCTGATTCGCACGCCGAGAAACAGCGCTATGAACTTGAAGTAAACCCGCGCGGCGAGGCGCCGAAAGAGCGGATGCTTCTTCTGCCTCCGCCGTGCGAGCACGACATCGAAGCCCTCGAGCGCCTTTCGGTAGAGCTGCGGGACGAATTCCGGAGGGTCTTGGAGATCGCAGTCCATGACGACCGTCCAGCGGCCACGGCTTGACGCGATTCCCGCCGTAATCGCAGCCTGCTGACCGAAATTTCGGCTCAGACGAACGACCCTGACCGCAGGATCTACGGCGACGATCTCTTGCAGGACCTCCCACGCGTCGTCAGGACTCCGATCGTCCACGAAGACCAACTCATAGGTAGGCGACAGACCGCGAATCGTCTCCGTCAGTCGGCTGTGGAGCGCCCGAAGACACTCGGCGCAGCGATACACGGGGACGACGACGGAAAGCTCGATCTCGCCGTCAGAAATCAGGTCAACCCTGGCCACTCCGATAGAGCCGCCGCTCGGCCGGCTGATAAAACTCGTCGAGGCTCGTGACAACGCGCGTATACCAACCCAGCAACTGTTGCGTGCGGTCCGGCTGTGCTTCGACGAAGTCGTCCCCGAGCGCTCGAACGTAGTCGATCTGCGGCTTCACCCATGAACGCGTGAACTGCTGGTTCATTGCGAGACGATCTTTGCCGGAGGTGTTGTCGCCGGCCGCGTGCCAGATGGTTGAATCGAAGACGAGCATCGATCCCGCGGGACACTCGGCCGAGACCGCGTGAGCGTCCAGATACCAATCCGGGGGTCGTCCTTCCTTCTGGTGCGTCCCGGGAACGAAGAACGTCGCACCATTCGTGCCGGTGAACTCGTCGATCGCAAAAAACGTATTCATCGACATCATGTAGCCGTTCAGAATTCGCGGGAAATCGCGATGGAAGCGGGTCTGAAAGATGTCCGGCGCACCGCCCTCGAGCGATGGCAGCAGAAGGCCGTTCTGCACGTGGAGGATCGCAGTGTCCGAGACCGTCGCATCGACGACGGCAAGAACCTCCCGGAGTGCGAGAAACTCGAGGAACGTCGGGTCGAACCGGAGCATGAGCCGCAGCACCCCGAGCTCGCCCGCCCGTTCGAGCCGCTCCTTGCCGATTTCCTCGTGGATCTGCTCCTGGACGCGGTACATCGCGTCGCGCGTCCGCGAGAGAAGATCTTCCTTCACGACACCTTCGACCACGACGCATCCCACGATGCTCAGCCCGACAAGGCACCTTTCGAGCCAGTCCCCGTCATGCGCACCGACCCGGGGGAGTGGCTGGACCTGCTCGACGACGGCCACGAAAGAATCAAAGCAGCTTCGTGGCCACGCCGCCGCGGCGTCAGCCTGAGAGGAGGCCGGATCTGATTCCGTGAAGCGGTGCCTTGTCTGCGACTCGGTCTACGAAGCGCCTGAGTGGGTTTGCCCGGCGTGCGGCGCACGGCCTGCGGACGACCCTTTCCCGCGGTTCACGGGCGCGGACGACTCCGAGCAGTTCCCACGATCGGCCTTCGAGAGCCTCGCCCGTGCCGAGGACTCGAGCTTCTGGTTCAGAGCCCGAAACGCGATCCTGCTCACCGCGATCCGGCGCCACTTTCCCGATCTGAACAGCTTCTTCGAGCTCGGCTGCGGTAACGGCTTCGTCCTCCGAGCGATTCGCGAAGCGTTCCCGAAAGCGCAGCTCGTTGGAGGAGAACTGGCCAGAGAAGGCCTCGAGGTCGCGAGAGCTCGGGTTCCGGACGCGAGCCTGATCCAGGTCGACGGCCGGCAGCTGCCTTATCGCAATGAGTTCGATGTCATCGGGACGTTTGATGTCCTCGAACATACGGACGACGAACCCGTGCTCGCTGAGCTCGCCGCAGCCCTCAAGCCCGGCGGCGGGCTCGTGCTCACGGTCCCGCAGCACCCCTGGCTCTGGAGCGCCGCCGACGAGTTTGGCCAGCACAAACGCCGCTACACACGAAAAGGGCTAATCGCCAAGCTCCAAGCACACGGCTTCGAGGTAATGCAGGTCACGTCGTTCATGACCTTGTTGCTTCCGCTCATGGCGCTGTCGCGCTTCCGGCAACGAGACCTCGAGTCATTCGATCCTGAAGGGGAACTTCGACTTCCGGGACCCGTCGATCGCGCCCTCGAGCGCATTGTGCGGACCGAACGGCACGCAGTGCGATTGGGGATCTCACTGCCCGCCGGAGGCTCTCTCCTGGCCGTCGCCCGGAGATCGTGATTCAGAAGTCCTTCAGGTCCCAGCTCTTCATCGGTCGCGCGTCGGTGCCGCGCGCCGAATAGACGGCACCTTCCTCAGTGTCCTTCATGATCAACGCTCCAGCTCCGATCACGTTGCGGGGAGCCACGGTGACGCCGTCCCGGAAGGTCGCATTGACGCCGACAAAGCTGGACGCCCCAATGGTCACATTTCCGGAGATCACCACCTGCGACGCGATGAAGCAGTGGTCCTCGATCGTGCTGTCGTGGCCGATGTGGTTCGCGCTCCAGATAACGACGTCGTTGCCGATGCGTACGTACGGCTGGATGACGTTCGCCTCGAAGATGAAACAGTTGTCACCGACTTCAACATCCTTGGAGACGAATGCCTGCGAGCTGATGTACGTGATCAGTTCGTACCCACGGCGCTTGCATTCCGTGTAGAGCTCCTCACGGGCGCGGTTCACCCCACTGAAGCCAATCGCCACGAGCATGGCATGGTCGGCCGAAGGATGGGACTTGTCGAGAGTCTCGAACGGCACGACTGGAAGACCGAGCAGTTCCTCCGAGGTCACGTATTGCTCGTGCACGGTGAACGCGACAACGTCGTGCGGACTGTCGTCGCGCAAATAGGCATAGGCGACGCGGGCATAGTCGCCTGACCCGAAGATGACGACGTCGCTCATTCCGCGGGCTCGGACCGAACGAGCACCGTGAACTCCCAAAGCCCGTAATCGTGAAGCAGCGCCACATGGCGCGAGTACCGGCGCTTGCAGTGATCGAAGAAGAACCCGGGGTCGGCGTAGAACAGGTCGTCTCGCTTGCGCTCGGGATCGGAGTAACTCGTGAGCATGTTGAAGGCGAAGCCTCGACGGGAGAGCGCATCCATTGTGTCGAGAGTGCGGAGAATGTAGGCCTCCCACTCGTCCTCGGGCGCTGCGAGCTTCACGTTGAAGATGCCGCTCGCCACCGAGTAATCAGCAGGCTCGAGAGACGTCTCGTCATCGCTGAACGAACGCCGGGGAGTTTCTCCAACGTCGCTCCGAGCTCGAGCGATCATTGCAGGTGAAATATCAAAGCCGCTATAGGTACAGTCGTATCCGAGTCGGTCGACGAACAGCGCGAGCGCGCCGTAGCCACACCCGACATCGTTGATCGAAAAAGGATGCGAAACGTCGACGATCTTGAGCAGCTGACGGAAGCGAAGCTCCTGCGACTCGTCGCTGTTCCAGTCCACTCCCGCCGGAACAGCGCCATGCTCGGTCACCTTCGCGGTGTAGTAGCGCTCAACGGGCCTGAGAACGGAATCACGCTGCACGACTGAGACTCTTCAGGTAGTGGGGTGCCTCGCTTCCGACATGAAAGATCAGATCCAAGATGGTGACGGCGTGTTCGAACGGCGGGTACAGCTGCTCGTATTCGGGATAGCCGGTGTAGTCAGCGTACTCGAGCTCGATGCCGGCCTCCGCGAAGGCGGCTTCGTCGAGATACTCGCGCGCGGTCGGTCCTGAGAGGTATCGACCGGCGCCGGTGGCCTGGCACAGGGACACGAGGCGCGCCGTACGTTCACCGCTGGCCGCGTAGTCGGTCGACCACGATCGCGGGGTGTCGATGCCGAGAATCGCGCAGACGCCGTCGATGAAGCAGCGGTTGATTCGACTCAAAAGATTCTCTCGCGACGCCTGCACATACATGCCTTCGATCGACGACGCGTATTCACGAAAAGCAGGCGCCGCCGA
>JBKPGW010000256.1:0-4624 GCA_046729555.1 Actinomycetota bacterium | reverse complement strand
TGGCGCCGATGGTGGAGGTGACGCTTGAGCAGCGTCGCTCGCTCGCCTGTCTTTCGGATCGTTCGTCTCGGCCGCATCGCTGCCCGCGGTGTTCAAATCCTGCCCCCGCTACTTCAAAGGGCCCGCAAATGCCGGCCTTTTGTTTGCCATCTGGGCGGCGGCCGCCAGACTTTGGCACCCTCTTGGCACCGCTTCACTTTGCAAAAGGTTTTGACTCTCGCGCTCTCGTGGCGGCTTGAAGCTGCCGTTCGGGTCGGCGTGGTGCCGGCACCAGACTCCACGGCACAGGTCGGTGCGCCCTGCGCCGTTCCACCTGCGTGGTGCCGCAACAAGAAGGGCCGCGAACTCGGGCCGGGCACGTCGAATGTCGAGGCTGAGCCTCAGTTCGACAAGCCGGGGGTCACTGGTTCGAGCCCACTACCGTCTCGTTGCAGTTTCACGGAGGGCGGGATCGACCCTCGCCTGGTCTATCGACCGCGAGCCGTGAGGTGGCTCGGTCACCCTGCATCCAGTCTCGAGGAGCTGAACCCGCTGGACTACCAGCACGACACGGAACACCCGATGCTCGTGCTGTGTGTCCCTGGCAAGGGCCGCGCTTCTATCAGTGGGCGCGCCCGGCTACTGGGGCGTCGTCAGCGAGGAGCAGATTGCCGAAGATCCAGGCAAGGTCGAGGCGCCGGAACACGGCGACCCGGTGTTGGATTGGACGAAAGAGCTCGTCGCGGTCCTTCTAAACCCTTACCGCTGACGGCGCTCATCCATCCAGGCGTCTGGGGGCGGATATGGCGCCGAGGGCTGAGGTAATGCCAGCGTTTCTCCGACTCGTCGAGTAGGTCGTCGAGCTCGACGCCATGAGCGATGGCGATGTTCATATACCGAGGCAGCGGTGGGTTCTTCAGCCGGTGCTGCTCGAGGCGAACCAGGTTGCTGAGCGAGATGCTGAGCCATCAGCTGGCCGTTCTCGGCCGGCAAGAACGGCGCCCGGACCCTGCGGCCGGCCGAGAGGCGACCTGTGGAGTACGGGTAGCCGTACTCCAGCACACCGGTTAGGCCCACTGCCGAGTCTCTCGCCGGGCAGGCAACCTTCACTTTCTTCGCCGTCGTCAGCGAGGCGCGTGTGCCCCAGCCGGAGTCCGCCAGCAGGGACCGTGAGTTTGACCTTTGGGTCCGCGCACGCCTGTCGGATTGGCCGACCCAGCAGATTCTCGAGTTCGAGCGCTGGCTTCTCGAGGACGGTCGCTTCGAGTTCGTTTCCGCAGTGCATGAGGCGTTGCGACACAGGAGGATCGACGGCGACCCGAGGGGATCCTCGAACCGGACGCTCGTCGACGACCTCGTCCTCCGCCTCAAGGGGCTCGTACATGTTCGGGCGCTCCTCGAGGATCGCGGCGCTTCGGTGATCGAGCTCGCGGAGCACACGGCCGAGATCGAACGCCTGCGCGCGCAACTTGCAGAGGTGGTCAAGGCGTCCGCAGCTTGACCAGCCGCGCGAACGACGTGGCGCCAGCGAGCTGGGCGGCCGTCGCCGGTTGTGATGGTCGAGACAGTGTGGCACGCCGAACATCCGCGACGCTACGAGCGCACGGCAGCATCTTGTGCTCGTGGTAGAGCGATCGTGAAGGTCGCTCCTTTTCCCTGCTCGGACGTCACGTCAAGGCTGCCACCCATACGCTGCACGAGCTCACGTGAGATGTAGAGGCCGAGGCCAGTGCCTGATGGCGCGTGTGCCAATTGGGGATCAGCGCGGTAGAACTTTTCGAAGATTCTTTGTTGATCGGCGAACGCGATTCCCGGTCCCCGATCCACGACCGCGATCTGGATAAGGCCATTCTTGGCCTTGACGTGAATGCTTACCTCACGGGCACCGCTGTACTTGACCGCATTGTCCAGGAGATTCACGAGTACCTGGCGGAGTCGGTCGGCGTCGCCTGACGCGGAGGGCAGGTTCGCCCGCAGTTGCACGTCGATCGCTACAGACTCCTGAAGCTGCGATGCGATTGTCGCGACCGTTGCCTGGACCACGTCAGCAACGTCGATCGGCCCACGATCGACCCGCAGGTCTCCGTGGTCCAGGCGGCTAGTGAGCAAAACTTCCTCGGTTATGTCAGCCAAGCGCTTCGCTTCTGCGGCGAGCATCTCGGGAAGCTGGCGCCGATGATCTTGGTCGAGGTCACGGTCGCGATGAAGGAGCGTCGCGGCGGCACCGTAGACGGCGGTCATCGGCGTACGCAACTCGTGGGAGATGGTGGTCACAAAGTCGCTCTTCTCCTCCTCTAAGCGCATCTCGTCGCTGAGATCGCGAAACGCATAGATCACGCCGGCGGCGCTTCGCACCGCGACAAACGAAAGCCAGAGATCGCGCGGGCCGACATGGACAGGGACGGTTACTGGACGCGGAGTCTCTCGACCCTGGGCGATGGGAATTCGGAGAGCGAGTTCGGGCCATTCGGGAATCGCATCGCCCAGTGGCCTGTCACGCATCTGCCCCGCCCGCAGCCCAGTGAGGAGCTCGGCCGCTCGGTTCCAGAGGCGCACTACCCCCTCGTCGTCCAGCAGAAACACGCCGTCTCCGATTGCTTCCAAGACGTGCGCCGCCCGCTCGCGCTCGGCCGCGGCCGCGCGCGCTGCGGCCTCAGCGGCCTCGAGACGCCTCCGCTCTAGCTGAAGGCGCGCGTTCCGGACGGCGGCCGCCATCTGAGCCACCAGGGCCTCGAACAGCTCGACCTGTTCGGTTGTGTATTCGCTGCGGTCGCTCATCAGCTGCACGACGCCCACGACCCCGCCCTCATGCTTGACCGGAACCATCATGGCGGACTTCGTCCGAGGCGGTCCCGAATCGGGGATCCTCTCCACCCTGCCTTCTCTATCGACGTTGTAATAGACGCCTTCGTGGTCGCGGACCTCTTGCGGCACGTCCTTGAAGAGGAACGGCCTTCCAGTGACGATCACACGACTCTGCATGCCTCCGCCCTCCCGGTTCAGCCGCAAGGCCGGCAACGCCGCCGGGTCGATGACGTTCCCCTCGTTCCAAACGTAGTCGCACCGAATGAGCTCCTCGGCCGGTTCGTAGGAGGAAATCACGAGACCATCGTGTTCGATGACCTCTGCAAGGAGCTCATGAAAACGCTCGTAGACCCGCTCGGGCTCGAGTCCTTCGCCGAGCTCACGCGCCACGTGAAGCAGGATCTCCGCGACCCGCGCCTTCCGCTCCAACTCACGATCTGTCACATGACGAAAAGTACTGCCGGGATGCAAACCGGCCAAGGCCCTCCGACGTGTTCCACAGACCGCCGGAGACGGCTACCCGCAGTCCGAATCAGGCGGGCTCGGTGCGCTGTGGGCAACGCTCCTCGTACCCGGGCTGCTCTTCTACCTAGATGGGAAGCCGCTCGCCAGCGGGCACGTGCACTCGCTCGCGGGCAAGGTTTTGGGTCGCAAGTAGGACCTCCGCGCTCGCGCGGTACATCTTCTGTTGGTGCAGCGACAGGCCGACCGCTACCAGGGGCAAGAGGACGATCGACTGGGCGATGATCCACTTGCGTCGGCTTGCAACGCGCAGGTAGTCCCGCAACGTCGCGTGCCGCAGTCCGGCGTTACCGTCGGACATTGGTTTGGCTCCCCCTCGAAAAACCCGTTCCGAAGCGGGCTCATAGTGCCTCACAACGGACCTGGCCGCAATGGTCCCTTCGTCGGCACTAGGGCGGATGGGACCAGAAACGGGCCAGTGCCTACGCCGTTTTTGCCTGGTATCTGCAGGTTCTCTCGAACCACGAAAAATGGTTCGCGCCTTGCCGCGCGATTTGTCTGCAGGCAGACGGCAAGTCGCCTCGATGGCCTCAGCTCGCCGGCCTAGCGCCGAAAGAGGTGCCTGGTTCGCCTGCGTCGCGGTCGAGGGCGCTCCGGGATTGCTGTGTTGGCGACGATTGCGGCCGGCACGGTCTCGGTCAGCCAGCGTCCGAGGTCGGAGTCGCCGAGTGCCTTCACCGCCGCGCTCATCCCCACGGAACGCACGCCCGGCGCGTGCGCATCGCTCGCGACGAGATGTCCAAGCCCTAGCTCGAGCAGGCGGAATGCTGTCTTGCGCGAGGGCCGGCCGAGTCGCCCGTCGATCGACGCCGAGGTGAGCTGGACGAGCGCACCATGCTCGACGATCTGCTGGATGCGCTCCGGAGCGGCCTGGACATCCACATTTCTCTCCGGATGCGCGACGACAGCGGTGATGCCTCTTCCGCGAAGTTCGATCACTTGCGATGGCAGAGCGAGCGGCCATCCGTAGTACGGGAATTCGAGGAGCAAGTAGTTCGGGTTCGACGCCAAACCGAAACGAAGGAGCTCCTCCGCCTCCATGATCGCGAGGCGGTCGAGCGCGATCTCCCCGCCCGTGCAGACCTCCAGCTCGATTCCGTCGGCCCTGAGCTCTGCTCGTAGCTCCGTGACGGCGCGTTCCATTTCCGACGCCGCTGTCGAGTAGTCGGCACGGACGTGCGGCGTGGCTGCGATCGTCCGAATGCCATCGACGACGGCTGCGCGAGCCATCGACACACTTTCCGCGAGGGTACGCGGCCCGTCGTCGAGCCCGGGAAGAATGTGCGTGTGGAGATCGATCACGCGGCGAACCTAGAAG
>JBKPGW010000255.1:0-17090 GCA_046729555.1 Actinomycetota bacterium | reverse complement strand
GCTGCGCTGGAGGCGTTCCCCGGGACGATCCTGCTCGTCTCGCACGATCGCGCACTGCTCGATGCCGTCGCGCGGCGGACGCTCGCAATCGAGGACCGCCGGCTCAACTCGTACGACGGCGGCTGGGCGGAGTACGTCCGCCTGCGCGAGGAGCGTGCCGCGCCCGCTCCGGAGGTGGCGCCGGAGAAGCCTCCGAAGGTCCGCAAGCGACAGCCGTCGCAACGCCGCGCTCCCTCTGAGCTGGAACGCATCGAGGCGGAGATCGCGCGGCGCGAGAGCACGGTCGCGGAGCTGGAGCGGCGTCTCGCGGAAGACTGGAACGACGTGGAGATGCTGGCCGCGCATCGCCAGGCGCGCGACGAGCTGCAGGCACTGTTGCAGCGCTGGGAGACGGCGTTCGAACGCGCCCAGACATGAGCGGTCCGACGCCGCCGGAAGTCGGGCGCTGGACCGGGATGGGCGAGGCGCTCGGGCGGCTGGCGCTTGGGACTGCGGCCGCCGCCCTCGCGGTCGGCGCTCTGGGCGCGATCGTCGGCTGGGCTAGCGGCCACACCGTCTCCGGCGGGATGGCGGGCGCGTACTACGTCATCGGCTGCGCCGTGTTCCTGATCGGAATGTTTCCCAGCGGCGGCTTCTCGATGATCCGCGGCACGCTGACGCGCCGGCGTCCAACCGGAACGCGCCAGGAGCCGACGTTTCTCGTCGGCCTCGTCCTGATCGGCCTCGGCGTCCTCATCGACGTGACGCGACCGTTTTAACAGCGCGAAAGCTGCGCTTTCGCGCTGGTTGTGGTGCGGCGCTTCGCGCCCAAGCGCGCGCGGGGCAGGCCCGCGCGCGTCTAGGTCGGTCCGCGAGCGTCCACTCCTGTGCGCTGCGGCGATGCTTCGCGTCGCCGCACCGCATCAGCTCGCCTGCGCGTAAGCCGGCTTCGCCTGGCTTGCGCTCCGGCCTCTGTGTGGTCGCTAGTTGGATGGCTCATTGCTCGAGCGCAGCGATCAACGCCTCCGCCACGACCTTGAGCGGGCGTCCGGAAATCTGGCTCGCCTTGCGTAGGCGCGCGAACGCGTCCTGCTCGGAGAGGCCCTCCTTCTCCATCAGCAGACCCTTCGCCCGTTCGATCGCCTTGCGGGCGGCGAGGGCTTCAGCGAGCGACTCGGCCTCTCCCCGCAGCGCGGCCAGCTCCTCGTGGCGCGCTCGGGCGGTGCGGATCGCCGGCAGGAGATCCTGCTCGCGGAACGGCTTGACGAGGTACCCGAAGACCCCCACCTCGGCGGCTCGCTGAACGAGCTCGTCCTGGCCGTAGGCCGTCAGCATCACGATCGGGATCGGGCGCTCGTCCAGGATCCGTCTGGCGGCCTCGATCCCGTCGAGCTTGGGCATCTTGACGTCGAGAACGGCCACGTCCGGTCGTTCCGACCGCGCCAGGGCAACAGCCTCCTCGCCGTCATGGGCCTCGGCGCAGACTTCGAAGCCGGCGCGCTCGAGCAGGGCCCGGAGGTCGAGGCGGATGATGGTCTCGTCCTCGGCAATCAGGATCCTCATGCGAGGGAGTGTGGTCGAAAACGCTCACGCGAGGGATGGTGCCGGGCCCTCTGCGGGGCGATCCTGTGAGTGCGGCCACTCATGTCAGAGTCTGAATTCACCCCCAAGCCCCTCGTGCTCCGCATCGAGATCTCCGCGGAGCAGGCACACGCTCTCAGCCCCTTCTTCGAGGGGGCGACGACGGCTGCTGCACCGGCGGAGGCGACCAGGACGCCGATCTCGGACGCCGCGGTGGACGAGCGCGTGCTCGAGCTGAAGCAGCGGGAGACGGACCTGGTGCAGCGCGAGGCCGAGTTCGAGGCCGACGTCCAGTTCCGCGAGGACCGCATGGAGCGGTGGCGGACGGAGCTCGAGGAGCTCGAGCAGACGCTCGACCGGCGCGAACGCGACCTCGTGAGCTACGTCGACCAGCTGCAGGGCGCCATGTCCGGCGGCCACGACGACGCTTGGTGGTCCCGCCCCGCTGGGGGGGACGGCGGCGTCAGGTAAGTCGCGAAGGCTGCGCCTTCGCTCCTTCTTGAGGTACGGCGCTTCGCGCGGAACGCGCGCGAGCTGAGCTCGCGCGCTCTTTGGGTGGCCGGCGGTTGGTTTCAACCGTCCGTGTCGCGGTGCCCTTCGGGCATCGCGGCACGGATCAGCTCGCCTCCAGGTAATGCGGCTTCGCCTGCACTACCTTCCGGCTTTTGGCTGGCGGTCACTCGTATGGGGGATGACTTGGTTGGGGCTGGGTGTTGGAATCGTTTGGTCGTGGAGGCTGCCCTCGACGTTTTGAGTCCTGAGCTCGTTCTCGTGTCGCCGCCCGAGGTTGCTGCTGAGGCGCGCCGGCTCGTGTCGGATCCGTTGCCCGGGACTTACGTGAGCACGATTACACCTTCGGCTCGGTCCGTCGCGCTGTTCTACGCGACTTGCCTCGCGGGCACGATCGGTCCGCTCCTGCTCGCTTACGCCACGCGCTAAGCCGGGAAGACGACCTCGGCTCGGGTGCCGCCGTCGTTGCGGAGGTCGAGACGTCCCTGCAGCTCGTCGCGGACGAGGGCGCGCACGATCGACAGCCCCGTCCCTGACGCGTCGCTGTCGATGCCGCGGCCGTCGTCGGCAATCGCGAGGACGACCTCTCCGTTGCGCTGAGCCAGCTCGATCTCAACCGCCTCGCCGCCGTGCTCGAGGGCGTTCTGCAGCAGCTCGCTGAACACGAGCGCGAGAGCGGTCGCGCGATTCCCCGCGAGCGAGACCGGCTGGAGCTCGGCATGCACCTTCTTCCCGCCGACGAGACCCTGGACGAGCATCGCGCGCAGCCGATCGATCAGCTCCCGTAGCTCCACGACTTCCTCCCGCTGCTCCGTCAGCACCTCGTGCACGGCGGCGATGGCGAGTATGCGGTTGACCGAATCCTCGAGCGCTTTGCGTGGATCAGCGTCGGCCGAGCGCGCCTGCAGGCGGAGGAGCGAGGCAACGGTCTGCAGGTTGTTCTTGACGCGATGGTGGATCTCTTGCGCGAGCACGCCGCGCATCACCGCGCGCCCGTGCTCGAGCGCGACCGCAGCGTGGTGTGCGATCGACGCGAGCAGCGCGCGCTCGTCCGCAGTGAACGGCGTGTCGCGGTCACAGACGAGCTCGCCGATCTGCCGTCGCTTCCAGCGCAGCGGCAGCCGCACGGCGTGCGCGCCGGCGCGGCCCTCGGGCCACGCGATGTTTCCGTCCTCGAGCACGAGCGCGGCGCCGGTCGCCCCGACCGCCTCCATCGTCGTCTTGACAATCGCCTCGACGGACTCCTCGAGGTACAGCGACTCCGACACCGCCTCCGAGATCTTCGCCAACGCCTCGAGCTCCGCAACGCGTCGTTGCGCCTGCGCGTACAGCTGCGCGTGCTCGATCGTCTGCGCCACCTGCGCTGCGATCGCGACAACGAGCTCGATCTCCTCCGGCGCGAACTCCCGCGGCTCGATCGTGCGCACGTTCAGCGCGCCGGCCAGCCGCTCGCGCGCGACGATCGGCACCGCGAGGATCGACTCGTACTGGTCCTCGGGGAGATTCGAGAAGAGCTTGAAACGCGGATCGAGATGCGCCTGCGCAGGGATCATGATCGGGGCGCGCTCCGCAGCGGCGGTGCCCGTGATTCCCTCGCCCGGCCGCATGCGCGGGCGCTTCGTCATCTCCTCGACGCTCGTCCCGTGCGTGGCGCGGAGCACGAGCTCGTCTGTGCGATCGTCGTAGAGGTAGACGAAGCAGGCGTCAGCGTCGAGAACGTCGGCGACCTTGCGTGCGACCAACTCGAGCACCTCCTCGAGATCGAGCGTGGAGTTCACGGCCGCGATCGTCTCGGTGAGCAGGCGCAGGTGGCGCTCTCGTACATCCACTTCAACGCTTAGGCTAGCGCGGTGGATCGCTACCACTGGCTGGTCTTCTTCCACGTGACCGGTGCCTTCATGGTGCTCGGCGGCGCGGTGATGGCCGGGATCTTCAACGTCTCGGCTCTGCGTCGCGAGCGGCCGAGCGAGATCGTCGTCCTGTTCAGGCTGACGCGGCTCGCCGTCAGGTCGATCACGATCGGAATGGTGGTGGCGCTCGGCTTCGGCCTCTGGCTCGTCAGCGACGCCGATTACGGCTGGGGCGAGACCTGGGTCGTGCTAGCGCTGATCCTGTGGTTCGTCGCGAACGCCATGGGCGGCATCGGCGGCAGGCGTGACATGCGAACACGCGAGCTCGCAGAACAGCTCGCGGCGCAAGGGGATCAGCCGAGCGCCGAGCTGCAGTCACGGTTGCGGGATCCCGTGGCGCTCGCGCTGAGCTGGGGCAGCGGGATCGTCGTCGTCGTGATCCTCACCCTGATGATCTGGAAGCCGGGCGCCTGAATGCTCGCGATCGTCCGCCCCGACAGCTGGAACTTCCCGCTCTTCCTGCACGTGCTCGGCGCGGCCGCCGTGACGGGCGCGACGGCCGCGACGTTCGTCGCGGCCGTGTCGTCCCGGCGCTGGCCATGGCTGCGGCGGGTCGCTTTCCGGACGCTGCTTGCGGCCGTGCTCCCGGCGTGGCTGCTGATGCGCCTGGCCGGTGACTGGATCTACTCGAGGGAGGACGTTCCGGGAGATCCGACCTGGCTCGGGATCGGCTTCATCGTTGGCGATGGCGGGCTCTTCGTCCTGATCCTGACGGCGATCCTGAGCTGGATCAGCGTCCGGCGGCCCGAACGCCGCTGGGCCGGGCAGGCCGTGATCGGCCTCGCCGGTCTCTATCTCATTGCCCTGCTGGTGGCGATGTTCGCCATGAGCGGGAAGCCGGGCAGTTAACAGAACTCTTACGCCAGGGAGGGGAATTTCCTTAGAGACGGGGAATAGGTTCCGAACGTGTCCGCTCTCACCTTGAATCTGACGGCCACGACGGGCTTTCTCGTCGCCGACAACCGGGGTCGCGTCGTCGGCAAGGTCGAGTGCCCGATGTACGGGACGCTCCCCGACATTCCGGACGCTCTCTCGGTCAAGAGCGGCTTCTTTTCCCGGCAGCGCCGGCTCGTCCCGGCCGACACGATCGCCGCAGTCGATCCGACGAGCCGTGTCGTAGGCCTCCGGGTCGCCCGCGAAGCGATCCGCCGGTTTCTCTAGCCCAAAAGTCCGGGGTCTGACCCCAGAGGGGGTCAGACCCCAGCAGTTCGGGTGCGCGCCGCCCCAAAACGACCACGAGCTGCGCTAGTCAGCAGCAGCTCGCAGTCGGCCGTCAGTTGGATCCCGCAGGCCGCAGAGCTCGCGGGACCGGGCTTGATTCTCTCTCTTTCTCAGAGAACGGACAAGTACTTACCCAGCTCCCACCCGGTGAGCTGGACGCGGTACTCGTCCCACTCGCCGCGCTTCAGCTCGACGTAGCGGTCGAAGATGTGCGGGCCGAGGGCCTTCCGCGCCAGGTCGGACTGCGCCAGCTCGTCGATCGCCTCGCCCAGCGTCTCCGGGAGCGAGACGATCCCGCGCTCGCGCCGCTGCTCGGCGGTGAGGTGGTACAGGTTCGTCTCCATCGGCTCCGGCAACTCGTAGCCCTGCTCGATGCCGTCCAGTCCCGCGTGCAGCAGCGCCGCGAACGTCAGGTAGGGATTGCACGCCGGGTCGGGACAGCGGATCTCGGCGCGCGTCGCCTGCTCCGCGCCCGGCTTGTACAGCGGGATGCGAATCAGCGCCGACCGGTTCCGCCGCGACCACGCCACGTAGACCGGCGCCTCGTAGCCCGGCACGAGCCGTTTGTAGGAGTTCACCCACTGGGCGAAGACGGCGCTGATCTCACGCGCGTGCCGAAGCTGCCCGGCGATGAACGCCTTCCCGGCCGCCGACAGATGCCACTCGTCGTCCGCGTCGAAGAACGCGTTGCGGCCGTCCTTGAACAGTGATTGGTGCGTGTGCATGCCCGAGCCGTTCTCGCCGAAGATCGGCTTCGGCATGAACGTGGCGTGGAACCCGGCCTTCTTCGCGATCTCCTTCACGATCAGCCGGTACGTCACTGTGTGATCCGCCATCGACAGCGCATCGGCGAAGCGCATGTCGATCTCGTGCTGCGACGGGCCGACCTCGTGGTGCACGTATTCGATCGGGATTCCCATCGATTCCAACGCGCGCACCGTCTCCTGCCGCAGCTCACTCGCCGCGTCCATCGTCGTCATCGCGAAGTAGCCGCCCTCGTCGAGCGTCTCGGTCCCCTTGTCGTCGCGGAAGAGGAAGTACTCGAGCTCCGGCCCGACGTTGAAGGTCTCGAAGCCGAGCGACGTCATCCGCTCCAGAGCACGGCGCAGCACGTAGCGGGGATCGCCCTCATACGGCTTGCCGTCGGGGGTAACGATGTCGCAGATCATCCGCGCCACCTTCGTCTCGCCCTCCTTCCACGGCATCAGCTGGAACGTCCCCGGGTCGGGGATGGCGACCATGTCCGACTCCTCGATCGCGTTGAAGCCGGTGATCGACGAGCCGTCGAAGCCCATGCCGTCGTCGAGCGCGTCCTCGACCTCGCTCGGCGTGACGGCGAAGCTCTTCAGGTGACCCTCGATGTCCGAGAACCAGAGCAGGACGAACTCGACGCCCTCCTGCTCGATCCGCGCGCGCACCTCCCGCCGCGAGTCCTCGCTCGACGTCGCCCTGTTCTTGGTCTCGACTTGCGCCATGGATTCCTCCCTCCTCTTTGTAAAACCGAACTGCTGGGGTCTGACCCCGAAATGCGAAGAGCCTCAGGCGCGAGCAACGCACCCGAGGCTCCGTTGCCTCGACGACGGCAGGAGTCTATACCGTGACGCCGTGCGCCTTCTCATCACCGGCGGCGCCGGCTTCATCGGGTCGCACTTCGTCAAGCGGATGCTGGCCGCGGGCGAGGACGTCGTCGTCCTCGACAGGTTCACCTATGCAGGGAACGAGGCGAATCTGCCTCCAGGCGTGGAGTGCTACCGCGGAGACATCGCCGTCCGCGAGGAGGTCGACCGGATCGGCCACGTCGACGCGATCGTCAACTTTGCGGCAGAGACGCACGTCGACCGCTCCATCCTCGGACCGGAGGACTTCGTCCGCACCGACGTGCTCGGAACGCTCGTGCTGCTGCAGGCCGCACAGGAGCTCAGCGCGCGGCTGGTGCACATCTCCACAGACGAGGTCTACGGCGACATCGAGCCCGGCTGGTCGTCACGCGAGGACGACCCGTTGCGCCCGTCGAGCCCGTACAGCGCCTCCAAAGCCGGCGGCGACCTGCAGGTGCTCGCAGGCGTGCGCACGTACGGTGTGAACGCGTCGGTCACGCGCGGCGCGAACACGTACGGCCCAAACCAATATCCGGAAAAACTGCTGCCGCTGTTCACGACGAACGCGCTCGACGGCGAGCATTTGCCGCTCTACGGCGACGGCCGGCAGGTGCGCGACTGGCTGCACGTCGACGACCACTGCGCTGCGATCGAGCTCGTGCTCCGCGAAGGCGAGCCCGGCGCCGTCTACAACGTCGCCGCGAACGAGGAGCACGAGAACGCGGAGCTCGCCCGCTTCATCGTCGACCATCTCGGTGTCGACGCCTCCCTGATCCGCCAAGTCGAGGACCGGGCCGGGCACGATCGCCGCTATTCGCTCGACACGACGAAGATCCGCTCGCTCGGCTGGGAACCGCGGCGCGAGTGGGAGAACGGCATCCGCGCGACGATCGAGTGGTACCGCGACAACCGCGACTGGTGGGAACCGATCAAGCGCTCCGGCGGTTTCCGCGAGTACTACGAGAAGCAGTACGCCGGACGTCTCACGGGCTAGCAGTTCTCTTGCGCCTGTTCACGCAGGCGGTCGATCGCGTCACGCTGACCCTGGATCGCCTCCGACTGGTCGAGCAGGTCGAGCACGCCGTCACAGTTGCCGAGCTGGAACCGGGTGTACGCGAGGTTGTACTTCGCGTACGCCTCGTACAGCTTCCCGGTCCCGTCCAGCTTCTGCACCGCCTGCTCGAGCAGCGGTAGCGCGCCCTCGAAGTCGCCGGCCTGCATCTTCGCGTAGCCCGCATCGTTGAGCGCTTCTCCGCTCTGCTCCGACGGTGCGGTCGTCTGGGGCGACGACGTCACCGTCTTCTCGACCGTCGAGAGTTGACCCTGCGTGGTCACCGTCCGCACCGTCGTGACCACCGTCGGAGGCGACGAGGAACTGTCGCGCGTCAACAGCCACGCAAGCACGCCGCCCGCGAGGGCGCCGGCGGCGAGCAGCGCGGCCAGCAGCGGCCACAGGTTCCGCGAGGACGGAGGACGGGCGACCACCTGCGTGACTGCTGTCGGCGCGGCGGCCGCGAGCGGCCGCGTCACGCCTGCCGCCGTCGACATTGCGTCGCGCAGTGCCGCGACGAAGCCCGCGCACGTCTCGAACCGCCGCGCCGGATCCTTCGCGAGCGCGCGTTCGAACACGCCGTCGAGCTCGCGCGGCAAACCCGTTCTGCCCGACACCGACGGCACCGGTGCGTTCACGTGCGCGGCTGCCTCGGCCGTCGGGCTGTCGGCGGCGAACGGGCGCGACCCGGTCAGGAGCTCGAAGGCGACAACCGCGAGCGCGTACCTGTCGCTCGCAGCCGTCGCACGTTCGCCCTGCGCCTGCTCCGGCGACAGGTAGCCCGCAGTCCCGAGAACGGTTCCGGTCATCGTCAGCGAATCCATGCCAGCCGCACTCGCAATCCCGAAATCCGCGACGTAGACGTTCCCGTCGCGGTCGAGCATGAGGTTCCCCGGTTTCACGTCTCGATGGACGACGCCCCTTCGGTGCGCCGCGTCGAGCGCGCGTCCCGCCTGCTCCAGCCACGCGAAGACCCGTTGCGGCGGCTGGGCCCCGTCCCTGCGGAGGACGTCGTCGAGCGAGCCGCCGCCGAGATACTCCATGACGATGTACGGACGCTCGTGATGCTCGCCGACGTCGAAAATCGTGACGATGTTCGGCTCACCGGAAAGGCGTGCCGCCGCGAGCGCCTCGCGCTTGAACCGCTCCCGCACCGACTCGTCTTGCGAGTAGCGCTCGGCCAGGATCTTGACGGCGACCTCCCGGCCGAGAACCGAGTCGGTCGCGCGGTAGATGTCGCCCATGCCGCCGCGCCCGATCTGCTGCGGGCCCTGGTAACGAGGCGGCAAAAGGTCCTTCGTCACGACCCGACATCGTCACGGAAGTTGAACGGATAGGCGGGCGGAGCCCGCCTATCCTCCTATGCGGGCATCGCAAGCGATGCCCTCGTGACGTCAGGGTTCCGTAAAGAAAGAGGCTGCACATGAGCCCCTTTGCTAGCCTCGTGCGAGTCCTCGCTGGCGTCAGATCGATGCGTCGAACAGTCGCACTCGCTTCCATCCTCCTGCTCGGCACTGGTCCGGCGGCCCCTGCGCGCGTGGATACGCCCAAGACCACCGGGGCGGCGACCTTCGTCGTCGCGGGGCACGGCTGGGGTCACGGCGTCGGGATGAGCCAGTACGGCGCGTACGGCTACGCCCAGAAGGGCGTCGGCTACGCGAAGATCGTCTTGCACTACTTCCCCGGCACCGAGCTCGGCGCGGCGCCCGTCTCACGCGTTCGCGTCCTGCTCACGAGCGGCGTGACCAAGCTGCCGATCGGCTCGGCCGCGGACTTCCGGGTCAGGGACGCGACCGGTGCCACGCACGACGTAGCCGCCGGCAGCTATTCGCTGACACCGGCGCTGAAGCTGAAGGTCGACGGTGAGGCGACCGCACGTGCGCTTCCCGGCCCGCTCCTGTTCCAGCCCGGAGCCGCGCCGCTGCAGCTCAAGCATCAGTACCGAGGCTCGATCCAGGTCGATCTCGTCAGCGGGAGGTTGCGTGCGATCAACATGGTCGGGCTGGAGCAATACCTCTACGGCGTCGTTCCGTCGGAGATGCCGTACACGTGGCTTCCCGAGGCGCTGAAGGCGCAAGCCGTCGCGGCGCGCTCGTACGCGCTCGCCACGCGCAGAAGCGGGGCGTTCGACCTCTATCCGGACACGCGCAGCCAGGTGTATCTCGGGATCGAGCACGAAAAGCCGTCGACGAACGCGGCGGTCGACGCGACCGCGGGCAAGGTCGTGCTGTACGAAGGCCAGGTCGCGAAGACGTACTTCTTCTCGACGTCGGGCGGACGCACCGCGTCGGCCGAGGACGTGTGGGGCGAGCCGGTGCCGTACCTCCTCTCCGTTCCGGATCCCTACGACACGATCTCGCCCTACCACAACTGGGGGCCGTTCGCGTTCACCGGCGCGAAGCTCGCGAAGCAGCTCAAGCTGAAGAGCCGCATCGTCGACCTGCAACCGGAACGGAACTCGTCCGGGCGGATCAAGACACTCAACGTCATCACCGCAGACGGCAGCACGGTTGCAATTCCCGGCGCCGACCTGCGCCTTCGCCTCGCCGTGCGCTCGACGTGGTTCAGCGTCGGCGTCCTCTCGCTCAGCGCACCGGCGACGCCGGTGGTCTACGGCGGGCGTGGCCGCCTGACCGGCGTCGCGCGCGGGCTGACCGACGCCGTGCTGCAACAACTCGACGGCACCGCCTGGAAGGAGCTCGGAGCCGTCAAGCCCGCCGGCGACGGCACAGTCACCGTTTCGATCAAGCCGCCGGTCACGACGAGATATCGATTGGCGACCGGCAAGGTGACCGCGGCGTCTGTTCGCGTCCCGGTCGCCCCGCTCGTCCGCTTCTACGCGCCGGGCACGCCCGATCAGCTGCGGGGCTACGTCCGCCCGCTGTCACTCGCCGGCGCCAGGGTGCTGATCCAGCGCCAGCAGGGCCCGGGCTGGGTGACCGCCGCAGAGACGACGATCGCCGCCGACGGGACGTTCCTCGCGACCTTTCAGCTCACCGACGGTGTGTATCGCGCGCGGGTTGGATCCGGACACGGGTACGTGGCCGGGACGACGCCGCTCCTGCAGGTCTCGAACCAGTGAGGACGGCGCTCGCCGTGGCGCTCGCGCTCGTGCTGGCGCCGTCGGCGCTGGCGCTGGCCGCGCGCGCGAGCTTCACGCCGAACGACCCGCTCGCGCCGCGCCAATACTTCCTCGGCCAGGATCATGCGTTCGACGCCTTCGGCCCTGAGCTGCCGGTCGTCAACCCCGTGCGCATCGCGATCATCGACTCCGGTATCGACGGCGGCCATCCGGAGTTCCCGAAGTCGCGCATCTGGCAGGCACGCACCTGGGTCGGCGGCAGCCCGCTCACCGACGAGGAGGGGCACGGGACGTTCGTCGCCGGCGAGATCGCGGCGGCGATCAACAACAACGAGGGCATCGCTGGGATGGCCTTCCCGGCGCAGCTGGTGATCGCCAAGATCGCACGTTCGGACCAGACCATCGACGTGCGGGACGAGGCCGAGGCGATTCGCTGGGCCGTCGACGCGGGCGCGCGCGTGATCAACCTCTCGATCGGTGGGGTGCGCAACCCGTTCAATCCGAAGGTCGACACGTTCTCGAAGTTGGAGGCCGACGCGATCGAGTACGCCGTGCGGCACGGCGTCGTGCTGGTCGCTGCCGTCGGCAACTCGGACGAGGCGCCTCAGAGCCCGTGGCCGTACGCCAGCTACCCGGCTGCGTTGCCACACGTGATCGGCGTGAGTGCGCTGTCGCCCACCGGAAACGTGCCCACGTTCTCCAACCGCGACCGGATCTTCAACGACATGTCCGCGCCCGGCCAGGAGATCTATTCGACCCTGCCGCGCGCGCTGACCTCGTTCAGGCCGCTCTGTCAGAACCAGGGGTACTCGGACTGTGGGCCCGACGAGTTCCGGCATGCTGCCGGGACGTCGTTTGCGGCGCCGCAGGTCGCGGCTGCGGCGGCGCTGCTCTTTGCGCTGAAGCCGACGTTGCAGGCCGACCAGGTCGTCGACATCCTCGAGCGCTCGACCACCGACGTCAACGCCTCGAACGGCTGCAAGCAATGTCCCTTGCAGCGCGACTCGCTGAGCGGCTGGGGACGCCTCGACGTCTCGAAGGCCGTCGCGGCGCTCGACGGCGTGCTGCCCGAGCCGGACCGGCTCGAGCCGAACGACGACGCCGGGAGACAGTCGGTCAGGCTCTCGGCGGCCGTCACTTCGGTGAAGGCGACCATCGACTTCTGGGACGACCAGATCGACGTCTACCGGGTCTACCTGCGCAAGGGGCAGCGCCTGCGGCTGACGCTGGATGGGCCGGCGGGCGCGACCTCGAACCTGCTGCTCTGGCGACCCGGAACGAAGCGGGTCAACGACCTCCGCAAGCAGAACCTGCGGGCGGCGCAGTCGATCGGGCCGGGCTCTTCGCACAAGCTGGGCTACCGGGCGCCGAAGAAGGGCTGGTACTACGTGGAGGTCAAGGTCGTGACCCGCGGCTCGGGGCCGTACGAGCTCACGCTGAGCCGGACTCGCCGCTGATCAGTTCCTCCGGCGGGACGTCGCGCAGGACACGCGCCGGGTTGCCGACGACCACGACCCGCGGAGGCACATCCGTCACGACGACCGCGCCAGCGCCCACGAAGGCCTCCTCGCCGATCTCGACTGCGGGACAGAGGACAGCGCCCACGCCGACTCGAGCCCCACGCCGGATCGTCGGCCCTTTCCGCAGCTCGTGCCGGCGCTCGGTCCTGCCCATGAAGTTGTCGTTCGAGGTCTGCACGCACGGGGCGATGAAGACGTCCTCCTCGAGTGTGGAGTACGCCGTGACGTACGCCATCGCCTGGATCTTTGTGCGCGCTCCGACAGTGGAGTCGTTCTCGACGAGCGAGCCGCGACCAATCACGACCTCGTCGCCGACGTCGCAACGCTCGCGCACGCAGGCTTGATCGCCGATGATCACGCCGGCGCCGACCCGCGTGCCGGCGAACACGATCGCGCCGGTGGAGACGGTCGTCCCCGCCCCGAGCTCGAGCGGCGGCAGCTGCTCCCGCTTCGTCGTCGAGCGCGAGGAGAGCGTCGGCTGCTTGCCGACCACCGCGTAGTCGAGGACCTTGCAGCCGTCCCCGAGGATCGTCCCCGGGAAGACGATCGCCGTGTCCGCGATTTCTGCGCTCACGCTACGACGGACTCGAGCGAGGCCTGCAGCTGCTCGAGCGCACGCACGACCGGCACTGCGTCGCGCGCTGCCTTGTGCGGATCTCCCTCCCCCGCGACAAGGCGCAGGAAGTGCTGGCACTCGACCCGCAGCGGCTCGGTCGCCTCGACGTTCGGGCTGTAGACGTCGCCGGTGCGCGTGCGCCAGTTGTCGTACACGGTGATCTTGCGGTCTCGCTCCATGTCGTCGAAGACAGCCATCCGGTCGTTGCCGACGACGGTGATGCGCCGGATCTTGTGCGGGTCGAGCCACGAGAGATGCATGTGCGCCATCTTCCCGGACGGGAAGCGGAGGTAGCAGAACACGACGTCCTCGACGCCGCCGGTCAGGAAGGCGTTGCCATGTGCGCGCACCTCGCTCGGCTCCTCTTCGATCAGAAACAGGAGCACCGACAGGTCGTGCACGCCGAGCGACCAGAGGGCGTTCTCGTTGGTGCGGAACGTTCCGAGGTTCTGCCGGTTGCCGTAGACATAGAGCACGTCACCGAGCTCGCGGGAGTCGACGATCTCCTTCAGCTTGCGCACGCCGGGGTGGTAGAGCAGCAGGTGGCCGGGCATGAGCACGCGCCCGCGCTCCTCGGCCAGGTCGCAGAGCTCCTCCAACTCCGCGCCGCGCATGGCGGGCGGCTTCTCGACGAAGACGTGCTTGCCGGCCTCGATTACGCGGCGTGCGAGCTCGTAGTGCGTCGGCACCGGCGTGGCGATCACGACCGCTTCGACAGACTCGTCCGCGAGCACGTCGTCGAGCTGAGCGGTCAGGCGCGCCGCGGGATAGCGCTGGGCGAGCCCTGCGTGCTGCTGCTCGTCGACATCGCAGAGCCACGCCAGGTCGGCGAGCTCGGCGAAGTTGCGGGCCAGATTCTTTCCCCACTGTCCGAGACCCACCTGTGCGAGCCGCGTCATCAGAGCTTCCACACTTTCCCGTTGCCGGTGCCGTTCCTGCCGGTGGCGTTGCGGAGGTCGACCACCAGCTGCGCACGCTCGACGAGGTCCTCGTAGTCGATCGTCGTGTGGGCGGTGACGATCACGACACAGTCGTAGTCCTCCGGCGAGTACTCGACCGACCGCAACCCGTCGAACTCCGCCACGTGTGGGTCGTGGTAGACGACGTCGGAGCCCGCCTTGCGCAGCAGCCGGATGATCTTTTCCGCCGGCGACTCTCGCACGTCGTCGATGTCCGGCTTGTACGACACGCCGAGCACGAGGATGCGCGACCCTTTCAGCGACTTCTGCGCCCCGTGGTTCAGCGCCTGCGAGATCAGCGAGCGGCAGAAGTACGGCATGTTCGCGTTCACCTTTCCTGCCAGCTCGATGAACTCGGTGTAGAAGTCGTACTCGCGCGCCTTCCAGGTGAGGTAGAAGGGATCGATCGGGATGCAGTGCCCGCCGAGGCCAGGCCCAGGCTTGAAGCTCATGAACCCGAACGGCTTCGTCTCCGCCGCCTCGATGATCTCCCAGACGTCGATGTCCATTCGCTCGCAGAGCTGTGCGAGCTCGTTCACGAGCGCGATGTTGACCGCCCGGAAGATGTTCTCGAGCAGCTTTGTCAGCTCGGCGGCCTCGGGCGACGAGAGCGGCACGACCGTGTCGACCGCGCTCCGATAGAGCTCGGCCGCGCGCTCCGTGCACGCGGGCGTGACGCCGCCGACGAGCTTGGGCGTGTTGCGCGTCGTCCAGTCCCTTCGGCCCGGATCAACGCGTTCGGGAGAGAAGGCGAGGTGGAAGTCGCCTCCGACCTTCAGCCCGCTCGTCTCGAGGATCGGCTGTACGCATTCGCGCGTCGTGCCGGGGTACGTGGTCGACTCGAGCACCACGAGCTGGCCCTTCCGCAACCGGGGCGCGATCTGTTCGACCGCGCCGCGGACGATCGAAAGGTCGGGCTCGCGCTGGCTGGACAGCGGCGTGGGCAGCGCCACGAGGACCGCAGCCGCCTCCTTTAGCGCGTCGTAGTCCGTCGTGGCGCCGACGCGGCCGTCGTCCACCAGCCTCTTCAGCTCCCCGGACGGGACGTCGCCGATGTGGCTTTCGCCTCGGTTGATGCCGGCGACGACGTCCGGGTTGACGTCGATCAGCACAACGCTCTTGCCCGCATCGGCGAACGCATGCGCGAGCGGCATGCCGACGTATCCCGCCCCGACGATGGCGACCTCAGGCTTCATTCCGCGCAAGGCTACTGACGACGAGGGGTGGCTACACTACGCACCCACCTGAGGGCCGTTAGCTCAGCTGGTAGAGCAGGGGACTCTTAATCCCAAGGTCGCAGGTTCGATCCCTGCACGGCCCACTCGATTAGCAGGCACTTCGGGCAGTGGCGACAGCGAAGAGGGCGGGTGCGCGTACCAGGCGAGTACCGACCCGAAAGATTGCGCTCGTGGGCCCGACGTTTCGGGCGAAAGGCACGCCGGATCGCGTCGCGTCGCTGTGCGGATCGTCGCTCTGGCTGGGATCTACGTCTCGCAGCCGATCCCGTCGCTTGTTGTCATGCTGCTCGTAGAGTCGTTGAAGTGGTGAGCGTCGATGTCGGCGGCGGCACAAGGCATGCACCCCAAAGTCCTAGTGACCCGCTTTTTGCCGCCGTTTCCGCTGCTTGGTAGCTCGCAAGCCGCGCGAACGGTTTGTCGAATACGTAGACGACGGCTCGCCCAGCACGAAGCAGCTCCCGCCCTGCATCTCTTCCGCCAGGGACTTGCACGTAGGCAAGCAGCCGCCCGTAACGATCGCGTCGGCTCTGCGTCCGATCGCCTCGCAGGATCACTCGTCTGTTCAGAGTGAGCTTGTTCGCCAATGTCATTGCCTCGCTGCTGTAGCAGGCTCCGACTTCGGGAGCGTCGATGCCCAGGAGTCGCGATGCGCTCCGAGCGTCTATCAACTCGTGCGACGAGCGTGTCGCCATCAACAACGCGCGTCACCTTGCCCTTGACGGTGAACCAGGCGGAAGCCTGAGAGGCATCCGGCGAGGCCGACGACTGACCCGTCATCGCGATCGCGGCGACACAGCCAGCGATCCCCACGATTACTAGTAGTCCGAGTTTGCGCACCTGCTTGACCCCCGCCGCACAATGCCACCCCGCGATCGCCCGTAAATGGGCCGTTCGGCCTATTGAACGTGCCTCTGTTGCCCGCGCACGATGTACCCGGCGTCTGGAAAGGGCTGTGACTGACTTCGACCTTCATCAATGGTTTTCCGACGACGAGCTTGAGCGATGCCCGTCCTGCGGGGACGTCGCGGGCATCCGCTTGCCGGGGAGCGGCTCGAGAGTCGCGCCTAAGAGTCAGACACAAACTCGAGCTGCGCGAGCGCTGATTTGGGCCCCCAAGAGCGGGAAGGCGCTGCGGGCCAGGACCGGGATGTCTACTCGACGGCGCACAAGCCGATGTAACGCTCCGCGAGTTCCGGATGCTGCCGCAGTAGTTCGCGCTTGAGCGCCTCACGCTGCTCGCGGCTCATCGACGCGATATCAAGCGGATCGTCCGAAGTTTCGACGGTCTCCTTCGGCCGGCCGTGAACACGTGATATCCAGGCGTCTGCAGCGCGGTACGCGCGGTTCGCGTCTCCAGAGCGGATCCCGGCCAAGTAGGAGATTGCGCTTGCGGATCACCCGCGCGAAACGGCCATGTGGCGTGGCCTGGCTGGTCATAGATTCGACCGCTGGGGCTACGGCTGCGAGAAGCTTAACCGCGGGCGTAGTGCTCCTCGAGGGCGTAGGTGATCTTGCGATCGAAGCTGAGTGCCTCGCCCTCTCCCCATGCTGCGTCGAAGTCGTCAGGCTCGAGCGCCTGTCTGACGTCGGTGACGAGCCGATCGAGAGCATCTTGCTCGGGCGGGGCAAGCATGTGTCCTCCTCTGCTAAGGGCGGCGGCTGCACCGAGCAGCCGAGCGGCGCGTTGCGGGCGGCGGGCCGCGAGCGCGAGAGCGGCGAGTCCGTGCAGACACTCGGCACAGGCGCTGGCGTTGCCTATTTCGGCCATTGTGGTTAGGGAATCGACGAGGTGTCTTTCGGCAGCGTGCTGTTGGCCGCGTTGCAG
>JBKPGW010000254.1:0-3662 GCA_046729555.1 Actinomycetota bacterium | reverse complement strand
GGTCTCGGAGCGGCTCGAGCACGCGTCGAATGAAGTGATTCTGCGAGAACTTCCTGGCGCGTTCAGCAAGGGCTTGCGCGTCCCACCTCCGGTCTACGAACTCGCGTATCGCTGCCCTGAGATGTTCTGCACTCGGCTCCTCGATGAGTAGACCGTCCACGCCGTGTCGCACGATGTCGCGTGCGCCGCCTCGGTCGAGTGCTATGACGGGCGTGCCCGCGGCAAGGGCTTCGACCATCGTGATCCCAAAGTCCTCTTCGCCGACATGAACAAAGCCACTCGCCTGCTCGTACAACTGCACGAGTTCTCTTCTTGAGACCCAGGTACGCAGTTCAACGTTCGGCGGGAGACTTTCCCGAAGTCTCTGCTCGAGTGGCCCTATCCCCACCATAGTCAGGTTGTAAGGCAGATCACGAAATGCCTCGATCACAACCTCCGGTCGCTTATATGGAACGAGACGGTGCACCCAGAGGAACGTGAAGTCATCCTTGGGCTGCGTCGGCGAGATGTCATCGGTCGAGACTGGTGCGCCAACTACGATGGAGTCGCGGCCGTAGAAGTGGCGGATGCGGTCCTGTACTGCGCTCGAAATCGCCAGATAGAGATTTGGCCGCTGCGCGGCTTGAAAGTCGACCTTCCGTAACCAGGAGCGGAAGTGGTTGAAGAGAACCCCGCTGAGGCGCCCCAGTTGTCGCTCGTCGGTCTCCGGCATCCACGCATACCGCATCGGCGTGTAGCAATAGACGACGTGGAGAGCATCGGCTCGCGGCCGCACATGTGCGGCGCACGCGTGAGACGACGAGATGACTACGTCATAATCGTTTAGGTCGAGGCCACGGAAAAAGCGCGGCATGTATGGCAGGAGGTAGCGCCAGCGGCCCGGATTGTGTTCGCGCTGCCGCACGCCAGGAAGCCGAGCGAGCCGCGACTCTTTCACGATGGATTGCGCCAGCTCCCGGGGAAGAAGCTCGCGCGCCGCCATGAAGGTGAAAACGTCCGGCTCCGACCCGGGCGCGAAGAGGCCGGTACGCATGACATCTGCGACCCGCTCCGCGCCGTGGTAACCCTGGAACCAGTCGTGGACGATGGCCGCGCGGCATGTGAGGCGAGAAGCGTCCGGTGTGTGGTTAGCCTCCTTTGTCACGGCGTCGCGAACCTCGCATACCGTCGGAGGTGAAGCGGGCGCTCATCATTGGCATGGGTGGTCAAGATGGATCGTTTCTGACCGAATACGTGCTGGAGCGAGAGTACGCTGGCGCCACACACCGCGCCGAGCCCGTCAACCTCGGCCGCGAGGACTGTCGGCGAAGGATCGCCATCTCATGCCAAAAGACGAGGATCTCCGACTCCTTCAGCGGCGACCGCCGAGATAGAGCAACGACCAGACCAAGCGGCCCTCCCTCGTCCATGTGAGCAAGAGCGCCGAACGTAGCGAGCCCGAGGCTCGGACAGGCGCGGGCGAGTTCGCGAAACCCTACGGGGTGATTGCCTAGAGTCGGACCTCGACCCGCTTGTGTGTAAATGTCCGGATCGACGCCGTCGTTCCCCCGCACGAATCGGTCGCCTGAACCAGGCCGAATGGACTCCCGACTAGCGGTGCGCACCGCGGCCCCGCTGCTCCGCCTGTGCGCCACACGAAGGGAGGGGCGAGACCTCGTCGACTCGCCCTCCCAAACGCCAACGAGACAGCTCGCGAAGCTTCAACTAGGGGAGATGTGACGGAGCGCCCGCTACCTGAAAAGGACGCGGAGGCGCGTCACATTCAGCCACCACGATCACCTGGTGTAGCAGCTCGGAGCCGGCAACCCCTGATCGGGGGGGAAACCCTCGAAATCCACCAGCGAAAGTGGCAGCATGGGCGCGGGGGCGAGCGGACTCCTGGCCTTGGCCGCTCCCCCTCCTCAAGAGCGCACCGTCGAGCCTGGCCAACGCCGGGCTCGACGGCGCTACGCCAGTCGCTCAACTCACAACCTCATCAGCCCTAACCTTGTCGCACTTCGACGACGTCCTCCTCGAGGCATGCAACACGCGACCCGAAGCGGTCGCAGAAGCCGCGGCCGTCGTATGTCGCGAGGTCGCCTGGAGGTCGAAGGCATCGCGCGGCCACTGCGCTAGACAGTGAACGTGCTGCCCGATTCCTTCCGGCAGTCCGCGCAGTGGCACCGACCCATGTGCAACGGCTCGCCCCGAACGCTGTAGCGGACGCCGCCGCAGAGGCACCCTCCCGTTCGCACCCGCTCCATGCGACGTCACTTCCCCACCGCCAGAAGTCACGCTTTCGTCACACCTACGTTTCACACGCGTGACACCTTTCCGCGTACGTTGCCTGACGTGGCGACAAGGACGGCACGACCCAAGACGGTCGCGACGCCCTGGGGTGCGGCGCATTCCGTCGAGCAGCTGACGCTGGAGCAACGCGCGGGCGAGCGGCGCTTCGCGTCACTAGTGCAGCTCGTCGAGACGGACAAGGGCGAGCGCCTCGTGCGCTTCGCGTACACCACCGACGGCACGACGGGGCGCGGGCCCGTGACGCTGAAGCTGCGAGACCTCGAGCGGCTGCGCGCGGCGCTGGCCGAGCATCCGGCCTTGGCCGAGGCGCTGCTCGGAGGTGAGGCCTAGACGGCTGCGAGTGCGCGCTCGCGGGCGGACTCGACGAGCGAGGAAAGGATCAGGGCGCCGTCGGCTGAGCCGAGCAGCGGGTCGACGGCATGCTCTGGATGCGGCATGAGGCCCATCACATTCCCGCGCTTGTTCATGAGACCCGCCACGTCATTTCGAGAACCGTTGACCGGCTCGCCGTAGCGCAGCACGATCAGCCGCCGCGCCTCGAGCTCCGTGTAGAGGTCATCGTCCACGTACCAGTTGCCCTCGCGTGCTTGACCGGGATCGTGAGGGTCTGGCCGTCTTGGCACCGGGTCTAAAAGGCGTGTCGCTGCGCTCGACGACGAGCGGCACATCGCGGCAGACGAACGACAGCGACTCGTTGCGGCGCAGCACGCCTGGCAGCAGGCCGGCCTCGCAGAGGATCTGGAAGCCGTTGCAGATGCCGAGCACGAGCCCGCCTCCGGCGGCGAACTCGACGACCGCCTCCATGGCGGGAGCGAAGCGGGCGATCGCTCCACAGCGCAGGTAGTCGCCGTAGGAGAACGCGCCGGGCAGGACGACCGCCTCGAGGTCCGGCAGCTAGTAGGACTTTGTTAGTTCGCTGAAGGGTCCTCTTCTCTGGCGTCGAACGGTGTCCGTGGAAGCGGTCATCGTTCGAGGAGGAGACGGATGGAAGCGGCGGTGGTGGAGATGGTGGCGAGCGAGCCGCGGGAGCGGCTGCTGGCGTTCGTCGACGAGGTCGTGCGGCCGTTGCCGCATGTGCGTCAGCGGGAGAACGCGCTTCTGTATGTGCGCGGGTTGGTCGAGCAGGGCGGTCGTAAGAGTTTGCAGCCGACGCTCTTTCGTCTCGGCGAGTCGCCGGCGCGGTACGAGTCGCTGCAGCAGTTTCTGGCCGATTCGCCCTGGGAGTCGGCTCTGCTCGTGCGCGGTTGTGCTGAGCGGGTGGCGCCCGAGATCGGCGTGCTCGCCTGGATCGTCGATGACACGGGGATCAAGAAGGACGGTCGGCACTCGCCGGGGGTGAAGCGGCAGTGGTCGGGCACGCTCGGCAAGATCGA
>JBKPGW010000253.1:0-6144 GCA_046729555.1 Actinomycetota bacterium | reverse complement strand
GGGCTCGAGCTCCCGGACGGGACGGCGACGGCTTCGAACTGTGCGTACGACATCGTCCTGAGCGGCGGGAAGTGGTCGACCCGAGGAGGACCTGGAGGGAAGGAGCAAGCCGGAACGACTGCGATGCCGACCGTCGACGGTTTGTTCTCGGGCCTCAGGTTGATTCCCGGACGTTCGCCGACCGTTGAAATCACCACCACTCGGTTCGGCTCCAAGACGACGCTCCTGCAAGCGGCTCTGCGGATTCTCGGAACGCTCGCCGCCGTTGTGGCGCTAATCCTGGCCGCGATCACACGACCGCCGCGAGATTGGTGGCCCGTCTCTGCCGGCGCCGTGCGAGCAGCCGCGGCACGCGCAAGCCTCGCCGACCTCACGATCGGAGTGCTCCTCGTCGGCTGGTGGTTGGTCGGACCGGCCTTCTTCGATGACGGCTGGATCGTGGCCCAACACCAGAACTTCACGAGGACAGGCAGCTTCTCGAGCTACTACGACTCGTTCGGCGTGAGCTCATCGATCCAGTACTGGCTCGAGTGGCTCGAGCACTGGCTCTTCAGGGTCACGAATTCACTTCTGCTCCTGCGGATCCCCGCATTGCTCTGTCTGGCGGCCACCTGGGCTCTTTGCCGGTGGATTCTGGCGCGGATGCCTTTGGCGGCCGCTCGAAGTCGCGCGGCGATCTGGGCGCTGGCCGCTGCATTCGCGGTCGGCGCGCTGGCGTGGGGGATGACGCTGCGACCCGAGCCGGTGATCGCTCTCCTCGCCACCGGCGTCGTCGCCTGCTCCATGCGCTTCGTCGAACGCGAAACGGCAGCATCACTCGCACTTGCCGCCGTCTTGATCGCTCTCGCGGTCGCGGCACATCCCGCCGGCCTCGTGCTGCTTGCACCCCTGCTGGTCACTCTGCCTGCGCTCGCGCGCTGGGCGCAGACGGCGAAGATTGCACTGGCGACAATCGTGATCGCGGGCGCTGCCCTTCTCGGCGTTCTCGCGCTGCTCGGCTCCAATCTCGAAAACCTCCGCTCGAACACCGCCTCGCTCCGTGCCTACGGAGCGCAGTCGGCCGGTTGGCGCGACGAGCTCACGCGCTACGAGCTCCTGGGTCGCCCGCTCTACGGCGCACCCCTTCGGCGTGAATGGGTAGTGCTGGCGTTCTTGACAGTCGTGGCCTTTCTGCTCCGGCGTCGAGGTGGGCGCGCTCGTGCGCTCCTCGACCTTCCGGCAGCGGCGCTCGGGCTCTCCGCCATGATCTTGATCGTCACCCCATCCAAGGTGCCGTGGCACTTCGGTGCGCTGATCGGTGTCGCGGCGCTTGCGGTCGCCGCGGAGACGGCACGCCTCGTCGAGGATGCGCGTGCCACTCCTGGCTGGCACGTGCGTCCCTTCATCGTCATTGGCGCCGCGATGGCCGCCGCCGCGTGGTCGTGGTTTCCGCGCAACGCGTGGAGCGATCTCGACCTCCGCACGTTGAGCTGGACGCTCGGCGCCGAAGAAAGAGTGACGTTCGCAAAGCTCGCCGGGCTCCTGCCCCTGCTGCTGCTCGGCGCGTTGGTTGCCTTACGCCGCGGCAGGCGTGTCGACGCCGCTTGGCGCACTGCCATGTGGGTTGTTCCGGTGATCGCGGCTCCGCTGATCCTCTTCACCGTGGGCGTGCTCGTCGCGGACACGCGGAAGACGAGCGGCTGGACGCTCACGCGCCAGAATCTCGACACGGTCCGCGACGACCTTCGCTGCGGCCTGGCCGACGACGCGCTCGTCCCGGCGCCGGCCTCGATGCGCGCCTTGCCGTCCGTGGGCCGCACCGGGGCGATCGCCACTCGCGAGTTGCCGGCTGCGCCCGTCGAGAACGTCCCTAGCTTCGTGGTGGGCCCCGCAGCGCCCTCACCGTGGTTCCGGCTGGCGACAACCAACAGGACCGGTTTCTTCGTCACCGGCGACCCGGGTGCAGGTGACTCGCTGCAGGTCGAGTGGGGACGCGTGCACGGCAGCACCGTCGATCGACTCGGCACGGACAGGGTCTCCGACCCGTCGCTGGGAGATCCGAGCCCGGACCTGGTCGTGTGGCGCTTCTATCCCGCCGGCAGCCTGCCCCCGCCGCCGGCGAACGCAAATGCGATCCGGATTATGCTGCAGAGCGAGATCGCTCCGGGCGGCTCGATCGGCGTCACCGCTCCGGTGAGCTACGAGGACGAGTCGCTGGCAGCGCGCCTCCAGAGGAGCCGTCCAGCGCTCGCGCTGCCGAACCTGCGCACCTACGTCCCCTGCATCGAGCAACCGACGATCGCAGGAACTGCCGAAGTGCCCAGGCTGATCGTCGGCCAACAAGGGACGCTTTGGCCGCTTGGAACCGGAACGAGCCCGTTCGACGGCGTGCCGCAGCTGTACAACCTCGTCCGTCTCCCGTTGACCGACTCGGAGGATCCACCGGGCGACGTGGCCGTCTACGACGTCGATACCCGCATCCCGGGCGGCGCGGTCGTGCCGGTGAGCTGATGGCGATGCGCGGCGTCAGCGGGGCGCGTAGCGGCGCGCTGCTCGGAGCAGCGTCGGCGGTCGGGATCGTCGGCGCGTACGTCTTCCTGCTCGCCGCGGGACGCATTCTCGGCAGTGACGACTACGGCTCGCTGGCGGCGCTGCTCGGTCTGCTCGCCGTCGTGCTGATTCCTGCCGGCGCCCTGCAGATGGCGGTCTCGCGCGAGGTCTCCCGGCATGTCGCAACGGGCGATTCTGCAGGCGCGGCCAGACTCGCACGCGGCACGTTGCGCCTGGCAGCGGCCGCCACAGTGCCGCTGCTCGTCGTTGCCTTCGCGCTGGCGGCGCCGCTCTCGAGCCTGCTCCACATCGACTCGGTCGGCCTGGTCGTGCTCGCGGTGGCGACGTTGTCGACGGCGCTCGTGTTCCCCGCGGCGATCGGCGTCCTCCAGGGAGAGCAACGCTTCGGCGGCGTCGCACTGCTCTACGTGTTCCCGTGGGTCGCGCGCCTGGTCGTGCTGGGCATCGTCGCGGCCGCCGGCTACCGGCTCGGCGGGGCGATCTTCGCCACCGTCCTCGGTGCGATCGCGGCCACGGGGCTCGCGATCCTGCTCATTCGGGCTCCGGCCGTGGGCGGGGCCTCGCTCTCGCGCAGCGAGTTGCGCGATTTCCTCGCCTATCTGAAGCCGGTCGCAATCGGCCTCATCGGCATCGCCCTGCTCACGCACGTCGACGTCCTCATCGTCAAGGCGAGGTTCAGCGGGGACGAGGCAGGCGCGTACGCCGCCGCCTCGGCCTTCGCGCGGGTCGGCTTCTTCCTGCCGGCGACGATCCTCGCCGTCCTCTTTCCGCGGACCGCCGCGCGACAGGCTCGCGGCGAGGAGACGGAGGACATCCTCGGCCGTTCGCTCCTCGCCACGGTGGCGTTCTGCGGTGGCCTCGCACTCGTGTACACGGCGACGGGAGTGGGGCTCGTCACGCTCACCTTCGGACGCGACTTCGCGGAGGGAGGCGACGTGCTCGGACCGTTTGCGCTGGCAATCGGGCTGTTTTCCATTGCCAACGTCCTGGTCGGATACCACCTCTCGCGAGGAGAGTCGCGCTACGCCTGGATCGTTGCGGCGGGTGTCCTCGTCCAGGTCGCCGCGCTCTCGACCATTCCGTCGAGCCTGCGAGGCGTCGTCTGGACCAACGTCGTCATCGGCGGCCTGCTCGTAGCCGCGCACGAGGTTTTCGTCGAGTCGAGCGTGCCGGCGCTCCGCGCCGGAGTGCGACGCATCTCCGCACGGACTAGGGCGCGCCTGCGCAACGCGAGCCTCGAAGGGTGCACCGTCGTGCTCGGCGCCACGGCGGTCGTCTGCGCGCTCTTCGCGCCCGTCGTTGTCCACCTCGGCTCGACGGTGATCGGGACGCTCGGATCGGACTCGACCGGAAGCGTCTGGTGGTTCTGGCAGCTCAATCACGAGAGCGGCTACCACCTGTTGGGAACGACGCACCACACGCTCACCGGCGCACCGCTCGGTTGGAACGAGGGGAACGGGCTCAACCTCCAATGGCTGTTGCCCTACTACCCCGGCTATCTCGCCGCCAAGATCGTCGGCGAGGTAGCGGCCTACAATCTCGTCGTCCTCTCCGGTTACGTGCTGTCGGGCGCGGTGATGTACGCGGTCGCGCGCTACCTCGGCTGCAACCGCTTGGTCTCCGCCTGGGCCGGCCTGGTCTTCATCGTCTTCCCGTGGCACCTCGCCCGCGCCGAGCATGCGTCGCTCGTCCACATCGAGGTGCTCGCGCTGCTGATCCTGACGCTGGTCGCGGCCGCGCGTGCGCCGTCGTGGCCGCGCTTTGCGCTCGTCGGCGCGGCGACACTCGCCTGCTGGCTCACTTCGGGCTACTACGGCGCCGAGGCTCTCGTCACGTCCGCGGCCTTCGGGATCGGGGCGGCGCTGGCGCTCGACCGCCGGCGCGGGCTTCGACTTGCCCTCGGACTCGGCGCGGGAGCACTGGTCGCGACCGCGCTGCTGTCGCTGGGGTCGTTCACCTCCGGCGTGAACCGCGGCGCAGGGCTCCATCGCGAGGCCACCGACCTCACCAGCCTCGGGCTGCGGCCGCAGGACGCGCTCGTGCCCGCGGACGGGAACCTCGTCGTCGGCGACCAGCTGCGGTCCTGGCGCCTCTCGCACCTCCACGGGACGAACGTGACCGAAGGGAGCGATTACCTCGGCTGGCTCACGATCGCCCTGGCGGTGCTCTGGCTGGTCGTCGCGTGGCGGCGGCGAAGCTCGTTGCGGCCGGCAACGGCGGGTCTTGTCACTGCCGTCCTCGTCGGTCTGCTCTTTGCCGCGCCGAGCCCGGTCACGATCTTCGGGCACGACGTCTGGATGCCCTCGCGCCTCCTCTGGGAGGTCGTGCCTGCGTTCCGCGTCCCCTCGCGCTGGACGCCGCTCGTGATGGCCGCGCTCGTCCCGCTCGCCGCGCTCGGCCTACAGGTGCTGTCGAATCGCTTCGGCCGGTCGGCACTCGCTGCAACTACGCTCGTCGGTGCCGCCGCGGCCGTCTCGTTCCTCGAGCTCGCGATCGCACCGGCCGAAGCGCACTTCCGGACGAAGCCGGTGCCGGCCGAATACACGAAGGCGGAGTCGGCGCCGCCGGGCATCCTGGCGGAGTACCCACTCGGGTCCTCGGATGTCTTTCGCTTCTGGCAACGCGAGCATGGCCGACCGCTCGTGAACGGCGCACCGGCGGGAACATCGGCGGACGAAGCGCGGCTCGTCCTGTTGGACCCGGCGGCTACGGGGACGGCTGCGGCGCTCAAACTGCTCGGCGTCTCGGCGATCGTCGTCCACAAGCACGCCGTCGCCGACGTCGAGGTCGCACCCCGCACGCCAACACCAGCCGGCGGCTACCGGTTGCTGGCGCGCTACGGGAACGGCGACTCGGTGTGGCAGGTGACGGCCCGGGCCGCGCCGATCTTCGTGACGATGCCCGGCGGCTTTGCGTCGCCTCGCCTCGAGGGCGACGCTCTCGCCTACCCCCTGGTCTCCTCTTCCGGGGTCGGCGTCATCCAGCTGCGCGCGGCCCGGCCCGGCATCGTGGCGCTCGTCTTCGCTGTGAGGAACCCAGGCGCTGCACGGACGCTGCGCGTCGCAGACTCACAACGTGAAGTGGCCTTTTCGCTCGGCAGGACGGCCCAGATCCGTGTCAACGTGCAGTTCGCACGCGGCGTCTCACAGCTGCTGGTGAAGGTCGATCCGGCGGCTACTTCGGAGGCGGACGCCCCGGTGCTCTCCCTTCCAAGCGCGCAGACCGCTCATGGCGATACGCAGTTGCAGGCCGATCTCGTCTCAGGCGACCCCGGCTTCTGAGACGAAGCCGCGATGCTCGAGGTCGCCGACGATCACATCCGACGGTGATGCCGGCGGCAGCGCCGTCCGCCGCCGGAAGCGACCGGGGTCGGCCAGGAAGTCGCCGAGCACCGTGGAGCTCGTCCCGGACAGGACGGCGTTCTCGCCGAGGCCCTCCCGTCGCTCCGTCTTGACGCGATGCACGAGGCACGGCAGGTCGAGGTAGTAGCACTCCTCCTGACTGCCGCCGCTGTCCGTCACGACGAATCCGCTGCGCCGCTCAACGCGCACGAAGTCGAAGAAGCGCAGGCGCGGAACACGCACGAACCTGGTC
>JBKPGW010000252.1:0-8362 GCA_046729555.1 Actinomycetota bacterium | reverse complement strand
GAGGCCAAGCCGACGGGCGTCGCGCTCGTGGTACGGCGCGGTCAGGACGACGGCGGTCGCGCGCTCGCGCAGCTCGTCGGGAACGGAGAGCGGGTCGAACAACAGGAAGTCGTCGCCGAGCTCGATCCCGTACGACGAGACGAGCTCGGGCCACCACTGCTCCTCGTCCCAGTCGGGATGCGGCGATTGCCAATGCCAGACACCGGGGCGCAGCTCACGCACGGGCGCGATGCTACGTGTGCGGGCATCGAGAAGACAAATCGCACCGATTCTTTCGTCGCCGGCGTCGGCGAACCAAAGACAGGCTCAGTGACATTCACGAACAGTCGCCCAAGCGAGGACGTAGAGGCACCCCGCGGTGGATTGCCGCCCGAAGTACGCGAACCTCCGTGTGCTGGGAGCGTGCGATTCCGCTGTTCGGCGAGAATCCCGCGTGTGGCCGCCTACACCGTGAACGACGTCGCGGTCAGGCACGCGAAACGGCTGATCGACGCGCGCCAGTACGTGCTTCGGTCGCGCTGGCAGGACGTGCAGCCGCGCGCACGGGAGCAGAACGCGTTCCTGAAGACCCACTCGTGGGACGAGTACGCCGCCTGGCATCTCGGCCTTACCGAAGGCGCTCCAGACGAGGCAAAGGCCCGCTACGCGTTCGTCTACGGCGACTTCCGCCGCTTGCACCGCATGGGGGCTTATCGCCTGCCACTACCGCGCAGCCGAGTGGCGGCACAAGGAGATCGAGCTGGCAGCCCACGACCTCCTGCAATACCTCGACCAAAGAACCGCCTGACGAAGCCGCGGCGCCCGCCCATACTCTCATGCGTGCCCCGGTGCCTCTGGTGCATCGCTAGGGCGTCACTACCGATCACCATGCGCTCGCACCTCATCCGTGCGTAGCGTCGACGTCGCGTCGCTCCTGCGGCCCAGGCTCACTAGCTGTTCCCGCAGCTGAAGATGCTCCCCGGTCCGGCGCTGACAGGCAAGACAATGGCAGATCGTGACGTCGGTCGGCTCGCCTTCCGCCATGAGACGAAGCTGCCCGCAGCTGCAAGCGGCGAAGCGCGCGGTCATTCTCCGTGATCCTAGGGGCGCGCACCGTAGACTCGGCGTGTGAGCCCGATCCTCCGCGTCGTTCTGCGCGTCCTTGGGATCGGTGCCCTCGTCGCCGGCGGGCTCGTCGTTGCGCTCGTAGCGCTCATCGCAATGGTCCTGATCGGCCCGCTGATTTTCTGGCTCGCTTGGAACGTGCTCGACCTTGCATCTGCCGTAGGCCTTCCAGAGCTGGGCTTCTGGGGCATCGTTCTCGCGACGCTGTTCCTGGTCGTCGGCTGGTTCGGCAAGGTCGTGACCGCCGCCATCGTCTTCCTCGTCGACCCTTCTTGGTTCCAGGGGGCTGCCGAGGTTCGTTGGCCGGAGCCCACGTTCCGCAATTTCGTCTCCGTCGTCCTGCTCGCCCTGCTCGCATCGCGACCGCACGCGCATGCGCACAAAGGCACCCGCCGAAGGAGAGGCCGACCTCAGTAACGGTCGAGTTCGATCAGTCGCTCGTCGCTGATTCCGAAATGGTGGGCGACCTCGTGCAGGACAACACGGCGGACCTCGCGGCGAAGCAGCTCCAAGTCGTATGCGTAGAGCCGCATGAGCGGGCCACTGTAGATGGTGATCTTGTCCGGCAGCACGCCGCCGTAGTTGCTGCCGCGTCTAGTGAGCGGCACGCCCTGATAGAGGCCTAACAGCGGCTGGCCCGGGGGTGGCTCGGCCTCCACCACGATCTCCACGTTCGACATACGCCCACGCAGATCCGCTGGCAGCGAGTCGAGCGCATCCTGCACGTACTCCTCGAAGCGCCCTTGCCAATCGAGGAGAGGTTCCATGTTCAGAGGGTAGACCGCCCTGCACTGTCGTCGCCGACGGCTTATGCTCCCGGCGTGCAGCAGCTGCGCACGCGCACGGAGAGCCAGACGAAGTTCCTGCTCGAGGAATCGCAGCTCCCGCGCCATTGGTACAACATCCGTTCCGACATGCCCACGGCTCCACAGCCGGTGCTTCATCCTGGCACCGGGCAGCCCGTCGGGCCGGACGACCTCGCCCCGCTCTTCCCGATGGCGCTGATCGGCCAGGAGGTGAGCGAGGAGGCGGAGATCGCCATCCCGGACGAGATCCTGGAGCTCTACAGCCTCTGGCGCCCCACGCCGCTCTACCGCGCGCGGCGACTCGAGGCGGCGATCGGAACCCGCTCACGCATCTTCTACAAGTACGAGGGCGTCAGCCCTCCCGGGAGCCACAAGCCGAACACGGCGGTCGCGCAGGCCTTCTACAACAAGAAGGAAGGACGTACGCGTCTCTCCACCGAGACCGGCGCGGGACAGTGGGGGAGTGCGCTTGCATTCGCGTGCAAGCTGATCGGGCTCGAGTGCAAGGTGTACATGGTCCGGGTCTCCTACGAGCAAAAGCCTTCCCGCCGCTCGATGATCAAGGCCTGGGGCGCGGAGATCGTGCCGAGCCCTTCGGAAGAAACGCAGTCCGGCCGCGCGATCCTCGCTGAGCACCCGGACTCGCCCGGCAGCCTCGGGATCGAAATCTCGGAGGCCGTCGAGGACGCGGCCGGACGCGACGACACCGCCTACTCGCTTGGAAGCGTGCTCAACCACGTGCTCCTCCACCAGACCGTGATCGGCCAAGAGGCGCTCGCGCAGATGGAGCTCGCGGGCGCCTTCCCCGACGTCGTCATCGGCTGCGTCGGCGGCGGCTCGAACTTCGCCGGCCTCGCCTTTCCATTCGTGCGCGAGAAGATCGCCGGCCGTGAGATCGACGTGCTCGCCTGCGAGCCGGCGGCCTGCCCGACGCTGACGCGCGGCCTGTTCGCGTACGACTTCGGCGACACGAGCAAACTGACGCCGCTGGTACCGATGCACACGCTCGGGCACGACTTCGTGCCGGCGCCGATCCATGCCGGCGGGCTCCGCTACCACGGTGTTGCTCCTTTGATCTCGCAGCTCGTGCGCGACGAGCTGATCCGCGCCGAGGCGTATGCGCAGAACGACGTCTTCGCGTCGGCCGTGCTGTTCGCGGGGAGCGAGGGGATCCTCCCCGCGCCGGAGGCCGCGCACGCGATTCACGGGACGCTGCAGACGGCGCGGGCCGCCGACGAGGCGGGCGAAGAACGCACCATCCTCTTCAACCTTTCCGGCCACGGCCACTTCGACATGGCCGCCTACGACAACTACTTCTCGGGCAGGCTCGAGGATGTCGCCCTGGACGAGGGCGAGATTGAGCGCGCCCTGCACGCAATCGAGGGCCTGCCGACTCCCGCTTAGCGACGCCTCAGACCCACTACCGGTGGGCACTATGGACTGGATGGAGCGATACCTCTACGAGTGGCGCGGCTACGAGCCGATCCGCCCGCGCGGCGGCCGGGACTGGCGCGCGCTGCTGCGGAGGCTGCTGGCGCCGCTTGCGGCGGCCGGCGCGTTCCTCCTCAAGTTCGGCGCCGCGCTGCTCAAGTTCAAGTTCCTCTTCTCGATGTTCGTGTCAGCCGCGTTCTACGTCTGGTTCGGCGGCTGGTGGTTCGGGATCGGCTTGGTCGCGCTGCTCTTCGTGCACGAGATGGGACACGTGGTCGAGGCGAAGCGGCAGGGTCTGCCCGTTTCGGTCCCGATCTTCATCCCGTTCATGGGCGCGCTCATCACGATGAAGCAGATGCCCCACAACGCCTGGCGGGAGGCGCGGCTCGCGATCGCCGGGCCCCTGCTCGGCTCCGCGGGTGCGCTCGCCCTCTACCTCCTCGGCGTCGCGTACGACTCGCAGCACCTGAAGGCGCTTGCGTTCCTCGGCTTCCTCATCAATCTCTTCAACCTCCTGCCCGTGATCCCACTCGACGGCGGGCGGATCACCGCAGCGCTGCACCCAGCGCTCTGGTTGCTCGGTTTCCTCGGGCTACTCGGACTCGTGATCTACCAGCCGAACCCGATCCTGATCATCATCCTGCTGCTCGCCGGCTCCGAGCTGTGGCGCCGCTGGCAGACGCGCCGCTTCCCGCAGATGCGGGAGTACTACCGGGTGCGCCCGCACCAGCGGCTGATCATGGGGCTCCTCTACTTCGGTCTCGCAGCCGCGCTCGTGCTCGGCATGCACGCGACGCACGTCCCGCACAACCTCTAGGCACAATCGCGACACGCTAAACGGGTGTGACGATTCCGCGAATCGAGGAGACTGACGACTCGTGGAAGTTCCGGACATCCAGTACACGCGTAGCGGCGACGTCGCAATCGCCTATCAGGTGGTGGGCGAAGGCCCGGTGGACGTCGTCTGGTTCCGCGGCATGGCCGGCGACCTACTGTCCACCTGGGACCAGCCCTTGATCCTGCGGCACGCCCTCGGGTTAGCGACTTCTCTCGCGTGCTGGGGTTCGATAAGCGAGGCACCGGTCTTTCTGATCGCGTTCGTGAGGCACCGACCCTCGAGACACGGATGGATGACGTGCGGGCCGTGATGGATGCGGCCGGTTCTGAGCGCGCGGTGTTGTGGACCGCGCATGAGGGCTCTCGGACGGCACTCCTGTTTGCGGCGACGTACCCTGAGCGCACGGCGGGGCTCGTCGCCGTCAGCGCTCCTCGGGAACCCAGTCCCGGGTGAGGTAGAGCCAGAACGCGAGCCCGCTGTACCTCCCGTAGCGCCGGAAGCGGCGCTCCACAGTTGCATCACTCGCCTTTCGACCGTTGACCTTCGCGTACTTGGGGCGCGTCCACGAATCCAGGATCAGTCGGGAGTGCCGCCCGAGCAGCATCATCAAATGGGCCGCACCGTACGGCCCGATGCCGGGAAGCGCCAAGAGCCTTGACGCAACCTCGTCGTCCGCTAAGTCGGCCTGGACGCCGAGTTCTTCGACCTCGAATCTCCCGGCGACCACGCCGGACGCAAGCGCGTGGAGGTACGCGCTGCGGTACCCCGCTCGGACGGTCTCCCGATAGAACCTTTCCGGGACGGACGCCATTGCTGCCGCCGTCGGAAACGCGCGGGCACCACTCGCCGCCGCCTCACCGAGATTGTCCACGAGCGCGTTGACCATGCGAACCGTCGCCGACCAGGCGACGTTGGTTGTGCAAATCGTTTTTATTGCGGCCTCAAAGACGGTCGGCGTCCACAGCATCCGTCCCGCGCCACCGGCTGCCCACGACAAGGCGGGATCGTCTGCGACGAGCGCGTAGAACTCGGAGAGGTCTTCGTCCAGGTTGAGCATTCGCCTCACTGCCGCCGTAAGCTCCCGTGTGTTGCCCTGACTGAGCTTCCGCCCTGTGACCTCGACGCGGGCGAACCCCGGGCGCCCCTCCGAAATCCGAACAGTTCGCGGCTGCGCGCGAGGCAGCGGGAGAGTCGTCGTGTAAGCCCGTTCCGCCTCATCCACGTGGCCGGGTGGCAGGTCGGCGACGCCGTGCGACATGAACGTCCGGATCAGATCAACGGGCTCGCCTTTTGGCCCTCGGAGAGGTAGCAGCAACTCGTTTGGCACCACATATAGATGCCCGCCCGGCCTGCCGCACGTCAAACCCACGCACGGGAGGCTCCTGGTTGGCGGACTCGGAGAATCCCGTCGCACGCGCGCGTTCGAGCGGTCGTAGATTGCCGGCATGGACGAGGAGCTGCGTAGCCGGCTCGACGAGTCTGGATATGACCGGCCCGGCTTTGCCCCGAATTACGACCGCTACCGGCCGAGGCCGCCGAAGGCATTGCTGGAACTGCTGCCGCCGCTTGCCGGTGTGAAGCGGCCGAAGCTCGTCGTCGACCTCGGGAGTGGTACCGGGTTGTCGGCGCGCTTTTGGGCCGATCTCGCGGACGAGGTCGTCGCCATCGAGCCGAACGAGGCAATGCGGAGGTTCGCAGAGCGGGCGACGAAGATGCCGAATCTTCGGTATCTCGGGACTTCGTCGTACGAGACCGGTCTGCCCGACGCCTTGGCCGACGTGGTAGCGGCCGCCCAATCGCTGCAATGGATGAGGCCCGAGCGGCTGTTTCCCGAGGTTGACCGGATTCTCCGTTTCGGAGGCGTGTTCTGCGCTTACAACTACGTCGTCTTGCAGACCCCTCTTTGGGAGCCCGAGGCTGCGCTCGAGTCGGTCCTTGCTCGAAAGCGCGAGCTGCGCGCAGAGATCGGGCTCGATCGGGAGACGCCAGTTGCTCCGCCAAGCCGCGCCTTACTCGAAGAGAGTGGAATCTTCCGCCACACCCGGGAACTTCTACTGCACAGCATCGAACACGGTGACGGCGAACGGCTTGTCGGATTCGCGCTGAGCGAGGGAAGTATGAGGACGCTACTCGAGGCGGGCATAACTGAGGAGGAGGTCGGACTGGACCACCTCCGCGCGGTCGCCACAACTATCCGGGAGCCGGTGCCGTGGTGGATTGGCTACCGCGCGTGGATTGGGCTGCGGTGATCAGCGCGTCGTTTGGCACCGGAAGCAGATAACGCCGGGCGACCGGCGGGTTGGCGCGAGCAGTCGCCGGCGACGCTAGCCGAACATCGCGGCGGCGGCTTCCTCGATCTCCTGACGCGGAACGTCGCGCAGGTACTGCGCAAGGCCCCAGCCGTGGCCGAAAGGGTCGGTGATCTGACCGTAGCGTTCGCCCCAGAAGGCGTCCTGGAGCGGTTGCCGGATCTCCGCGCCCGCGGCGACCGCACGTTCCCAGAGCGCATCGACATCATTCGTGTACAGGTGCAGGACCGTGGCGCTGCCGCCGATGCTGAGCGGCGACAGGATGCCCAGCTCGGGGAACTCGTCCGCCAACATGACCGCGGAGTCCCCGAACCACAGCTCCACCTGCATGAGCTTTCCTCCGGAGACCTCGATGCGACTCCGCTCCTCGGCGCCCAGTGCCTGCGTGTACCAATCGGCGGCGGCTGCGGCGTCCGCGACAACGATGTGCGGCGTGATCGTGTGCATTCCCGCGGGTGCCTTCGCTTTGGACTCGGTCATGCCTCGATCTCCTCGTAGAGTCGCTCGCCCCGCTGCAGCCGACGGGCAATCTCGAACGTCTGTCGTTGTGAACGGGTCGTAGCCGCGTGCGCGGCGAGGTAGCGCGCCGCAGCGATCAGTGGTAGGCCTGCGTCGTCACCAGCGGCGAGCAGCTCGTGCTGACGGACTGCGGCCTCGACGCATTGGATCGTGTGGAAGTTTCGGTCCTCGCGCACAAGCGCCGCACCGAGCGCTGCGACGAGCTTGCCCGGGTCCCCGCCGGCGCCGAGGTACGAGGCGACGAGCTGCCCGGCCTCGGCGACCTGCTGCTGGCGGTCGAGCAGGCGCGGGAGTTCGTCCAAGAGCAGGTCCGGGTCGGCGCCGGGGTCGGGCGTCGGTAGCTTCGCGGGTGGCACGTTGAGGAAGCGGTCGAGGTGGATGCTCATCGCCGCGTCGAAGACGCCGCGGAGGAGCTCGGGTGACGGGGAGCGCCGGAGTCCCTGCTCGACCGCATTGGCGAACGTGAACGTGTGCAGGGCGGTGTCCCAGTCGCCGAACTCGTTGCTCGTCGGGAAGCGCGCGATCCGGATGACAGCAGCAAAGGAGACCGCCGACGCAAGCTCGACTTCGCTCGCACCATCCGCAAGAGCCCCGAGCAGGGCCTCGATGCTCGCCGCTGGATCCTCGCCGAGGATGTTCTCGACGAGAGCCTCACGGCCGGTCCAGCGCTCGACGAGCGCGCCCGCTGAAAGCGCATCCGGCAGTTGCGCGAACGCGTCGTCGAGCAGTGCGACGAGGTCGACCGGATTCCGCCAGGCGTTCGCCTCCTCCATCCGTTCCGCACCGGCCAGCTGGATCGGCAGCGACGCGAGCACCGCCTCGGCACGTTCCCAACCGGCGACATCGAGCGCTTCCAGCGCCTTGTTGACGAAATCGAGCGTGTGCCCGCCGTCGAGGTAGCGGTGGTCGGTCGCAACTGCGAAGAGCATGTCGGCAAGCTGTTGCGACGACGCGCCCGCCTGCGCGGCTGTGACGAGCGCGCGCTCCGCCCCCTCGGCGTCACGCACCTCGATGAAGCCGCGGAACCAGCGCGCGAGCTGCGCGGGCGCTGCCGGACCGGGGAGCGGGTCGAGCCGGAAACGCGGCGGCTGACCGGCTGAGTCGGCTGCGACGTCTGCAAGCCCGTGATGGAGCGCCGCCGCCCGGTCCGCCTGTTCGAGCCTAGGCAGAAGGTTCATGAAGCAGGTGAGCGTCGTCAGTCCTCGAAACCAGCCTCCCCCACGCCGGGCGATGCCGAACTCGAGCCCGTCGCGGAACGCCTCGATGCCCGTCGGATCCGCCTTCAGCAGCGCAAGCGTTGCTTTCGCCAGCACGAGCGGGATGTCCCGCTCGAGCCCGTCACGCAGCCGGTTGCG
>JBKPGW010000251.1:0-5454 GCA_046729555.1 Actinomycetota bacterium | reverse complement strand
ACCCCAGACCGTGGGCGTCCCGCTCTCGTTCGACGGCCAGCGCGTCGCACACAGGGCTGCGCCGCCGCGGCTTGGCGAGCACACGGTGAAAATCCTGGCCGAGCTCGGCTTCGCCGACGCCGAGATCGCTTCGCTGCAGGCGGAAGGAATCGTGCGCGCATAGCGTCTTGATCGTCATGGCCACGACGACACGTAGAGTCGGAAGCGTGACCGACGTTCGCGCACTGCTGCAGCGCACGGCCGAGCTCGCTGCGGACTTCCTCGACTCGATGGAGGACCGGCCCGTGTTCCCGCGACGGTCCGTCGACGATCTGCGCGCGGCGCTCCGCGTGCCACTCCAGGACGATCCGCTGGATCCGGAACGGGTCGTCGAGGAGCTCGCCGCCGCTGCCGAGCCTGGGCTCGTCGCGATACCAAGCGGGCGCTACTTCGGGTTCGTGATCGGCGGGGGACTGCCGGCCGCGCTCGCCGCCGACTGGCTGACCTCAACCTGGGATCAGAACGCCGGCCTCTACGTCGGCGGGCCGTCGGCGTCGGTGGTCGAGCAAGTTGTCCGCGAGTGGGTTTGTGACCTGCTCGGCCTGCCGGCAGACGCATCGATCGGTTTCGTCACCGGGACGCAGATGGGAAGCGTCACGGCGCTGGCCGCTGCGCGCTTCCGTGTGCTCGAACGCGCCGGCTGGGACGTCTCGCGCGACGGGCTCGCCGGCGGGCCGCCGGTGCGCGTGCTGGTCGGCGAAACGCGGCACGTCACGATCGACCGGGCGCTGCGGTTGCTCGGCTTGGGCGCGCCGGAAGTTGTCGCCGCAGATGCACAGGGCCGCATGGACGCCGCGGCGCTGCGGGATGCGCTGCGCAGCGGCGGCGGACCGACGATCGTGTGCGCACAGGCCGGCGAAGTGAACACCGGTGCCTTCGATCCGCTCGAGGAGATCGCCGACGCCGTCCCGGACGACGCGTGGCTGCACGTGGACGGCGCGTTCGGGTTGTGGGCGGCGGCAAGCCCGAAGCTCCGCGAGTTGGTGCGCGGCATCGAGCGCGCGGACTCGTGGATCACCGACGCGCACAAGTGGCTGAACGTGCCGTACGACTCGGCGCTCGTGCTCTGCAGCGACCCCGAGGCACACCGTGCCGCCATGACGGTGAGCGCCTCATATCTGATCCAGGACAACGCACGAGTCGTGCGCGACCAGGTCGACTGGGTGCCGGAGTTCTCACGTCGTGCCCGCGGCTTCGCCGTCTATGCGGCGCTGCGATCGCTCGGGCGCAACGGGCTGGCGGAGCTCGTCGAGCGGACCTGCGACTGTGCGCGCCGCTTCGCAGACGGCATCGTCGAGCTGGACGGAGTCGAGCTGCTGAACGAGGTCGTCCTCAACCAGGTCTTGTTCCGCTTCGAGAGCGACGAACAGACCGACAGCGTGCTGCGGTCGGTTCAGGACGCCGGCGATGTCTGGATGAGCGGCACGACGTGGGATGGGCGGCGCGCAATCCGCATCTCGGTCTCCAACTGGCAGACGACGGACGAGGAGATCGACCTGGCGTTGCAGTCGTTCCGGGCGGCGGTTCAGCCGGCCCAGGCGCCCGCGCGGTAAACCTGCCCCTCGAGCCGGCGGCCGAGCACAGCCTCCAACCACTCCGACGTCGCGATCAGCGCATCGAGCTCGATGCCCGTCTCGATCCCGTCTCCCTCGAGGAGATAGACGAGGTCCTCCGTGGCGATGTTCCCGGTTGCACGCGGCGCATAGGGACATCCGCCGAGCCCGCCGCACGACGCGTCGAACAGCGTCGCTCCAGCCTCGAGCGCGGCGGCGGCGTTCGCGTAGCCGGTGTTGCGCGTGTTGTGCAGGTGCACGCCCGGAGCGTGGGTGCGTTCGACGAGCTCCCGCACCTGCCGCGGGGTCGCGACGCCGCTATTGTCGGCCAGGACGAGCTCCGCCGACGGGAAGCCCGCCGCAAGGTCAGCGACGACACCGGGATCGACCCTGCCCTCGAACGGGCAGCCGAACGCGACGCTGATCGTGAGCGTGACGGGCAGCTTGGAGCGCTCGATCACCTCGGCCGCGGCGGCACGCGCTTCGTCGAGCGACTGGTTGGCGTTGCGGCGGCTGAACGTCTCCGTTGCCGCGAGCGTGAAGTTGACGCGGTCGAGCCCCGCAGCAGCGAGCCGCTCGTAGCCCTTGACGTTGAGCGCGAGCCCCGAGTACTCGGTGCCGTCGCGCCGCTCGATTCCCTGCACGACCTCCTCCGCCCCCGCCATCTGCGGAACTGCCTCGGCGCGCACGAAGCTGGCCGCCTCGATGCGCGGAAGCTTCGCCGCGGCGAGACGGTTGACAAGTTCGGCGCGGGTCGACGGCGGCAGCGTCTCGGGCTCGTTCTGCAGGCCGTCACGCGGCCCGACGTCGCAGATCGTGACGCGCATGCGCTACTGCGCGGGCCGCGAGAGCCGGCCGAGCACCTCACCCGCCTCGTCCGTGAGCGCCCGCGCAAGCTCGACGTCCTCGGTCTCAAAGCGCCGCTCGTTGCCGTACACCTCGACGAGCCCCCACACCTCGTTCTCCGACTCGATCGCGAGCATCAGCAGCGAATCGAAGCCGAGCTCGGCGAGCAGCCTGGTCTCGGCCTGGTCGGCGTCGGGGTCTCCCGCGTAGACCGTCTCCGGCTCGCGCGTCTCGATCACCGCCCGCGTGAGCGGAAAGTCGGAGATCAGGTAGCCGTGACCAAGGCGGTCGGGCTTGCCGGCGCGGCGGTGCTGGACGAGGTCGACGAGCAAGTCACCGATGACCCTGGAGATCGTGCACGCCGGTGCGTTGAGGAGCTCGACCAGCGCTTCGGCCGTCAGACCGAGCAGCTCGGCGACGCTCTCGGCGGCCCTCAGCTGCTCCGCAGCAACGGCCATGCTCGCAGGTGGTTCGGCGCCCACGCGCCGAGTTTACGGACCGTCTACTCCTCGAATCCGTAGTCGGTGACCTTCTCGGGCTCGATCAGCACCTTGACGCGGGTTTCTTCCGGTTTCCGCCACGGATATTCGTCCTTGCCGATGTACTTCTTCGCCAGCTTGTCGATTTGCGCGTCGGCGCCCTCTTCCGTCAGCTCCGCGTGACCGCTGACCGAGACCCACCTGTACGGATCCTCCGGATCGACGACGAGTAGCGACGCACGCGGGTCGCGTGCGAGATACCTCGGCTTCGCGCGGCCGAGCGCCGTGTTGAACGAGACCTTCCCGTCCTCTACGTCGACCCACACGATCGTCGAGTGCGGCGATCCGTCCGGTCGCAAGGTCGTGACCGTTCCCACGAACGGGTTCTCGTCGAGGAAACGCTTCTGCGCCTCCGTCAGTGCTGCCATTCCCCACCTCCTCTTCTCTTCGCCCGAAACGACCTGAGGCGGTAGCGTGTTCCCGGATGGCCGTCCTCCTGCCCGTCGGCACGCGCAAAGGGCTCTTCGTGTTGCGGAGCGAAGACCGCAAGAGCTGGCAGGTCGAGGGCCCGCAGCTCCTGGGATGGGCGGTCTACCACGCGATCGTCGATTCGCGCGACGGCGGCTGGCACGCCGCGACGAACAACCCCTTCTACGGCGCGACCGTCCACCGCTCCGACGACCAGGGACAGACATGGGAGCGCGCCGAGGAGCTCGGGCTGCCCGAGGACGACGAGCTGAAGCTCAACGCGACGTGGCACATCGAGCCGGGCCGCGACTCGGAGCTCTGGCTCGGCGGCGACCCGGGCGTGCTGTTCCGCTCCGAGGACGGCGGCAAGAAGTGGGAGCTGAACCGGGCGCTCTTCGAGCATCCGACGCGGGAGAAGTGGCAGCCGGGCGCGGGCGGAATGTGCACGCACTCGATCCAGCTCGTCGACGGGACGATGTACATCGCGATCTCCGCGGCCGGCGCCTTCCGCAGCGAGGACGGCGGCGAGAGCTGGACGCCGATCAACAAGGCCGTCGCCGCGGAGTTCATGCCAGATCCGTATCCGGAGGTCGGGCAGTGCGTGCACAAGCTGCTCGTGCACCCGAAGCGGCCGGAGCGGCTCTGGCAGCAAAACCACTGCGGCGTCTATCGCTCCGACGACCGCGGAGACAACTGGGAACGGCTCGACGGGAACGGCCTGCCGACGAGCTTCGGGTTCCCGCTCGCACTCGATCCCGATGATCCCGACGTCGCCTACGTGATCCCGGAGAAGTCGCAGGAGTACCACTTCACTGCCGAGGGGCGCCTCGGCGTGTATCGCACGCGCGACGGCGGCGCGTCGTGGGAGCTCGCATCGGAGGGTTTGCCGGAGCGCGCGTGGGTCGCCGTCCTGCGCGAGGGCTTCGCGTACGACGACGACGCTCTCTACTTCGGGACGCAGAGCGGCTCCGTCTGGACCGCCCCGCGCGACGGCGGGCCGTGGACGGAGGCCGCGCGCGATCTGCCGCCGATCCTCTCGGTCGAGGCCGCAGCGGCATAGTGGCCGTCGTCCTGCTGCCCGCGGTGCTCGCCGCGGAGGCCGGCGGGCAGAAGCGGTTCGAGCTCGACGCGGCGACGGTCGGCGAGGCGTTGCAGGCGCTGCCGGTGCGAAACCTGCTCTTCGACGAGGCGGGCGAGCTCCGCCGGCTGATCAACGTGTACGTGGACGGCGTGGATGCCCGTGGCGGGCGGCTCCTCGACGAGCCCCTGCAGGGCGACTCCGAGGTTCGCGTCGTCGGCGCTGTCGCCGGGGGCTGCGGCTGCGCTTGCGCCGCCGCGTAGAGGAGTTGCGGACTTTGCCCGCAACTCCGTCTAGTCAAGACCGTCCGGAGCGCTGCCGATCCTTGAACGGTGCGGCTGCTCGCAGCACTCCTGCTCATCGTCGGCGCACTGGCAGCCGTGGGCTTCGCACGCCACGAAGACCGGATCCACCAGCAGAACCGGCTCGCCGTGATCGCAAGCGAGCTGGCCGGGCGAAAGGTCGGCGTCCACTGCCCCGGCTTCCTGGCGACGCTCGTGGACGTTCGCACCGAAGGAGGCCGCGTTCAGTTCGACGGATCCGGGCACCCCGCCGACCACACCGACCTCTCGCCGTCGACGTGCAAGGCGCTCCGCCACCTCGACCGCGTCGACTTCACTTGCATCGACCGCGGCGACTGCGGCTATTCGCAGTTCAACGCCGGGTGGGCCGCGCACACGCTCGCGCACGAGTCGTTCCACCTACGCGGCTTCCAAAGCGAGGCGATCACCGAGTGCTACGCGCTCCAGAACACGGCGCTCGTTGCCGAGCGGCTCGGCGTGCCGGCCGAGCAGGCGCAGAAACTGCAGACGTGGGTGTACCTCAGGGGCTATCCGAACGAGCCCGACGAGTACCGCACGTCAGATTGTCGGGACGGTGGCCCGCTCGACCTCCGGCCGCAGTCAAACGAATTCCCTTAGGGCACTTCTGTAGGGATGTTCTTGATCTTGCCGCTGATGATGTCCGCGCGGATCTGATTCACCTTCGCGAC
>JBKPGW010000250.1:0-27445 GCA_046729555.1 Actinomycetota bacterium | reverse complement strand
TTGCGCGTGTACACGAGGCACTACAACGAGCACCGGCCGCACCGCGCACTCCAACTCGCCCCCCCAGACGGCGTCAACTCACCCGCAACCGCCTCATAAGCAGGCGAAAGACTGAAGCCCTCTGACGGACTCGAACCGTCGACCCCCTCCTTACCATGGAGGTGCTCTACCAACTGAGCTAAGAGGGCTGGTGCGAGAGGATGGTAGCCGGGATGAAGGCCCGCGAGGGATACGTCGATTTCCGCGGCTACCGGACGTGGTACCGGTTCGTCGGCGACCTCAACTCGGCGGTCACGCCACTGCTTGCGCTGCACGGCGGGCCGGGCTCGACGCACAACTATTTCGCGCCGCTGGAAGGGCTCGCGAACGAGCGCCCCGTCGTCCTCTACGACCAGATCGGCTGTGGCAAGTCGGACCGCCCGGAGGGCATCGAGTGGAGTGTCGGCGTCTTCCGAGACGAGGTCGACGCCGTCCGCGACCAGCTCGGGCTCGAGCGGATTCATCTGCTCGGGACGTCGTGGGGCGGGATGCTCGCTCAGGAGCACGTGCTCTCCGGCGCGCAAGGCGTCGTCAGTCTCGTGCTGAGCTCGACGCTCGCGAGCCTTGCGCTCTGGAACGAGGAGCAACTGCGTCTGCGCGCCGCGCTGCCGCCTGAGGTGATCGAAGTGCTCGACCGCCACGAACAGGCGGAGACGTACGACGATCCCGAGTACGAGGAGGCGATGGAGGCGTACTTCGACCGGCACTTCTACCGAGGGCCGCAACCACGCGCGGAGCTCGATGCCATGGCGGCCGGCAAGGCGCCCGACGTGTATCGCGCGATGCAAGGACCGAACGAGTGGACGACGACAGGCGCACTCAAGGGCTGGGACACGCGCGACCGCCTGCACGAGATCGACGTCTCCACGCTCGTCGTCCGCGGCCGCTACGACATGTGCACTGACAAGATCGCCGGCGAACTGGTCGACGGCATCCGCGGCGCGCGCGAGGTCGTCTTCGAGCACAGCTCGCACACACCGGTGCTCGAGGAAACAGACCGCTACCTAGAGGTCGTGGGTGAGTTCCTCGAAGAGGCGGAGAGTGGGGGCGGGAGGATTCGAACCTCCGTAGGCTGAGCCGACGGGTTTACAGCCCGTTCCCTTTGGCCGCTCGGGCACACCCCCTTGAGCGGAGAGCCATTGTAGCCTTGGGCTCGTGGAGCGTTTCGACGTCGCAGTAGTCGGCGCGGGCCCGGCCGGAGCGACGACGGCATATCGTCTCGCGCGCGCGCACGCGCGCGTCTTACTAATAGACAAAGTCCGCTTCCCCCGCGACAAGCCCTGTGGAGGCGGCCTCACGATGCGCGCGGTGCGCCAGTTGCCGTTCTCCGTCGAGCCCGTCGTGGAGGACCGGATCACACGCGCGCGCTGCCGCCTCAAGTACGGCCCGGTGATCGAACGGTCCTCCGAACAGGTGCTCTGCCTGATGACGCAGCGGCGGCGGCTGGACGATTTCCTCGTGGAGCAGGCACAGGAGGCGGGGGCGACGTTCCGCGACGGTGTGCGCGTGGAGGTGGAATCCGATCGGCGCGTCCGCGTCGACGGAGCGCCGGTGGAGGTCGACGCCGTCGTCGGCGCGGACGGGGCGAACGGAACAACCGCCAAGACACTCGGGCTCGGGGGCGGCATCGTCAACGGCGTCGCACTCGAGGGGAACCTGCTCTACGAGCGGCTGCCGAAGGACGGCTGGCGCGGCATGCTCGTGCTCGAGCTCGCGACCGTCCCGGGCGGTTACGGCTGGATCTTCCCGAAGGGCGACCACGTCAACGTCGGCGTCGGCGGCTGGGGCTCGGAGGGCCCGCGCCTGCGCGACCACCTGCGCGTGCTGTGCGACCACTACGGGATCAGGCTCGACGAGCTGCAACAGCTCCGCGGGCACCGGCTGCCGATGCGCCGGCCCGAGACGCGACTCGCCGCGGGCCGAGCGCTGCTCGTCGGCGACGCCGCCGGCGTGCTCGACCCCGTCTCCGGCGACGGCATCTACGAGGCGCTGGTCACGGCGCGGCTCGCGGCGGAGCACGTCCTCACAGACGACCTCGCCGGCTACGAGCCTGCGGTGCGGCGGGAGCTCGACCCGCTCTCGTCCGCCGGCTGGGGCGCGAAGAAAGCGCTCGACCGCTTCCCGAGGGCCGTGTTCGCGATCATGCGGCTCCCGGTCACCTGGCGGGTGCTTGAGAAGCTGATGCTGGGCGATGTTGCCCATCCCGGGGAGGCCAGAGGGGCCGGCCGCACGGCCATGAAGCTCATCGAAGGTTTGGCCCGCGCGGCGTAACCGAACGGCTGGGGTCAGACCCTTCGGGGTCAGACCCCTTGGTTAAAGACACCCGGCGGACATGCCGATGCACGGATGTCCGCCCATGGAACTCAATCCCCTGCTCAGACGAGCCGTCGAGCTCGGCGCCAGCGACATCCACCTGAAGGTCGGCATTCCGCCGATCCTCAGGCGCGACGGCGCGCTCGGCCCGCTCGAGGAGGCGCCGCTGCTCAGCGACCGCGACGCGGAGGTCGTGCTCGAGATCGTCGGCAAGCGGTCGCCCGAGCGGCTCGAGGCCTTCAAGACGACCGGCGACCTCGACATCGCCTACCAGGAGGAGGACCTCCCGCGCTTCCGCGTCAATGCGTTCCGCCAGCGCGGACACATCTCGTTCGCCTTCCGCGTCATCCCGAAGAACGTCCCGAACTTCGAGATGCTCAACCTGCCCGCCGGTGTGCGGCGCCTGGCGGAAGAGCATCGCGGCCTCGTGCTCGTCACGGGCGCGACCGGCTCGGGAAAGACGACGACGCTCGCGGCGATGATCGACCACATCAACAGGTCGCGGCGGCAGCACATCGTCACGATCGAGGACCCGATCGAGATCCTGCACAGCGACCACTCCTGCATCGTCAACCAGCGCGAGATCGGCCTCGACACAACGGACTTCATGCAGGCCCTCCGGCGCGCGCTGCGCCAGGACCCCGACGTGATCCTGATCGGCGAGCTCCGCGACGCCGAGACGGCGCAGACCGCGCTGCAGGCGGCCGAGTCCGGGCACCTCGTCCTCTCCACGCTGCACACGGTCGACGCGGCCGAGACGCTCGGCCGGATGATCGAGTTCTTCCCGGAGGCGAAGCAGCAGATGATCCGGTCGGTGATGGCCGGTGTGCTGCGCGGCGTCATCAGCCAGCGCCTGCTGCCGCGCGTCGACGGCGGCCGCGTCGCCGCGGTCGAGGTGATGGTCACCAACACGCGCATCGCGGATCTGATCCGGGAGAACAAGCCCGAGGCGATCACCGACGCGATCGACGAAGGGGCGTTCTTCGACATGCAGACGTTCACGCAATCGCTGATCGCCCTCGTGGTCGCCGGTCAGGTCGACCAGGAGACGGCGGCCAACGCCGCGACGAACCGCCACGACTTTCTCGTCTCGGTCGAGCGCGCGCTGAAGCAGCAGCGCGCGGAGGTCGCCGCAGAGGAGAAGCAGAAGCAGGAAGAGGAAGAGCGGGCCTCCGAGCCCGAGGTACCGTCGCTCCGCCTCGCGCAAGCCGGAGAGTGATGCGCCTCTTCGTCGTTGCGGCCGCGACGCTCGCGCTGCTCGCCGGCTCCGCCAGCGCGGCCGGCCCGCCGGTGCTGGGCTTCACCGTCTCATCGGGTGCGCAGACGACGGCACCGGTCTCGTTGCCGAGCGCGGGGACGCCGAACGCGCCCGGCGGGATCTCGATTCCGGTCTCGTTCACAACGCCCCCCGCGAGCCCGCAGCAGCTTGCGCTCCCCGCGCTCCACGACCTCTGGCAGCGCGCGGGGGCCGCCTACGGGATCCCGTGGAACGTGCTCGGCGCGATCAACAAGATCGAGTCGAACTTCGGCCAGAACATGGGGCCGAGCTCGGCCGGCGCGATCGGCTGGATGCAGTTCATGCCGTCGACGTGGCTGCGCTGGGGCGTCGACGCGGACGGTGACGGGCTCGCCGACCCCTGGAACGCGGCGGACGCGATCTATGCGGCGGCGCGCTACCTCGCCGCGTCGGGCGGTCAGACGGACATCTCGCGGGCGATCTTCTCCTACAACCATGCGGACTGGTACGTGCGCGAGGTGCTCGACCTCGCCCAGGTCTACGGCAACGGCACCGTCGCGCAAACCGCCGACCTGCAACAGCTTCAGGCCGCGCTCGACCAGGCCCGCACGCAGGTCGTTGCTGCGAACAAGGTCCTGGTCGCCGCGCAGGACCGCGAGCGGTCGCTCCGGGTCGTTTCCCGGAAGCTGCATACGCAGGTGGACGAGGCGGCGCTGCTCTCGGACCGTCTCGCCGCCCAACGGCGAGACGTCCTCTTCGGTCTCCGGGTCGACGAGGCTCACGCGGCCGTCGAGCGCGCGCAGACGTCGCTGGAGCAGGCGCAGGCTGAGCTGCGGGACGCGCAGCAGAGCGCGCAGGCACCCTCCTTCGCTCCCGGCGTCGGCTCGCTGATGGGCGCGCCGTCCTACGACGGCCAGTGGGTCTTCCCGGTGGGCGGCGGCCCCGAAGTCGTCTCCGCCGCGCATACCCACCACGACTATCCCGCGGTCGACATCGCCGCGCCCGCGGGCTCACCGGTCTATGCGATCTCGAACGCCGTCGTCCTGAACGCGTGGCACGCCGCCGACCCGCGCTGCGGCATCGGCATGACCATCCGCACGCAGGACGGCCAGGTGTGGACTTACTGCCACCTCGCGTTCCTCGAGCCCAGCGTCGTGGACGGCGTCTCCCTCTCGGCGGGCACCCAGATCGGGCTCGTCGGCTCGACCGGCCACGCGACCGGTCCGCACCTCCACCTGCAGTTGCAGCCGCCGACGACCTACCCGCAGTACCAGCCGTGGTTTCAGAGCTTCGCCGGCAAGGCCTTCCGCTGGCAGGACGCTCCGACCCCGCTCGAGCTGCCCGGCGACCCGCCGGCCGCGAGGGTCTTTTCCATCGTCCCTGAAACGGGGGACGGGGTAGTGGGCTTCACCCGCTCCGGGGGTTGAGTTCAAGCCGTTTCGTGCCGATTGCCAGAGCATGGCTCTGCGGATCGCCACCCGTTTGCCGCGCCTTGCTGTCGTGGGCGCTGTGCTCCTGCTCGCGAGCGCCACGCTTGCCGTCGGCGCCGCCAAGCGGATGGCCGCGGTGCCGCAGGGTGCGCCTGCTCCCGTCGCGGTAGCCACAGTCGTCGTCCCGGACGTCACGGGTCAGGCATTCGTCTTCGCGAAGGGAACGCTCGAAGACACCGGCCTCGCGTGGAAGGTCGTCGGCAGCGTCCACGGCTACGCCGCCAACAAGGTCTTGAAGCAGGCACCCGCCGCCGGCACCAAGCTGAAGGACACCGGCGCTCCGACGATCACCGTCACGCTCGAGCGCACGCCCTACCCGGAGAAGGGCGAGCCGGAGGACGTCTCGCCGTACTTCGGTACGTCGGTGGTTCCGATCGGGCTCCCGAAGCCGACGCCGGCACCCGCTGCCCCCGCCGCGCCGAAGCCCGCGCCGGCCGCGAAGACGACCAAGCCCGCCGCTCCGACCCGAACGCCCGACTTCGCCGTCGCCGGTGCGCCGACGGAGCCGCAGGGCGAGCTGCCGCTGCCCAAGCGCGCGCACCTGCTCTCCACGTGGATTGCGACGCATTCGAAGACGCGGGCGAACGTCCGGCACTTCCTCTACCAGAACAGCTGGATCGTCACCGGCGCGAAGTTCGGCTGGTGGCACGGAGCGGAAGCGCTCCGCGAGCTGATCGCCGCCGACCAAGCAGCCCAGCAGCGCTGGGGCATCGGCCGGAAAAGCGAACGCGTCGCACGCGCAGCGCTCGCACAGGTCGAAGCGAGGAGCAATTGATTGAACGGGTGCGCAGGCGCCTCAGGGGAGAGGCCGGTTACAGCCTCGTGGAGATGCTCACCGTGATGGTGATCATGAGCATCGTCTTCGCCGGCATCACTCAGGTCTTCATCTCCGGCTCGAAGGCTCAGACCGACCAGGACAACCGCTTCCGCGCCCAGCTCTCCACGCGGATCGCGCTGGACAAGATCCGCAAGGACATTCACTGCGCAAGCGATCTGGCGGCGGGCTACACGACGAGCTCGATCACGCTCAAGCTCCCGTCGGGCTGCGGCGGCGACGTCAGCTGGTGCACGTCTCCGGTCAGCGGTTACACCTACCGGTACCGGCTCTACCGGCAGACGGGGTCGACGTGCAGTTCCGCGAACGGCGTCCAGGTCGCCGACTACCTGGTGAGCGGGGCGGTCTTCCCGCAGTACCTGCACAACGCCGGCTGCAGCTGCCTCGCCTCGTTGCAGGTCGACTTCAAGCTCAGCGTCAAGAGCTCGAACACCAGCGTCGACACCTACGAGCTCACGGACACCGTCTTTCTCAGGAACAGCACGAGGCTCTGATGCGCAACCGAATCCGAAGACTCCGAACTGACGAGCGCGGCTTCGCCCTCGTGCTCGCGCTCGCGCTCACGGTCATCTTCTCGATGACGGTCATCACCGTGATCGAGGCCGCGACGTCGAACACGCACAGCTCCGACATGTCGAAGAATCGCATCACCGCGTACTCCCTCGCCGAGGCCGGGATCGCGAACGCGAACGCGCTCCTCGCGGCAAAGAACCCGTACGACGCCCATCTGCTGCATCCCCAGGGCCAGTACGCGCAGCAGGACTGTGCGAACCCGCCGGCGAATCCGACCGGCGCAGCCCTGCTCGGCGATACCTGCAGCCCGATCGTCTACACCCTGGACGGCGGCACAGCGACCGTGTGGGGCTGGCTCGACACCAGCACGGCGAACTGGACGATCACCTCGACCGGCCAGGTGACACGCAACGCCTTCGCCTCGGTGCCGGCGACGAAGACGCTGACCGTGGTCGTCCACATCCGCGCGCGTGCGGCTCAGCAGAACGTGACGCCGGCCTGGAACTACGTCTTCGTCAAGGACACGACGCCGAACGTCTGCAACATCACGATCGACCAGACGACCACTCTCAGCTCTTCCGTCTACACGGAAGGGAACTTCTGCATCAAGAACTCTGCCAGCGTCACCGAGCCGAACCCGGCCGATCCGGTGCTCCTGGAGGTCCGCGGCAAGCTGGTCTGGATCTCCAATCCGTCGAAGGGCATCGGCCAGGCGAGCCCGCTGCAGGAGGTCACGTCCGCGAAGATCGGTGGAGGATGTGTGTCAGGCTCCGTCGACAACCAGGGCGTGCTGACGACCGGCACCGCGCACACGTGCGCGCGTCCCCCAACCGGCAGCGACTACTTCTACGTCAAATCGGGCGGCTACAGCACCACGGCACCGGCAATCAGCGCGCCCACCGTCACCACCACCGACTGGGACAACTACTACCAGAACTCCACGATCAGCAGACTGCACCCGTGCAATGCAGGTGGTCTGGCGTCGACGAATTTCGACAACGACACAACGAGGAATACCAGCCTCACGACCGCGTTCAACCTCACTCCGACGACGAACTACACCTGCCAGACGAAGAACTCGAACGGCTTCGTCATCGGCGAGCTCGACTGGGATGCAACGAACCACATCCTGAGCATTCGAGGGACCGTCTTCATCGACGGGAACGTGACCATCAACGGCCTCGTGAAGTACCGCGGGGTGAACAAGTACGGGGCACATCCTTCGGGCTCGGACGGCTCGGACGGGCTCGGCGGGATGATGGTCATGTACGTCTCCGGGACCGTGTCCCTGGCGAACCAGGGCGTCTTCTGTGGCTGGAACACCGCGAACGACACGGCGGCCTACAACGGGACGAGCTGCGACTTCACCGCGTGGACGCCGGCGACGTCGATGTTCATGTTCGTGACGGGCGGCGGTGTGACGCTGAACCAGCAGTCGTTCTTCCAGGGCGCCATCTACTCGGCCGGAAACGTGACGCTCGGGCAGTCCGCGCAGACTGAGGGTCCCCTCCTCACCAACACGATCACGCTCGGCCAAAGCGTGCAGATGAAGCCGTTGCCCGGCCTGGCCGACCTGCCGCTCGGCGCTCCCGGGAACCCGAACACCTCGGGGTATCCGGAGCAGCCGTCGTACACGTCAGGCTAGGTCCGTGGACTTCGCTCTCGCCGCCGTCGCTTTTGCCCCCGGCCTCGCCCTGGGCAGCTTCCTGAACGTCGTCGCCGCGCGCGTGCCGCTGCGGCGCTCGATCGTGCGGCCGCCGTCGGCCTGCATGGCGTGCGGGCAGGAGATCCGCTGGTACGACAACATCCCGCTGCTCTCGTACGCGTTGCTGCGCGGCCGTTGTCGGCACTGCCGCGTGCGTATCCACTTCGTCTATCCCGCCGTCGAGCTGCTGACCGCCGTGCTGCTCGCCGGCTGCGTGCTCGCCTTCGGGCTGAGCGTGGAGGCGGGCGTCTCCGCGTTCTTCTGTGCTGTGCTCGTCGCCGTCTCCGCGATCGACCTCGAGCACCGGATCATTCCCAACCGGATCGTCCTGCCGGCCACGGTGGTGGTTCTCGCTGCGAATACTGCGCGCGACCTGAGCCCGGAATGGATCATCGCGGGGCTTGCGGCGTCGAGCTTCCTCCTTGCCGCGGCGCTCGCGTATCCCGCGGGCATGGGGATGGGTGATGTGAAGCTCGCCTTGCTGATGGGCGTCGCGCTCGGGAAGACGGTGTCCGTCGCGCTGCTGGTCGGAATGGTGGCGGCGATGATCCCGGGCGTCATCTTGTTCGCGCGGTACGGCAAGCGAGCGCGCAAGATGGGGATTCCGTTCGGCCCGTTCCTCGCGCTCGGCTCCGTCGTCGCCCTCTTCTGGGGCCACGACATCCTGGACGCCTACCTGTCGACGCTGAGTTAGTCCGGGGTCTGACCCCGCGGGGTCTGACCCCAGCAGTTCGACGTAGCCTCTCGAGGTGGAGACCCGCCGCCTCGCGGATATGCAGATCACCCCGGTCGGGATCGGGACTGCGCCGATCGGCTCCGGTCGCGACTGGCCTGTCTGGTGGGGGCCGCAGGACGAGGCGGAGTCGATCCGCACAATCCACACGGCGCTCGACCTCGGCGTCAACTGGATCGACACCGCGCCGTTCTACGGCTGGGGCCGCGCCGAGGAGATCGTCGGGCGCGCGTTGCAGGGGCGCGGCGACGACGTGCTCGTGTTCACCAAGTGCGGCACGCTGCCCGACGCGGAGCGCGGCGACCGGATGGACCTCCAGCCGGCGACGATCCGCGCTGAGGTCGAGGCGAGCCTGCGGCGGCTGCGCAGGGACCGGCTCGACCTCCTCCAGCTCCACGACGTCGACCGGAACACGCCGATCGAGGAGTCCTGGGCCGAGGTGCAACGCCTGATCGAGGAAGGCAAGGTCCGGCACGGCGGCATCTCGAACCATCCCGGCGCTGACGTCGAACGGGCGCTCGCGGTCGGGCCGGTCACGGCCCTGCAGTACCAGTACAGCCTGCTCCACCGCGAGCCGGAGACGGAGATCCTCCCGCTCGCCGTCCGGCACGGGATCGGCTTCCTGGCATGGTCGCCGCTCGCGGCCGGCTTCCTGGCGGACGGGTTCGACCCCGACACCCTCGATCCCGACGACTTCCGCCGGACCCATCCGTTCGCGCGCCTCGACCTCACTGAGCTGCGCGCCGCGCTGAGGCGAGTCGGCTGTCGGAGCGCCGCCTAGGTGGCGCTCGCCTGGGTGATCCATCAGCCCGGGGTCACGACGGCGATCGTCGGGATCCGGAACGAGCGCGAGGCGAAGGAGCTGGTAGGAGTGACCGACGCGAGCCTCAGCCCGGACGAGCTCCTCGAGCTCGAGACCGCCGCCCCTTAGGGGTTCAAGGCGCGGCCCTCCACTGCCGATACCTCGAACGAGGGATATCCATGGACATCGAGCGTCCACCGAACTTGCGCAGCCCGGGCACGGAGCCCGGGAGCGCGACGCCGCCCGGTGGAGCCGGACTCGGCGGCAGCCCGCCGCCGATCAACGCGCTTGCCGAGCTCGTCGCCGACCTGATCGCCGCCACCGGCCTCGTCCCGGCGGACAAGCTGGCGCTGGTCCGGGGGGCAGCCGGGATGGGCTCTTTCGCGCACACGCTCGTCGAGCAGAACCTCGCCTCGAGCGAGGGCCTCGCCAAGACCCTCGCCGCGCGTTACCAGATGCCGCTGGTCGACCTCGCGCTCACGGGCGTCGCCGACGACGCGAGCGGCGAGATCGCCCTCCACGTGCTCGAGCGGCTGGCTGCGATCCCGTACGCACTCGACAACGGGACGCTTCGCGTCGCAGTCGCGGATCCCGGCAACATCCAGGGCATCGACGAGCTGCGGCTCGCCACGCGCTACCCGCTCGACATCGGGGTCGCGTCGCGCGAGGACATCCTTGCCGAGATCCGCCGGCTCGCCCGCGCCTCCGAGGCGTTCGGCGCGCGCGCCGCGGTCGAGGAAGAGCTCGCGCTCGAAGAGGAGGAAGAGGAGGCCGACGACCTCGAGGTCGACGACGGCATCTCCGACGCGCCACTTGTCCGCCTCGTCAACTCCGTGATCTTCCAGGCGGCCGAGGACGGCGCCTCCGACGTCCACTTCGAGCCGCAGGAGGACGCGCTGCTCGTCCGCTTCCGCGTCGACGGCGTGCTCCAGGAGGTGCAGCGCATCCCGAAGCGGATGATGGCCGGCGTCGTCACGCGCCTGAAGGTGCTGGCGAAACTCGACATCGCAGAGCGGCGCAAGCCACAGGACGGCCGCATCTCGCTGAACGCGGCCGCCGCCGGACGCATGCTCGACGTCCGCGTCGCGACCCTGCCGACCGTCGAGGGCGAGTCGATCGTCATGCGTCTGCTCGACAAGTCGAAGAGGGCGCCGACGCTCGAAGAGCTCGGCATGTCCGACGAGATGCGGACCCAGCTGGAGCAGCTGATTCGCAAGCCGACCGGCGCGCTGCTCGTGACGGGGCCGACCGGCTCCGGTAAGTCGACGACGCTCTACGCGGCGCTGACGAACATCAACCGCCCCGAGATCAACATCATCACCGTCGAGGATCCGGTCGAGTACCGCCTGCAGGGCGTCAACCAGGTTCAGATCAACCTCAAGGCCGGGCTGACGTTCGCGGCGGCTCTGCGCTCGATCCTCCGCTCCGACCCGGACGTCGTGATGGTCGGCGAGATCCGCGACGGCGAGACCGCCAAGATTTCGATCGAGGCCGCCCTCACGGGTCACCTCGTGCTCTCGACGCTGCACACGAACGACGCGCCGCAGGCGCTGACGCGGCTGAACGAGATGGGCGTCGAGCCGTTCCTCACGGGTGCCGCTGTCTCCGCCGTCCTGGCGCAGCGCCTCGCCCGCAAGCTCTGCACGCACTGCTGTGAGATGTACACCCCGAACACCGACGAGCTGCTGAAGGCGCGTGTCTCGCCCGTGGTCGCGGCCGCGAGCGACGGGATGGTCTTCTACCGCAAGAAGGGCTGCCCGCGTTGCAACCAGACCGGGTACAAGGGCCGGATCGGGATCTACCAGCTGCTGACGATGAGCGAGCAGCTCGAGAGCCTTGCCGTGACGAAGGCCAGCCGGGAGGAGATCGAGCGCGCCGCGATCGGCGAAGGCATGCGGACGCTCTGGGACGACGGCCTCGCGAAGGTGGCCGCAGGGCTCACGTCCATCGAAGAGCTCGCCCGGGTCTCCATCTAGACCCGGATCCCTTTCAAGCCAGACGGCGTTCAGGGGTCCCGTTGACAGGGGCGAACAGCCGACCTACAACGAGCCTGGGCGTGCAGCCGCAAGCCCATGACCTGAGGGGGTCGAGATGAGGGAGCCGCAGCAAGCACTTCGACCGCTGGGGAGTGGCCTGAGTGAGCACGAGTATGTGGAGTTCTGGCCCGCCGGCACGATGGCGACAGGGCGGTTCCGCTGCGCCGCGTGTGGGAACGGCGTCGACGCGAAGTTCGTCCTGCCGCGCTGCCTCATGTGCGGCGAGCGCCTGTGGGAGCGGGAGGAGTCGAGCCCGTACTAGAGGTCACTTAGGGGCTGGATCGACTGCCATCCGGCGCACCATCGTGATCGCGTAACGCTGCTTGCTGAAGTCGCTGAGCGGCCGCTGGTCGAATGACATCGTCCAGAGTATTGCCATGGCGCGGCCAGTCCCGACGGCGATGAAGTCGGACGTTGCACGGACGGAGACCTTGCGCAGCTTCTTGTGCACTTTCACCGTCGTCTTGAGGAGGAGCGAGATCCGGTAGGCGACGCTGCGCGGCGCGATGGCGGGCCAGTCGAGTTGCTGACGGCCGGTCACGATGACCTTGATCTTTTTCGGGGCGGAGGTCTGCAGCACGGCGGCGAGGCAGCCCATCAGCGCCGGCTGGATGTTGCGGTCCCAGTCGGCCTGGGCCTGCTCGGGCGTCTGCCAGACGACCGCGCTCGAGGACACCGAGGCGCCGTCGACGCGGAAGAAACCGGGTGAGTACGAGCCGCCGGTAAGGACGAGATCCGACTCGTCGGGGCCGGAGCACGTCGCGCTGCTCACGCCCCCGGTCATGGTTCCGCCGCTGCCGGACGACTGCCAGCCGGTGCCCATGTCCTTCATGGCGAGGACGATCGAATCCGCCCAGGCTTGGTCGGCCTGCGCCGGCTGATACTGCGGATCCCCGGTCGCGGCAGCTGCGGCGACGCCGCACAGTGCGAGCGCGCTGAGAGCGATGAGAGCGAGGCGGCGACCAAGCGGCACGCTCCGAATGTCGTCAGGGTGTTCCCGCCCCGGGATCGCCTGAACGAGGGGTTCGCTGCGTCGGCCGGGCGTTCCCGTCGGGGGAACCTCCCGGTTCCCCCGAACCCCCTCCTCTGGTCCGCTTCGCGGACGGGCGCTACGCGCCTATTGCGCGTGCACGTCGCAGCCGAGCACCATAAGCGCCTCGACCGCTTCGGTCATGAAGGCGGTCGCCTGATGGACGTCCGCAAACGTGTAGGGACCGGGACGTGAGGGCTCGGCGCTGCGGCCGCCGGCCGGGTAGACCTCGGCCTCCACGACGCACGAATCGCCGTAGTCGACGGCGCGCAGGATCGCAATCGAGCGCCCGTCGCGGCGGGCGTGCCGCACGAACAGCTCCCGCGCGGCAGGTGCCGCGTCGCTCATGAGCTTTGCGCGGCGTTCTGGGCGGCCTGCGCGACGGTTTCCTTGTCGGCGAAGCCGCTGATCTTCGCGGCGAGCGTGCTCGGCCGCACGTAGACGAGCACGCCGGGATCGGGCAGGAGCCCGAGCTGCTCGGTGAGCTTGCCGACCTGTGGCTGGCTCAGGACGTTGAGTGGGACGAAGCCGACGCCTGCGAGAGCGGCGCCCGCCTTCGCCTCGGCGAATGAGATCCCGTCGACCTGCGAGTAGGGGTCGTACAGGGACACGACGACGGTGCTGTAGCGGCCGAATGCCTGGGCGACCGGCTCCGGGAGCCCGGCGTCGCGCGCGGCCTTGATCGCCGCTTGGTTCACGACCGGCTTGTGCACGACGGCAGCCGGCTTGGTCTTCGCCGGCTTCGTCGCCGTCGCCGTCTTCGAAGCCTTGTGTGTCTTGTGCGTGACGCTCGGCGTCGCGGCCGCCGGCTTGTGCGCCGTCTTGGCGCTGCCGCCGAAGGGGTGGTGCATCAGCTTCGAAGACGCCACAGTGGCGTCGCCGCCGCCGCCGCCGAGCATCCTCAGACCCCCGAACAGGACGACGGTGAGGACGAGCCCGCAGATGGCCGCAATGCGGACAGGGGGAGAGACCGTGAGTGTCACAGGAGTCCTATCGGCAACCCAAACGAGGGACTTGAAACACGAAGGGCGCGGTCTCCCGCGCCCTTCGAACCTTCACGAGAGTGCCTAGCAGGCCTGGTTCTCGATGTTGGCGCCCGGCCCGTTCTTGCGCCAGGTCTTGCCGCCCACCGTGCTCTCGACGCAGTACGTGACCGACGTCGGCGCGTTCGGGAAGGACAGCTTCGAGGGGCTGAGCTCCGAGTCATAGACGTCGCGGAGACCCGCAACGGTCATGCCGGCGTACCCAGCCGAGTTGCCGGTGCCGAGGTTGTCGGCGTTGTACGCCTCGATCGCCGGGATGGCGGCGCGGACGTTCGCCTTGGCAGCCGAGTTGTTCGCGCGGTCCCTGAAGCTCAGGTACGAGGGAACGGCGATCGCAAGCAGGATGCCCAGAATGATGATGACAACGAGGAGCTCGATGAGGGTGAAACCGCTTTCCTCACCGGCCAGCCGCTGCCGGATCTTGCTGGTCATGCAGGTGCTCCTTCCATGGGGTTACGAACGAACGAACGAAGAACGAACGAAGTGGCCTGCCCTGCATCGGCGATATCCCCCACGGTGGGTAACCCTCGATCGGGTGATCCCTGCCTTTTGAAAAGGGCGCGGCGAAGCATGTAAAGGTAGGACCACGGCCTGCCGATAGCTCGATCGAGTTATGCCGGCGGCCAACTCAATAGACGAGCTGCTCGAGAACATGGTGGAGGCGAACGCCTCCGACCTCCATGTGACCACGGGGACGCCCCCTGCTATTCGCGTGCGTGGAGAAGTCGAACGGCTGGACGGCTTCGAGACACTGACGCCGGAGGAGACGCAGCAGCTGCTCTACCGCATTCTCTCGAGCGAGCAGCAGAAGCTGCTCGAGCTGAACCGTCAGCTCGACTTTTCGTACTCGATCCCCGGCCTGGCGCGCTTCCGCGTCAACGTCTACTTCCAGCGCGAGTCGATCGGCGCGGCGTTCCGCCTGATCCCGACCGAGCTGAAGACGCTCGAGGAGCTCGGCATTCCGTCCTCGCTCCACGTGCTCGCCGAGAAGCCGCGCGGGCTTGTCCTCGTCACGGGGCCGACCGGCTCCGGCAAGTCGACGACGCTCGCGGCTCTGATCGACGAGATCAACCGGAACCGCGCGGAGCACATCCTCACGATCGAGGACCCGATCGAGTTCCTGCACCGGCACAAGCGCTGCATCGTCAACCAGCGCGAGATCGGGCCGGACGCCAAGAGCTTTGCGGAGGCGCTACGGGCCGCTTTGCGCCAGGACCCGGACGTGATCCTCGTCGGCGAGATGCGCGACCTCGAGACGATCTCGACCGCGCTCACCGCGGCCGAGACGGGACACCTCGTCTTCGGCACCCTGCACACGCAGGGCGCGCCGTCGACGATCGACCGAATCATCGACGTCTTCCCGGCGGAGCAGCAGGAGCAGGTCCGCATCCAGATCGCGAACTCGCTGCAGGGCGTCGTCACGCAGGCGCTGCTGCCGACCGCCGACAAGATGGGGCGCGTTCCCGCCCTCGAGATCCTCCTGCCGGACGACGCCGTCCGCAACCTGATCCGTCAGGGGAAGGTCGAGCAGATCTACTCGGTCATGCAGACCAACACCGGCCGCGGTATGCAGACGATGGAGCAGTCGCTCGGCGAGCTGATCATGCGCCGGATCGTCGAGTTCGAGGACGGCCTCTCCCGCTCGAGCCGTCCCGGGCAGCTGATCGGGCTGCTCGAGCGCTCGGGTTTCCACGTCGAGATGCCTCCGGATCTCAGCGGAGATGAGCCGAAGGACGCCTCGCTCGGCGCCGGCCTGCGCGTCGCGGGGAGCTAGGCCGTGGACGAGCAGTCGATCTGGAAGAAGGAGATCTCGTTCGGGCGGAAGCGCAAGGAGCCGAAGCCCGAGCCCGAGCAGACTGATCCTGCGGGGTCGGCCTCGGAAGAGCCGACGTCGATCTGGAAGAAAGAGATCAGCTTCGGACGCAAGAAGAAGCAGGACGCCCCGCCGCCGGTCGTCGAGGAGCCCGTCGCAGCTAAGCCTGATGAGCCCGAGACGGGTCCCGCCGCGCCGCCTCACGACGAGTCGATGTGGAAGCGCGCCGTCTCCTTCGCCCCGTCCGCCCAGCCCGAGCAGCCGGTCGCGGAGGAGCCGGTCGCCGACGAGGCGGTTGCGGCTGAGGCCGAACCGGTCGCTGCCGAGGCGAGCCCGGACGAGACGGTCTGGACGAAGGAGGTTTCGTTCAGCCGTGCGAGCGAGCCCGAGCAGCCGATCGCGGAGGAGCCGGTCGCCGGCGAGGCGGTTGCGGCCGAGGCCGAACCGGTCTCTGCCGAAGCGAGCCTGGACGAGACGGTGTGGACAAAGGAGGTTTCGTTCAGCCGCGCGAGCGAGCCTGAGCAGCCGGTCGCGGAACAGCCGGTCGCCGAGGAGCCCGCTGTGGTCGAGGAGCCTGTCTCGGAGCCCGAGCCCGTGGCCGAGGAGCCCGCCGTGGTCGCGGAGGCGCCGACCGAGACCTGGAGCGCGACGCCGTCGCTGCCCTCCGAGCCGGAGCTCCCTGTCGCCGTCGCTACGCCCGCGGAAGAGAAGAGCGTCCCGTTCTGGAAAAAGGAGATCTCGTTCGGCGGCAAGAAGCGCGAAAAGGCCCCGAAGGCCGAGCGCGCCCCGAAGCAGAAGAAGGAGAAGAAGGAGAAGAAGCAGCGCGAGCCGCGCGCGCGCAAGGAGAAGGCTCCGAAGGTCAAGGCCGCGCGCGGCAGCAAGGGAGCGAAGCGCCTGGTCGGCCTGAAGGTCGGCGCCTCGCAGCTCGCGGCGGCGCGCGTCGCCAACAACGGGTCGGCCGAGCTGCTCCAGGTCGCGCGCGATCCGCTCGAGTCCGGCATCGTCGTCGGCGGCGAGCTCCGCGATCCAGACGCGCTCGCGGCGGCGCTGAAGGAGTTCTTCACGAAGCACAAGCTCCCGAAGAAGGGCGTGCGCCTCGGCGTCGCCAACAATCGCATCGGCGTCCGCACGTTCGACATCGCCGGCATCAACGACCAGAAGCAGCTCACGAACGCGATCCGGTTCCGCGCCCAGGAGGCGCTGCCGATCCCGATCGACGAGGCCGTGTTGGACTACCAGGTGCTCGGCGAGGGCGTCGACGCCGAGGGCCAGCCGACGAAGCGGATCCTTCTCGTCGTCGCGTACCGCGAGCTGATCGACCGCTACATGGATGCCTGCAAGAAGGCGGGGATCCAGCTCGTCGGCATCGATCTCGAGGCATTCGCGCTGCTTCGCGCTCTGCAGGCACCGCAGGACGGCACCGGCAGCGACCCGAGCGCTGCGCTCGTCGCCGTCGCCATCGGCCACGACCGTTCCACGTTCGCCGTGTCCGACGGCCGCATCTGTGAGTTCACCCGCGTGCTCGAGTGGGGCGGCGCGGCGCTGAACGTCGCGATCGCGCGTGCGCTCGACGCGGCGCCGTCCGAGGTCGACGGCGTCAAGCGGGCGCTCGCACTGACCGACGAGATGGTTCCCGACGGCTTGAGCGCGGAGCAGGCGAAGAAGGCCCGAGACGCGATGCGCCGCGCGATTCAGACGTTTGCGCGCGAGCTCGTGTCCTCGCTCCAGTACTACCAGAACCAGCCCGGCTCGCTCGGCATCGGCGAGATCGTGCTCACCGGCGGCACCGCGCATCTGCACGGCCTCGCCGGCGAGCTCGAGCGGCTGATCGGTGTGCGCGTGCGCGTCGGCGATCCGCTCGCTCGGATGAAGGTGTCGAAGAGGGTCGGCGAGACCGAACAGGTCGGCTCGCTCGCGGTCGCGATCGGCCTCGGGATCGAGGACTAGGAATGCGCGCCGTCAACCTGCTCCCGCGCGACCACGGTCAGCGCACGATCAAGAAGGAGAGCCTGCCGGTTCTCGTCGGCGCCTGCTCCGGTCTGCTCGTCGCGGCCGTGCTGGGAGCGATGTTCATGATGGGCAGCGGGAAGATCGCGTCCGCCCAGCGGAAGCTCGACGATCTCAACCGCCAGTTCCAGGCGCTGCCGCCGCCTCCGCCCGGCCCGACCCCGGCTCAGCAGCAGCTCGCGGGCGAGCAGAGCGCCCGCGTCAGCGCGCTGACGACCGCGCTGTCGAGCCGCGTCTCCTGGGACCGCGTGTTTAGGGAGTTCTCGCTCGTGCTCCCGGACGACGTGTGGCTGACTCAGCTGAGCGCGAAGTCGCCGATCTCCCCCGCGACGAACATGTCGAGCACGGGCGGGAGCACGCAGCCCACGATGTTCACGATCCAGGGCCGCACGTACTCGCATGACGGAGTCGCTCGTCTGCTCTCGCGCTTGCAGGTCGTGCCCGACCTGACGAACGTCCAGCTGATCAGCTCGACGCGGTCGCAGGTCGGAACGCAGGAGGTCGTGGACTTCACGATCGCGGCCGACATCGCGGCCGCCGGAGGGAACGGCTCGTGAAGCGCGGCAAGCCACTGCCGCAGTCCGCGCTGATCGCGGCGATCGTCGGCGGCGTGCTCGTGCTCGGGCTCGCCGTGTGGCTCCTGCTCGTGCATCCGCAGGGCGGGAAGCTCACGAACCTGAAGAAGCAGGCGGCGGACGTGCAGGAGAAGATCGACGTCTACCACCAGCAGGTCGCGGCGGCGCAATCGGCGCCGAAGATCGAGGTCGCCGACGTCTACCGGCTCGCGAAGGCGATGCCGAGCAAGACCGACATGCCCGACCTCGTCCTCGAGCTCAGCCAGTTGGCGCGCGACACCGGGATCCGCTTCGACTCGATCTCGCCGCAGCCGATCGCTCCGATCGGGAGCTATTCGGTGCTGCCGATCTCCGTAACGTTCCAGGGCAACTTCTACAACCTCGCCGACTTCCTCTACCGCCTTCGCTCGCTCGTGACCGTGCACGGCGGTCGGCTCGACGCGACCGGACGCCTCTTCGCGGTTGACACGCTCATGTTCAACGAGAGCGAGCTGAAGTTCCCGCAGATCCAGGCGACACTCGTGATCGACGCGTTCGTGTACGCCGCGGCGCCGGTGCCGGTTCCCGCTGCCGCTCCTCCCGCCGGCACGACGACGACGTCCGCCACCACGACGACGACCTCCACCACCGCCACGACGACCACGACCGGTGAGACGCCTTCGAGCAGCGCGTCCGCAACAGGAGCGCCGTAATGGCCAGGAAGACGGTCGACCCGCTCAAGGCCAAGCAGAAGAAGCAGAAGATCGTCGCCGCCGTACTCGGTGTGATCTTCGTCGGCGTGCTCGCGTTCCAAGGCCCGCGAGTTTGGAAGCAGATGCATCCGCCGAAGTCCGTGCAGAGGCCGTCGTACGAGACGAAGACGGCGACGACCGGCACGCCTAGCCTCGCGGCGCCGACGTTGAGCAGCGGCAGCCAGGCTCCGGGTGCGAGCCAATCCACCGACTCGTCGCTCGCGTCGGCGCCGGCGCCCACCCTGGCGGACGGACAGCTGACCTCGTTCAGCCGCTTCGCCAGCAAGGACCCGTTTGCGCAGCAGGTGAGCGACGAGAAGACGCCCTCCTCTTCGTCCTCGTCGTCCTCGTCGGGCTCCTCGAAGAGCTCCGGAGGCGGTTCGAAGTCCTCGAGCGGCGGCGGGACTGTCCCGACGCCGGGCACCGCCGTCATCTCCGTCAACGGAACGCTCTACACGGTGGCGGTCGGCAGCGACTTCCCGACCTCGACGGACTCGTCTGTCGTTCCGCTCTTCCATCTCGTCTCGGTGACCGCGCACACGGCGAAGATCTCGATCGTCGGCGGCTCGTATACGAGCGGCGCCGCGAGCGTGACGCTGCACGAGAACAAGCCCGTCACGCTGATGAACACCGCGGACGGGACCCGCTACAAGCTGATCCTGAAGCCGGTCGGAACGGCCGTCGCTGCGGCACCGGCGCCGACAACGACGAACACGTCGACGACCGTCACCGTTCCGCCTCCGTCCTCGCCTTAAGGGGCAGGTTCAGAGGCTGGGGTCAGACCCCAAGGGGCCAGACCCCGGAGGTTCGGGTTCTCCGGGCACGTTCGAAGGGCTGGGGTCTGACCCCCAAGGGGTCAGACCCCGGAAGTTCGGGTTCTCCGTGCGACGACCGTCACCGTTCCGTCTCCGTCCTCGCCGTAGGCCGCACGTTCAAAGGCTGGGGTCTGACCCCGAGGGTTCAGACCCCGGGAAGTGCGGGTTCTAGGTCGGGTTCGTCGAGGAGTCGAACGTGGACGAGACGCGCGCGTAAGAGAGCGCTGTGTTCGTCGACGGCCGGACGACAACGGTGATCGACTTCAGCTGTGCGCTCCCGCCGGGAGCGTCGAAGTACAAGTAGGTGTCGACGCGATAGTCGCGGTGGTCGGGGCCCGTGACGACGTAGCTGGGATCGCAGGACGCCGTCGGGACGCTCGCGGGACAGTTCGTCACCGTCCCGACGATCGCATGCGGCGCCACGGGGTTCTGCATGTTCGAGGTGTAGACCCGGTCGGCCGTATAGCTGGAGTCCGCGATCGCCGCGTTCCACTCGCTGGTCGTGAAGACGATGTTGTCGTAGATCAGCCCGCGGTAGGACTCCATCTGCTTGTCCGCCAGCGCCGCGGCCGTGGAGACGCGGCTGGCACGGGCCAGCGCGGCATTTCCGGAGGAAAAGGCAGCCACGATCGCCAGGATGCCGACGTTCAGCATCACCATGGCCATCAGGAGCTCGAGCAGGCCGAAGCCGCTCTCCTCGCGCGCGCGCGTGTGCACGTATTGGCTATCGGCAGCCCCCTTTAGGGGCTGAAGCCCCCTGCCGATAGCCAGTCTGAGGGACTAGCTGTGGCTGCCTACTCGTACTCCGCCATCAACGCCGACGGCCTCGAGCTCACCGGCGAGCTCCATGCGCCCGACCTCTCGGGAGCCCGCGAGCAGCTCCGGATCCGCGGCCTGCTCGCCAGCCGCCTCGACGAGCTGCCCTCCGCCGGCGACACGAGCGCCCGCAACGTCTTCAAGAAGGTCAAGCCCAAGACCCTGCAGATCTTCTCGCGCCAGTTCGCGACGATGATCGAGGCGGGGCTGAACGTCGTCCAGGCGCTCGTGATCCTCGAGGAGCAGACGGAGGACAAGTACTTCGCGCTCGTCGTCCGAGAGCTGCGCGCCGACGTCGAAGGGGGCCTCCTCCTCTCGCAAGCGATGCAGCGCCACCCCAAGATCTTCGACCGCCTGTTCGTCTCGATGGTCGAGGCGGGCGAGGCGGCGGGCATCCTGGACGAGGTGCTCGACCGCGTCGCGGTGCACATCGAAAAAGCCACGCAGATCAAGCGCCGCGTCAAGGGCGCAATGCTCTATCCGCTGATGGTGCTGTCCTTCGCGACGCTCGTGCTGACCGGCCTGCTGCTCTTTCTCGTTCCGGTCTTCGTGCACATCTTCTCGCAACTCGGCGGTGACCTGCCCAAGCTGACCCAGTACGTGGTCAACGTCTCCGACCTGCTGAAGCACCGCTTCTACATCATCTTCCCCGGGTTCGGCGGTCTCATCTTCGGCTTCCGCAAGTGGAAGAAGACCGAGGAGGGGCGCAAGCAGTGGGACCGCTTCAAGCTGAAGGTGCCGAAGATCGGGCCCGTCGTCCTGAAGGTGACGATGGCGCGCTTCTCGCGCACGCTCTCGACGCTCGTGTCCGCCGGCGTCGACATCATCCAGGCGCTCGAGATCACCGGTCAGACGGCCGGGAACTGGATGGTCGAGAACGCACTCGGCGACGTCCGCGCGAAGGTGCACGAGGGAGTTCCCATCGCGCAGCCGCTCGTGGACAACGCGATCTTCCCGCCGATGGTCAGCCAGATGGTGAAGATCGGCGAGGAGACCGGAGAGCTGGAGAAGATGCTCGGGAAGATCGCCGACTTCTACGAGGACGAGGTCGACGCAGCGATCTCCTCGCTGACGTCGATCGTCGAGCCGCTGATGATGATCCTCGTCGGCGCCATGGTCGGCGTGATCGTGATCGCCATGTACCTGCCGATGTTCAGGATGCTCAGCCTGGTCAAGTAGGCCGGCTGGCCCCGCTACAATTCACGCGCTTGGCGGCGTAGCTCAGTTGGTTAGAGCAGCGGAATCATAATCCGCGTGTCGCAGGTTCGAGTCCTGCCGCCGCTATCCATCCGGACTGGGCGGCTTCGCCTTCCGGCCGCTACACTGGCTATCCGCGCAGGGTCGGGCCTTGTCTCGGCGTGCGCTTCCTTCTAATCCGAGACAGAGATGGCAACCGGAGTACGAGACAAGATCACGCTGGCCTGCAACGACTGCAAGCGACGTAACTACATGAGCACGAAGTCGAAGCGGAACACGCCCGACCGGCTCGAGGTGCGCAAGTACTGCCGCTGGTGCGGCAAGCACACCGCGCACAGGGAGACGCGCTAGTGGCCCGGCAGACCAGAGCTCAGCGGCGCGCCCGCCGGGCGGAGATGACCGCCGGCGAGGCCGCGCTTCCGGGCGGGCCGCCTTCGCCGCCGAGACGACCGACGGCGCAGGCCCAGCCCGAGCCCTCGCGCGAGCCGCGACGCGAACGACGTGAGCGCGCACTTCCCGGGGGCGGCGTGCGGCGCTTCATCGGGGAGTCCTGGGGCGAGCTGAAGAAGGTCGAGTGGCCGGGGCAGAACCAACTGATCCAGGGCGTGGTGGTGGTGCTGATCGCCTGCCTGATCGTCGGCGTGTTCCTGTATGCGTCCGACCTCGTGTTCAAGCGTCTCGTCGAGCAGGTGTTCACCTAGGCCATGTTCCGCTGGTACGTCATCAACACCTACTCCGGGCACGAGAACAAGGTGAAGGCCAACCTCGAGCACCGGATCATGTCCATGAACCAGGCGCCCCGCTTCCGCCGCGTCGTCGTCCCGACCGAGCAGGTGATCGAGACGAAGGAGGGCCAGAAGGTCCAGACGGAGAAGCGTGTGCTCCCCGGCTACGTCCTCGTGAACATGGACATGACCGACGAGGCCTGGACGGTCGTCAAGAACACGCCCGGGGTCACCGGCTTCGTGGGTGCCGGCGCCAAGCCCGTCCCGCTCGCGCAGACGGAGGTCGACCGCATCCTGCACACCGGCCGCGGCGACGGCGAGCGCCCGCGGGCCCAGGTCGAGTACTCGCTCGGCGAGTCCGTGAAGGTGACCTCCGGCCCGCTCTCGGACTTCGACGGCGAGGTCGTCGACGTCAACGCCGACCAGCAGAAGCTGAAGGTGCTCGTCGACATCTTCGAGCGCCAGGTTCCGGTCGAGCTGACCTTCGACCAGGTCAAGAAGCTGGACTGACATGGCCAAGAAGGTTCTGACACTGATCAAGCTGCAGATCCCCGGCGGGCAGGCGAACCCGGCACCGCCGGTCGGGCCCGCGCTCGGCCAGCACGGCGTCAACATCATGGAGTTCTGCAAGGCGTTCAACGCGCAGACCGCGCAGGAGAACGGCCGCATCATCCCGGTCGAGATCACGGTCTACGAGGACCGCTCGTTCGACTTCATCACGAAGACGCCGCCGGCGGCCGTCCTGATCAAGGAGGCGCTGCGGATCGAGAAGGGCTCAGGCGAGCCCAACCGCGAGAAGGTCGGTCGGCTCAGCCGCGACCAAGTGCGTCAGATCGCGGAGACGAAGATGCCGGACCTGAATGCGCGCGACATCGAGCAGGCGATGCGCATCGTCGCGGGCACCGCGCAGTCGATGGGCGTGGAAACGGACGTGCTCCGGTGAGTGCGCACGGCAAGCAATACCGCACCGCGCGCGCGGCGTTCGACCGGGAGCAGGAGTACTCGCCGGTCGAGGCGATCCGGCTGCTGCAGGACATGCAGACCGCAAAGTTCGACGAGACGGTCGAGGTGCACTTCCGCCTCGGCCTCAACGTCCGTCACGCGGACGAGCAGCTGCGCGGGACGCTCATGCTCCCGCACGGCACCGGCAAGGAGGCGAAGGTCGCCGTCTTCGCCGAGGGCGAGAAGGCGAAGGAGGCGCTGGACGCCGGCGCGGACATCGTCGGCTCGGCCGACCTCGCCAAGCGCGTCGAGGAAGGCTTCACGGACTTCGACGTCGCCATCGCCACGCCGGACCAGATGGGGAACGTCGGCAAGCTGGGCCGGATCCTCGGCCCGCGCGGCCTGATGCCGAACCCGAAGACGGGCACGGTGACGATGGACGTTGCCAAAGCCGTGCGCGACGCGAAGGCCGGCAAGCTCGAGTACCGCACCGACCGCGGCGCGAACGTCCACGTCTCGATCGGCAAGAAGAGCTTCGGCGAGCGACAGCTCGTCGAGAACTATGCCGCCCTCGTCGACGAGATCGTGCGCGCCAAGCCGGCCGCGGCCAAGGGCCGCTACATCCGGCAGATCACGCTCACGAGTACGATGGGCCCAGGAATCCACGTCGATCCCGCGAAGACGCGCGGCATCGTCGAAGAGTTGGAGGAAGCACAGGAACCAGTTCCGGCTTAGCCACAAGCCCGTCGCCAGAGACAGGAAGCAGCCGCAAGGCGGAGGTCTTCCCGAGGCGGATCGGTGAGAGAGCTTTTCGCCTCCTTCAACGAGCCCGCCTGCGAGCGGGCTCGAACCGTTCGAGGAGGTGAGTAGGTGAAGAAAGAGGACAAGGAGCGAGTCGTCGCCGAGCTGACGGAGCGGTTGCGCACGACCGAGACGCTGCTCGTCGCCGACTACCGCGGCCTGACGATGCCGCAGATCGACGACCTGCGCACGAAGCTGCTCGAGCACGGCGCGCGCTTCGCGGTCGTGAAGAACACGCTGACGCGGCGCGCAGCCGAGGCCGTCGGCAGCGACACGCTGCTGGCGCTCCTGGAGGGGCCGACCGCGATCGCCTTCCTCGAATCCGACGGCGACCCGGTTGCGGTTGCGAAGGCGCTCGTCGACGCGGCGCGCGAAACGCGCGTGCTCGTCGTCCGCGGCGGCATGCTCGAGGGGCGGCCCGTCCAGCCCGAGGAGATCGAGTCGCTCGCGAAGCTGCCGCCGGTCGACATCCTGCGCGGTCAGGTGCTCGGAGCGGTCACCGCTCCGCTGACGGCGATCGTCGGCCTGTTCACTGCCCCGCTGCAGGACCTGTACGGCCTGCTCGATGCGCGGATCGAACAGCTCGGCTCAGATCAGACAACCACCGAAACGCAAGAGGAGGAGCAGTAGATGGCTGCAAGTGCGGTCGACAAGGTGTTCGACGAGCTCGGAAAGATGTCCGTCCTCGATCTCGTCGAGCTCAAGAAGAAGATCGAGGACGAGTGGGGCATCACGGCGGCCGCACCGGTCGCTGTCGCTCCGGGCGTGGCGCCTGCCGCCGGTGACGGCGCCGCAGAGGAGGAGAAGACCTCCTTCGACGTGGTCCTCTCCGCGGCGGGCGGCCAGAAGATCCAGGTGATCAAGGTCGTGCGCGCGATCACCGGTCTCGGCCTGAAGGAGGCGAAGGACCTCGTCGACGCGGCTCCCAAGCCGGTCAAGGAGGGCATCGCCCAGGACGAGGCCGACTCGATCAAGGCGCAGCTCGAGGAAGCCGGCGCCACGGTCGAGGTCAAATAGCGCCTAGCCCGTAGCTGGGGGAACCTCCCGGTTCCCCCAGACCCCCTCCACCGGTCCGCTTCGCGGACGGACGGCTTCGCCGCCTCACTCGTTCGGGGCAAAGCGCAAGCCCTGCCGGGCCGATGCATCTTTTCGGCGTACCCCTCTGAAGATCCCCCGAAGGAGAGAGACCGCATGAAGAAGCACTTCATCGCACTGGTGGCGCTCTTCGCCGCAGGCATCGTGGCGTCGTTCGCACTGGCAGCGCCTCCGCCCGGCAAGGGCCCGAAGACGTCGACCTCGACCTCGACGTCGGCTTCGAGCAAGGCGAAGTGCAAGCCGATCAACCTGAAGGGCACGGTTGCCGGCGGCACGATCGCGCTGGTTGTCACGAAGGCCTCCGGGCCCAAGGGCAAGGACCTGGTCGGCACCACGGCCAACCTGATGGTCAGCGGCAAGGTCAGCGTCCAGGCCTGGGCCTGCTCGACGCCAGGCTCGACCGCGGCCCCGCAGCTGAAGCTCAGGCAGCTCCACGTCGGCGGGTCGCCTCAGGCGCCCTCGACGACGACCACCACCCCGTAGCCCCAAGGCTGGGGTCTGACCCGGGGTCTGACCCCTCGGGGTCAGACCCCAGCCTTACGGTCTTCGCCGCTGGAAAACCCGGCGGCCATGCGCTACCATGGCCATCAGCACTCGGCGGATTCCGCAGGGCTACCCTTGCGCAGAAGTGGGGTTCTCGGGTACCCTGGCAGGTTGCGCCGGTGTTCCGCTGTCCACGCCCGTCTGCCCGCCGTACCAGTTCTCGCACCACATTTCTAAGGGAGGCTTCATCACTTGACCACCAAGGTCGCTGCGCCAAGCGCGCGCACCAGTTTCTCGCGTCTCAAGCACGTTCTCGACCTACCGAACCTGATCGATATCCAGAAGGCGTCGTTCCAGTGGTTCCTGGACGAGGGCCTTCGCGAAACGATCGACGACATCTCGCCGATCGAGGACTACACCGGCACCCTCGCCGTCGAATTCGGCGCGTACAAGTTCGGGGAGCCGCAGTTCTCGATCAAGGAATGCCGTGAGAAGGACCTGACCTACCAGGCTCCGCTCTCGATGACGGTCCGTTTCGTCAACAAGGAGACGGGCGAGATCCGGGAGCAGACGGTCTTCATGGGGGACTTCCCGATGATGACCGAGTGGGGCACGTTCATCATCAACGGCACCGAGCGGGTGATCGTCACCCAGCTCGTCCGCAGCCCGGGCGCCTACCTGATGGAGCCCAAGGACGCGACCAAGCAGGTCTTCACCGCGAACCTGATGCCGTCGCGCGGCTCCTGGCTCGAGCTCGAGATCGACAAGAAGGGCGTCGTCTACGCGCGCATCGACCGGAAGCGCAAGCTCCCGATCACGACGCTGCTGCGCGCGCTGCCGGAGGAGGACCCGTCGACCGGCTTCAAGCTGGACACCTCGACGAACGAGGCGATCCTCAAGCTCTTCGACAACTCCGTCTTCATCGTCAACACGCTCGAGAAGGACCCCTCCACGCGGGAGGAGGAGGCCCTGATCGAGGTCTTCAAGAAGCAGCGCCCGGGCGAGCCTCCCACGCTCGACAACGCCCGCAACCTGCTGAAGGCGCTCTTCTTCGACCCCAAGCGTTACGACCTCACCAAGGTCGGCCGCTACAAGCTCAACCAGCGGCTCGGCGTCAACGTCCCCGACGACACGCGCGTCCTGACGACCGAGGACATCCTCGCGCTCGTCAAGAAGCTCGTCGAGCTGCCCCACCGGCTCGGCGTCGACGAGGAGTCGAAGGACTTCGCCGCCGACTCGATCGTGCTCTCGCGCGATCCGATCCGCGGTGAGCTGGACGAGTACGAGCACTTCGGCAACCGCCGGTTGCGCACCGTCGGCGAGCTGATCCAGGAGGCGTTCCGCGTCGGTCTCTACCGCATGGAGCGTGTCGTGCGTGAGCGCATGACGACGGAGGACGTCGACACGATCACACCGCAGACGATCATCAACATCCGTCCGGTCGTGGCGGCGCTGAAGGAGTTCTTCGGCTCCTCGCAGCTGTCGCAGTTCATGGACCAGACGAACTCGCTCGCAGGCCTCACGCACCGGCGCCGCCTCTCGGCGCTCGGCGCCGGCGGCCTCACGCGCGAGCGCGCGCCGATCGAGGTGCGCGACGTGCACCCGACCCACTACGGCCGCATGTGCCCGATCGAGACGCCGGAAGGCCCGAACATCGGCCTGATCGGCT
>JBKPGW010000249.1:0-4038 GCA_046729555.1 Actinomycetota bacterium | reverse complement strand
CGTTGGTGTGCGGGGGGGGGGCGGGGCCCCCCGGCCACCCCCGCCCCCCGCGCCGCCCGCTCAGCAGGTCTGGTTGTCGAGCGTGACGGAGCTCAGCGGGGAGCGATTGCCGGCGCTGTCGACCGCCTGGACGCTGAACGTGTTCGAGGCCTGCGTGCCGTAGGTGATCCAGCGGTCGGTGTCGGTCTGGGCGCCGTCGAAGACACCGTTCACGTACACCTCGTAGAGGATCGCGACCTGCGGGTCGACATCGTCGACGGACTCGGCCCAGAAGAGCCACGTCTCGCACCCGTCGACGTCGATCGCGGACAGGTTGCCCGGCACCGTCGGGCCGGTCGTGTCGGTGGTCGGCTGCGTGGTCGCCGTCACCGCCGCGCTCGGCGCCGACTCGTTCTGCGACGGGTCGACGGCGACAACCGTGAATGAGTACGTCGTCGCGGCGGCGAGCCGCAGTACCGTCACCGCCCGTTCACCCGTCCACTGGGTGAGCACGGGCGCGCCGTTCGCGAAGACGCGGTACGTGCAGCAGGTGTAGTCGTCGTCGGCCACCGGACCCCATGTGAGGCCGACCGTGGACGAGGTCGTGCCGGTCACGGAGACGACGGGCGCGGCCGGCGGCGTCGTGTCGACGGGCAGCGTGACCGTCAGCGTGTTGCTCTTCGCGGACGTCCGGCCTTTCGCGTCGCCCGCCCACATGACGAACGAGTAGGTCCTGCCGGGATACATGTCGCGCGTCCAGGTGTAGCTCGTCTGCGTCTGCGGGACGCCGACCCTGTAGCCGAAGCTCGCCTCGATCACGTATGTGAAGCTGTCGCGGTTCACCGCCGCGTCCCACGCCAGGGTGACGCTGTGCGGTGTCATTGCCGCGACGCGAAGGTTCGTCGGGCCGGCGAGGGGCCCGCGGGTGAGGCCCGGCGCGGCGGAAGGGCGCCGCGAACAGCATCGCGACGAGCGCGGCTGCGGCGGCGACGGCTCGGCGGGCGAAAGGACGGCCAGTCATCCCGTTCCTCCGATCGGGGCGGCGCATGGGCGCCGAGTGCCATGTCGCCCCTTAGTACAGGCGGCGGGCGCGAACGGATTTAGAAGGCGGCGCTGACCGATTCGGTGTTATCCGTCCGGATCCGGCCGGTTGCACCCGACATGCCCCATTACGATTGATCGACGTTCGATGGGTGGAACGCGCTGATGGTGCGTGGTTTCGCAGTTGGGCTTGCGCTTCTCGCCGTGACGGTGCCGGTCGGCCGTGCAGTCGGGAAGCCGCCCTCTCTCGTCGCTGCCTGCGGCGACGCGTCCGGGATCAAGGCGCGCCCGTTCTGGCTTACGGCAGCGGACCGCGTGCATCTCTATGCCGTCGAGGCAGGACACGGTCCGACGGCGGTCGTCCTCGCCCACCAGGGCGGGAGCAACCTTTGTGAGGAGCTTCCGTACGCGCAGACATTGGTGGCTCGCGGGCTGCGCGTGCTCGCCTTCGATTTTCGCGGCAACGGCCGCTCGGAGATGCCCGCCAAGAACTCGCTCGCGCTCGGCCGCGATTTGGCGGCCGTGGTCGCGCGCGCACACGAGCGCGGGGTTAGGCACGTCTTCCTGATCGGCGCCTCGATGGGCGGCGCCGCTGTCGTCCAAAACGGCGCCGGCCTGCGCGTCGCTGGTCTTGTCAGCCTCTCGGGCACGCGACTCTGGCCCGGATACGGGATCAATAAGCCAGGACCGGGCGCGCTGCGCGCGCCGTTTCTTTATCTAGGCAGCCGCGGCGACGCGCGCGCACCGCTGACGGAAGCCCGTGCGATCGTCCGCAGGGTCGGCTCGCGCGACAAGCGCGCGGTTTTCTATCCGGGATCGCTGCACGGCTGGGAACTTGTTCAGGCCGCGCCCCACGCGGCCAGGACGCGCGCCCTCATTCTCGCGTGGATTCGAGCCCACCTGTGAGCGTCGCCTTCGATCGCGGGGCCGACACGAACCGGATCGTCGACGCGCCGGGCAGAGACAAGCTCGTCGACCGATGACCCTGCGCCTTCTTATGGGCGGGTGAGGAAGAGCCGTCTCTCCGTTCCGAGGTGGGGTGCCCACTCGAGGCGGCTCGCGCCCGCGAAGCGCAGGTAGGCGCGGAGCGCGTCGCGCATCGCGTCAACGAACCCCTCAGCGCGGCGCGGCGCGAAGCCGTTCTCCCACCAGACATCGAGCACTTGCACGCGGGCGTCGGCCCGGTCGATCCGCGGCTCGATCCGGCCGACGAAGCGGTCCCGGAAAGAGATCGGCAGCACGTACCAGCCCCAACGGCGCTTGGCAGGTGGCACGAAGAGCTCCCATACGTAGTCGAAGTCGAACAGGCTCCCAAGAAGGCCGCGGTCCCAAATCAGCGGATCGAAAGGGGGGAGGAACGCGACGGAGGGCGGCGGCTCCGGCGGCGCTTCCAACAGCTCGACGTCGTCCCTGATGGCGAAGCGCTTGCCGCGCACGCCCTCGACCTCGACGGGAACGATCTCGCCCAGTTCGACGAGCTCTTCGCGCAGCGCGTTCCGTCCTGGGTACCCCGGCAACCGCGCGTCCGGCTTCGCCGGCCCGATACCGCCGAAGATATCTCCGCCGCCGCCGACACCGAGCAGACCGTGGGCACGGTACCGCGACAGAAGCTTGTGCCGGAGTTGTTCTTCCAGTGGGAGTTTGCGAGCAAGGACGTCGGCAGGTAGCAGGCGTTCGAGCAGGTCGTAGTACCTGCGGTTTCCGTCGCGTCGCGCGAGGCCGAGCACGCCGGTGACCGCGTATGCCTCGAGCACAGCGCGCACGGTGTTTGTCGGCATGCCGAACCAGTCGGTCGTCGGCCCGCGCTCGTGCTCGAAATCGAGCGCCGAGAGCGGGCCATCCGCGCGGATCCGCTCGAGCACCCGCTCGGCAACCTTGGCGTTCTCGGCGAGCGTCCGCGGCGCGTTCCGGCTCAAGATCCCGCGGAACCACGCGAACTCGCTCGTCGAAACGAGCGAGAGCCCCTTGTTGTACGCCTCGAAGATCTTGCGGCGTTCGTAGAGCCGTTCGCACCACGCGGGGTCGTAGTCGGCGACGCGCGCGTGCAGCACGAGGTCGTGGTTCCGACCGGCAACCGCGAGCGGGTCGAACTGGATCGAACCGAACTTGCGGAAGACCTCGAGCACGGCGCTAGGGGCTCCCTCGAGAGACCGCGCCGGCGCGAGGAGGTGTCGCGCGACGAGAAAACGGCGCGCGGCTTCGGCGGTGACCTTCACCCGGAGGACGCTAGCTATCCGGACGTCGATGCCGAACCCTCTTCGCGCCGCCGGTCGAGGAGAGCTGCGATGAGTTTTCGGGTCGCGGCGGGTCTTATTTCGTGATCCCGGTAGCGTCCGATCCGACGATGGATTCGGCTCACGCCGGGAGCGGTCGAGTTCGACTGGAAGGAGTTGAGATGCCTGAGCACAAGATCGGAAACCGCAAGGAGTGGCAGGCGGCCCGGGACGAGCTTGCCAAGCTCGAGGCCGAGCAGGCGGAGCGAAACGAGGAGATCAAGAGAAAGCGTCTCGATCTCCCGTGGGTCCCAGTCGACAAGGAGTACGAGTTCGAGACCGAGGATGGCAAGAAGACCCTCGCCGAGCTTTTCGACGGGCGCTCGCAGCTGCTCGCCTACAACATCATGTTCGGCCCCGACTACACGCGCGGCGCCTGTCCGGGCTGCACCAACTTGGGCGACGGGCTCGACGGCTCGCTCGTCCACCTGAATCACCGCGACGTGACGCTGCTCTGCTTCTCGCGGGCGCCGATCGAGCGGCTCACGGCCTACAAGCAGCGGATGGGCTGGCAGTTCCCCTACGTCTCCACCTACAACAGCGACTTCGCCTTCGACTTCGGCCTCGTGATGACCGAGGAGCAGGCGCAGCAGGTTCCCGAGGTGAAGGAGTTGATCGACAACCCGCCCGACTGGCTCGAGGAGTGGTCAGGACAGATCGGAGCCGAGCTCAAGGACGGGCTGCGCGAGGGGCCGGGCTGGATCGCCTTCGCGCGCGAGAACGGGACCGTCTACCACACCTACAC
>JBKPGW010000248.1:0-2103 GCA_046729555.1 Actinomycetota bacterium | reverse complement strand
GTGTAGGGATTGGAGAGCGCCTGCCGCTCGCCGTAGACGTTGAAGAAGCGCAGCGCGACGGCCGGGATCCCGTTCGCGGCGCCGACTGCCAGGAACATCTCCTCGTGGTCACGCTTGTTGATCGCGTAGATCGACGTCGGCCGCAGCGGCTTCGTCTCCGCCGTCGGCTCCGGTTCCAGCGGCGTGCCGTCCTCCGCGAGCACGTCCCATTCGCGCGCGGCGAGCTGCTGCTCCGGCCGCAGCCACGGCGCGAGGCCCGACTCGCCGGTGCGCGGATTGCGGTACTGCCCCTCGCCGTAAATCGACATCGACGAGGCGACCAGCAGCTTCCCGATCGTGTCGCGGCGCTCGACCGCCTCCTCGAGCACGACGGCCGCTCCGATCGCGTTGATCGAGGTGTAGCGCTCGATCTCGTACATCGACTGTCCGACGCCGACCGCCGCCGCGAGGTGGACGACGGCGTCGACACCGTCGAGCGCGCGGCCCACCGCGTCACCGTCGCGGACGTCGCCCGTCTGCAGCTCGACGTCGGAGTCGAGGTAGTCCGGCCGCTCCCCCTCGGGATGGACCTGGCGGTCGAGGTTGTCGAGCGCACGCACCGCGTGCCCGTCGGCGAGCAAGCGGTCGGCGAGGTGCGAGCCGATGAAGCCGGCGCCGCCGGTGATCAGAACCTTCATGGCCGCGCGTGAGGCTATCTGAGCTCAGAGGCGCGGGGCCGCGTCATCCCGCGCAGATTCTCGATCGCCAGGATGACAGCCCCCGGAATCGCGAGCCCGACGGTGACGACGAAGAAGAGGAAGCCGGTCGCGAGCGCAGCTTCCTTCTCCACCCCGAGTTGCGTCAGGAAGCTGACGAAGAAGGCCTCGCGCACGGCGATCCCGTTGACCGTGAACGGCACGAGCAGCACGAGGAAGAGCAGCGGCCCCATCACGTAGTACGGCCGCGGCGACAGATCGACGCCAACCGCCTTCCCGCCCATCCAGATCGCGAGCACGCGCACGCCCTGGACGACGAGCGTCAGCGCGAAGATCCAGGCCATGAGCCGCACGTGCCGCCGGAACACGTGCACGCCTTCGTAGAACGCGCGTAGCGGCCGCTCGAGCTTGACGCGCTGCAGCAGCGGGACGAAGCGCCGGAGCAAGGGCCGCATCCGGTGGGAAAAGAAGAGGACCGCGAGGACGACCGTCCCGACGACGAAGACGCCCTCGATCCACAAGTACGGGCCGACGTCGTACTTCCCGATCGCCAGCGCGAAGCCGATTGCGGCCAGCGTCAGCGTCGCGACGCCGCCGAGCGCGCGCTCGAGGATGACGATCGCGCTCATGTCGGCGAGGCGGCCTGGATGCCGGCGCGCGCTCTCGAAGATCCGCGACGCGTCACCGCCGACGGCGCTTGGCAGCACCTGCCCGGCGGTGTACGACACGAAGTAGGCACGGTTGCACCAGGCAAAGCTCTCGTGCGCGCCGCGCGCGGCGAGCAGCCGTTGCCAGCGGAACGCCATCGGCGGAACGCCGGCGATCATGATCGCGACCGCACCGAAGAACCAGCCGAGGTGCGAGTGCACGACGATGTCCGCGGTCTTGCGGACGTCGAGCTGCCACAGGATGTAGGCGAGACAGCCGCCGGTGATCAGGAGCGTCAGGCCGAGCCTGATCGCCGTACGTCTTTTCACGACGTGAAGCGTTCGTACACGCGCAGGAGCGCCGCGATCACGTCGCCGATGTCGTCGTCCGAGTGCGCGGGTGACAGCGGGAGCGACAGGATCTCGTTGCCCGCACGCTCGGCGACCGGCAACGACGGCTGGTCGGGGAACCGCTCGCGGTAGTACGTGAGCCGGTGCACGGGCAGGAAGTGGATCGACGTCGAGATGTTCTCCTCGCGCAGCGCGTGCTGGTACGCCTCGCGTGACGCGCCGGCGCGCTCGGCGTCGATGCGGACGATGTCGAGGTGCAGCGCGTGTATGTCGCGCGCGTCGCGCGCGAGCGGCGTGATCCCGTCGAGCTCTGCGACCGCGTCGTCGTAGAGCGCGAACTGCCGCCGGCGGAGCTCGCGGTGCTGCTCGACCTTGTCGAGCTGGCAGAGCGCGATCGCGGCAAGCACGTC
>JBKPGW010000247.1:0-3541 GCA_046729555.1 Actinomycetota bacterium | reverse complement strand
CGCTCGGCGGCGAGCACGCCTTCGCCAGGGCTACCTGCGCCGGGCCCCGTGAGGGGCTCGAGCCTCACTGGTCAGAACCACGCGCCTGTGCAGCATGTCCGCTCTCGTCTCCACCGTCGTCGCTGCGCTGTCGGCCTTCGCCGCTCTGGCAAGCCTCTTCCTCTATTTGTATTTCGGCCGGCGCTCGGATCTCGCCGCGGCGCGGGAGGAGGCGCTCGTGCTCGCACAAACGCGGGGCCAGGTGATTCGTGAGCTGCGGGGACAGTTGGGCTCGCTCGAAGAGAGACACAAGCGGGCGGTTGCGAGTCGTGACCGGCGCATCCGTGACCTGCGGGCCGAGCTCGATAAAACACGGGCGCAGGCGCGCGAAGACGCGTATCGCACGCAACACTTCCACGCCTCTGCGCTCTCTGATCTCCTCAACGATCTCCGTAGTGACCTCGAGCGGACGCCGCCCGACGTCGATGCCGCGCTGAGCCGCATCCGGAAGTTGCTTGCGTTGCGCACTCCGGCGGCTTAGGAGCCCGCGGGACGGACAGTTAGCGCTCGAGCCCCGCTACCTGCCATACGAGCGCGTGATGGGCGAACGTGTGGCGAAGCCCGCGCTCGCCAAGAAGGCCCAGCATCGCGGATGGCGGATGGACGAAGGTCCGAAACTCTCTCCCGAGCAGCCTGAAGATGAGGTTTTGGGCGGCGATGAACAGACGCGAAACGGCGTTGCGCGGCGGGTAGCTGAACACGAGCAAACGCCAAGCGCGCTGCGCCGCCGCTCCGAGCAGGCGCTCGTAATCCGGGTAACAGCAGACCACCCGGTGCAGCACGACGATATCGGCGGGCTCCACGCCCTCCGGGTCGACGGCGATGTCGTGGAGGCGCCGCTCTGCACGTTCCTCGAGCGCTGTCTCGCGCAGCAGCCGGTTCGCCTCCTCCTCATAGGCCGGCGAGAGCTCGAGGTTCACGGCGCGCGCGGCACCCCGCTTCAGCAGCTCGATCTGGATCTCGCCGACGCCGCCGCCGATTTCGAGGACGGTCGCGCCCTCGATCCCGCGCAGCTCGAGAAACTCGACCATCCGCCGCGCCGTCTCATCGAGTCCCTTCTTCCGGTAGCGAGCCGCCACGCGGCGAGCGAAACGCGGCGTGAAGAACCTGTCACAACCGCGCGGATTGCAGCACCCTGCCACTGGGCGAGAGCTTAAACGCGCACTTCAGCCGCGAGCGGCTTCTGCCTCCAGCGCCGCAACAAGCTCTTCAGGTCCACAGGTGTCCCAGTCGAGAAGCTCAACCGGGACGTCGTAGTCGGTCAGCCCAAGCGCGACCTCTTCAGCCCGCTCCGCCCTGAGCCAGTAGGGGGCGCGCGTCCCCGGGACGTAAATCCTCCTCGGGTAAGCGCGGGAGGCACGCCAGCCGCGCGTGCACTCGACGACACGGCCCCAGAGCGACACGGTACCGATGACCCGGTGGACGCTCAGCGCGTCTGCCCAGGTGCGTCCCTCGAGGTAGCGAACGGCCTCTTCGGGCTCGCGCGCCGCGTAGACGCCGCAGGCACAGCCGCGAGCAGGCGGGACGTGCTCGGAGCGTCTGCGCCATGGGAAGGCGAATGCACGGTGGAGACAGCGGGCGATGAGCTCATTGCGCGGGAACCAAACCGCGTCGTAGACCACGCTTCGAAGCCGGAAGCCCTCGCCCTCGTGCACGACGTCCCAGGTCCGCCAGCCGACGATCGGCTCGATGTAATCGGGTGCTGCGCTCACGGCGCCGGCACTCTCTCCGGCTCGATCGGCTCCTCAACGGGGGGCCCGGCAGGCTGCTGCGCAGGCTCGGCGGGAGGTTCGCGCGGCACGGGATCCTCGAGCGGCTCAACCGTGTAGGTGCGCTCTGGCTCGCCGATCTCCACCGGTCCCCCCAACCGAACGTGTGCTCCGTCAAAGTGTTGCGGGGGTTTCGACGCGCCGCAAGTCGATGCCCGCCAGTCGCCCGCCGGCAGCGCTAGCGCGAGCGGCGGCGGAACAGCCGGACCAGCGCGCGCCACAGCGCGGCGAGCCCGAGCCGGAGCCCGCCAACCGGGCGCGGCTGCTCGGCAACTGCCGCGGCAGCCTCTTCGGGCGTAGCTGCCGCCAGCTGCTTCTTCAGACAATCCGCGAACTGCCCTATCAGCTGCGAGGAGACGTCCTGCACCAACCCGCGCCCGTACTGGGCCACCGGGCCCGTCAGCTGCAGGTCGGTGACGATGTCGACTTTCGTGCCGCCGTTCTGCGGCGTCAGCGACGACTCGATCGTGGCCGACGCATTGCCCTTCCCACGCACCTCGCGCGCGCGGGCCGACAGCTTCGCCCGCCGCGCCGCCTCGTCGCTCTCCTCCCGCTTCACGTCAGTGTTGAACGACAGCGAGATTGGCCCGAGCTTCACCGCCATCGTCGCCTTCCAGTTGTCCTCGTCGACCGCCTCGTCGAGCGTCGCGCCCGGCATGCACGGAATGATTCGTGGAACGTCCATCAGAAGTGCCCACGCCGCCTGGGGCGACGCGGGCACTTCGAACGAGTTCTCGAGCTTCACGCGGCTTCGAGCGCCGCCTTGATCGCTCGCTTCGCGAGCACCTGCGCGAGATGGACGCGGTACTCGCCCGAGGCGTACGTGTCGGACAACGCGCCCGGCAGCGCGGCCGGCACTTTCTCCGCCACCGCCGCGATCGCCGCCTCGTCGACTGGTGCGATCCCGATCTCCATCACCTGCTCCGCCTCCGTTGCACGAACCGGCGTGCCGGTCACGCCGCCGACGACGATCCGTGCCGCTTCCGGACGCAGGACAACTGCCACGCCGGCCACCGCGTATCCCGAGGCCGGATGGCGGTGCTTGACGTAGGCGGCGCTCTCGACACCCCGGACCCGCACGGCCGTCACGAGCTCGCCCTGCTGCAACGCCGTCGTGAAGACGCCGGTGAAGAAGTCGTCGGCCAGAACTTCGCGCTCGCCGTCCGGGCCGCGAACAACCACCGTCGCACCCAAGGCCGTGATCACCGTCGAATAGTCCGCGCCGGGATCCGCGTGGGCGAGGCTGCCGCCGATCGTGCCGCGGTTGCGCACCTGGCGGTCGCCGATGCCCTCGGCCGTCGTCGCCAGCACGCGGCACTTCTCCCGCACGAGCTCCGACGCCGCCACCGATGCGTGCGTCGCGAGCGCGCCGATCCGCAACTCGTCACCGTCGACTTCGATCCCGTCCAACCCAGGAAGGCGACCGATGTCGACGATCGCCTGCGGCTCGGCGAGCCGGAGCTTCATGATCGGCAGGAGCGAGTGGCCGCCGGCCAGCGGCCGGGCGTCACCGTCTTTCGCCAGCAACCCGATCGCCTCGTCGAGGCTGGTCGGGCGGTGGTACGTGAATTCCGCTGGACGCTGTGTGTACATGGCCGCTCCTCTCAGCTCCTCGCCGCTTGCATCGCCCGCCACACGCGCTCCGGCGTCAGCGGCATGTCGACGTGCCTGATCCCGAGCGGCGCGAGCGCGTCCATCACCGCGTTCGCGACCGCCGCGGTCGACGCGATCGT
>JBKPGW010000246.1:0-13090 GCA_046729555.1 Actinomycetota bacterium | reverse complement strand
TGCGGCGTGGCTGCGATCGTCCGAATGCCATCGACGACGGCTGCGCGAGCCATCGACACACTTTCCGCGAGGGTACGCGGCCCGTCGTCGAGCCCGGGAAGAATGTGCGTGTGGAGATCGATCACGCGGCGAACCTAGAAGATCAGTCCCGGAGTCTGCCCAGGGACTACTAGACACCCTCTTCCTTGGATACGGATCGCACGCCGCGGCCACCGAATCCGGCCAGGCGAAGATTCCCAGCAAGGCGATCCTCTTCCGCACCGGCGGCTCCTTGTTCGAGTAACAGCGGCGATCTGCAGACTGAGCCGAGTCGCTAATCCGGCACTAACCGCCCACGCGAAGGCGGCTTTCCGCGACGCGGCGAGGCCCGCGACGGGGGTCGCGGGTCCGAGTCCCGTCGCTCCCGTTTTCGACACCCCGATTCCTTTCCCGGCGCTTCGCGACCTCGTCGAAGGTCTGGAAGTCTCGGGACGAAGTGCTTCTCTCAGTTCGACGGCGACGAGCGCTTCGCCGCCTGGCACCAGGGTGGCGTTGGCGAGCACCCCGCCCCGCTGTCTCGAAAGCACGCGAGCGGGCATTAACGCCCGCTCGCGCTCCGCCGGAGGCGGCGTCTCAATGACACTGTCGTCAAGCGGGCATCCCCCTGCGCCGATGGCGGCGAAGGGTGAGCGCCCACGTGAGCAACAGCAACATCCCAGTCGTCGCGACCCCCGCCCCGGCTCCGGCGGCGATCCAGTCGAAACCCTGATCGGTCGCCGTGACCGAAGGCCGGCTGGCAAGAGCGATCGTCAGCGGCTGCTCGAAACTGCCGCGGAAGCCTGCTCGGTCGTCGGGTCGTAGCGACCGAACGCTCGCGTCGAGAGACCGAGCAACACCCGCGGGATTCGACTCGACCGCCCCGCGAAGACCAGGCCGGTCATCAGGGCGCAGGCCTTGCGATGCGACCGTCGTACCGATCGTGCGGATCCCCGACCGGTCGTCGGGCCTCACCGTCGCCATTGCCGGTGCCGCCACCAACAGCAGGGCCACGGCGAGCGATCCGGCGCTTGCGAGCTTCATCGTCGAAAACATCACTGCCTCCTTTGGATCGGAGCCACCCTGTGTGGCTCGTCCAGGAGCAAACCGCGCCGCCCTAAAGACACGGCAAGCGCGCGGTAAGAAGGCCATAAACCGCGATCCTTGTCGGCGCTTCGCGAGCCTGCTAGCGTCGCCGCGAGAGCATGGATTTCAGAATCCTCGGGCCGCTCGAGGTCTGGGGCGACGGGCGCCTCCTCCCACTCGGCGGCTCCAAGCAGCGAGCGCTGCTGGCCCTTCTGATCTTGCACGCAAACGAAGTCGTCTCCGCGGACCGCCTGATGGAGGATCTTTGGGGCGAACGCCAGCCAACTAGCGGGGCGAAGGCGCTCCACGTGTACGTCTCCCAGCTCCGTAAGGTCGTCGGCGAAGACCGCGTGCTGACGCGCGCGCCGGGGTACATGCTCCACCTCGATCCCGAGGAACTCGATTTGACGCGGTTCATGCGGCTCCGGGAAAAGGCTGACTCGTCCCCGCCACAAGAGGCGAGCAGCGTCCTCCGCGAGGCAATCGCGCTTTGGCGGGGAGCTCCCTTAGCGGATGTTGCCTACGAGAGCTTCGCACAGTCCGAAATCGCTCGTCTCGACGAGTTGCGCACGAGCGCGATCGAGCAGCGGATCGAGACGGACCTGGCGCTCGGAAAGCACGCTGAGCTCGTCGGCGAGCTGGAGGCGTTGGTACGCGAGCATCCGCTACGCGAGCGCTTACGGGCGCAGCTGATGGTCGCCCTCTACCGCTCCGGTCGCCAAGCTGAGGCACTTACCGCGTATAACGATGCGCGCCGGGCACTCGTCGAGGAGCTCGGCATCGAGCCGAGCAAGTCGCTACGGGAGCTGCACCAGACGATCCTTCGGCAGGATCCGGCACTCGAGCTTCACGCCGTTACGGTGCCGCGGACGGTCTTCGTCGGCCGCGAAGCAGAGTTTTCCGAGCTTCGTGCCGGGCTCGACGACGCGATCGCAGGCATGGGCCGACTCTTCCTGATCGGCGGGGAGCCTGGGATCGGCAAGAGCCGCCTCGCGGACGAGCTCGTAGCCGTCGCCAAGGGTCTCGGGGCTCGCGTCCTCGTCGGCCGCTGCTGGGAGGCCGGCGGCGCGCCGGCGTACTGGCCCTGGGTCCAGTCGCTTCGGACACATCTGCGGGAGAGCGACGCGTCGGCAGTAGGGTCCGAGTTCGCTTCCGTCGCGACGGATCTCGCGCAAATCCTCCCGGAGCTGCGCAGGCATTTCCCGGACGTGCCTGAGCCGCTTGCCGTCGAGTCCGAGGCCGCTCGCTTCCGGCTCTTCGACGCTACGGTTGAGCTGCTCCGCAACGCGTCGCAATCGCGACCGATCGTGCTCGTCCTCGACGATCTGCACGCCGCGGACACGCCGTCACTCCTGCTACTCCAGTTTTTGACTCGGGAGCTTGGCTCGATGCGCATGCTCGTGCTCGGCGCATATCGCGACGTCGACCCCGCCACGCCACCGCCGGTGAGGGACATGCTCGCGGAGGTCGTGCGTGAGCCTGTGGCGCGCCGAGTCGTACTCGGCGGCCTCACCGAGCAGGCCGTGGCACGGTACGTCGAACTGACTGCGTCGGAGCTTGCGTCGCGTGAGTTGATGGGCGCGCTGTACGAACAAACCGACGGCAACCCGCTCTTCGTCGCCGAGACCGTTCGCCTGCTAGCGCTCGAAGGGCCGCGACGGGATGCCAGCGGGAGGATCGGAATCCCGCAGAGCGTCCGGGACGTCATCGCGCGGCGCCTTGCACACCTCCCGGAGGAGTGCAACCGGGTGCTGATCCTCGCCTCTGTAATCGGGCGCGAGTTCAGCTTGCGGACACTCATCAGCCTCACCGGTCTCTCGGAAGACGAGCTGCTCCACACCCTCGACGAGGCAATGGCCGCCCGCGTCGTCTCGGACATCCCCGGGGCCAGTGGTCGTCTCCGCTTCGCTCACGTACTCATCCGCGACACCCTCTACGACGGGCTGACGAGTGCCAGGCGGGTCCTGCTGCACCGACAGGCGATCGGCGTGCTGCAGGAGCTCGAAGCTGAGGAGCCCGGCCAACACCTGGCGGAGCTCGCTCATCACGCCGTCGCTGCGCGAGAGTTCGACATGGCACTCGACTATGCGCGGCGCGCGGGCGACCACGCGCTCGTCTTGCTGGCGTACGAGGAGGCGGCGCGTCTCTACGAGACGGCGCTGGAAGCGCTTGCCGTGAGCGGCGACGCGGACGAGGAGACACGTTGCGAGCTGCTCCTTGTCCTCGGCGAGGCTGAGGCGAGCGCAGGAACCGCCGACCGTGCGAAGAGTGCGTTTCTCGATGCGGCCGGGATTGCACGACGCCTCGACCTGCGCCGGGCGCTCGCACGCGCGGCCGCAGGCTACGCACGTGAGGACATGTATTTGCGGGCAGGCGCCGACGCCCAGGTCGTGCCGCTGCTCGAGGAGGCGCTGGCGGCGCTCGGCACCGAAGACGTTGAGCTGCGGGCGAGGCTGCTGGGCCGGCTCGCGGGAGCCCTCCGTGACGAGCCCGCGCGCGAGCGGCGCGACAGGCTGAGTCGTGAGGCGGTCGAGCTCGCCCGCGCGTCGGGAAACGCGGTTGCGCTCGCGTACGCTCTCGACGGCCGCGCTGCGGCGATCATCGCCCCGGACACGCTCGAGGAGCACCGCGCACTCTCCATCGAGCTCCGTGAAGTTGCCGCCGGCCTCGGCGACAACGTTCGGCTGATCCACGCGCATGCGCATCGGCTCGTCTCGCTCGTCATGCTCGGAGGCATCAGCGACTTGGAGGTCGACATCGAGGCGATGGCGCGGGCCGCCGCCGATCTGAGACAACCGGCCGAGCTTTGGGACGCGTATGCAGGTCGCGCCCTGGTCGCAATAACCGCCGGAAAGCTGGACGACGCGGAGAAGCTCGCGACGCAAGCACTCGCTGTCGGCGAGCGAGCGAAGCCCGAGGTCGCCGTTGCGGCGTATTGGCTGCAACGACACGCAATCGCAGACCTACGCGGCTCGCTCGAGCAGATCGATCCAGGCCTTCGCGGCGTCGTCGCCGAGTATCCGGCTCGGGTTGCGTTCAGGTGTGCGCTCATTCATCTCGATGCGCGGCTCGGCCGGCTGGCTGAGGCGAAGCGGGCAATCGACGAACTTGCGCAGGATCGCTTCGCAGCAGTCCCTTTCGATCAAGAGTGGCTCTTCGGGATGAGCCTCCTCGCGGAGACATCAGCCGCATTGGCCGACGCTGAGTCGGCCGAGCTCCTCTACGAACTGCTGGGCCCCTACGCCGCATTCAATGCCGCCGATTGGCCTGAGGGAATGAGGGGTTCCGTATCACGCTACCTCGCGCTGCTCGCGACGACAACCGGACGCTGGGGCGACGCGGAGCTGCACTTCAAAGCAGCACTCAATGCGAACGCCGAGAGGCGCGCTCGTACCTGGCTCGTGCACACGCAACATGACTATGCGCAACTGCTGCTCGAGCGAGCTGAGCCTGGTGATTGGGAAGTGGCCGCCGAACTTCTTGCGTCGGCGGGCGCGGCCGCCCGCGAGATCGGGATGAAAGCGCTGGCACACGACATCGCGACCCTGGCGATCGAGTAAGTCGCGAGTAGAGTCGGCACTCGTGCGCCACCCGTCGCCCGCCGCAGAGGACGCGCTCCCGGCGCTGGAACTCGTGCTCGAGCACGCACGGGCATACCTCGCGGGGCTCGACGGCGCGGTGCGCGTCCCTGGCGCAGATCAGGCGGCGCGCAGCTTCGACGGCCGGCTGCCAGAGGAAGGCGACGGCACTCTCGCGGTGCTGCAGCGGTTACTCGAGCGGGGCACGGAGGCGCACGTTCGCTCGGGCGGGCCGCGGTTCTTTCACTGGGTGATCGGCGGCTCCACGCCGGCAGCGCTGGCGGCGGACTGGTTCACGTCTCTCATCGACCAGAACGCGGGGCCGTGGGACGCGAGTCCGCTCGCAACACAGCTCGAAACAACGTCCCTCGCGTGGCTGCAGGAGCTGTTCGGGCTCCCCGCCTCCTGGGGTGGCGTCTTGACCACCGGCGCTACGACCGCGAATTTCACCGCGCTCGCAGCGGCGCGTCAGTGGTGGGGCGAGCTTCACGGTGTCGACATCGCGGCCCATGGGCTGGCAGGTCTTCCCCGGATGCCGGTTCTGACAAGCGGTTTCGTCCACGTCGCGACACTGAAGGCGCTCGCCATGCTTGGCGCCGGCCGAGAGAACGTGACGTACTGCCAAGCCGACGATACGGGCCGCCTCGACCCGGCCGCGCTCGAGCTCGAACTGAAGCGACTCGCCGGCGCGCCGGCGATCGTGATCGCGAACGCCGGTGAGGTGAACGCCGGCCACTTCGATCCGATCGCCGAGATGAGCCTCCTCGCGCGCGAGCACGGAGCGTGGTTACACGTCGACGGCGCGTTCGGCCTGTTCGCGCGCGTGTCGCCACGCACCGCGGCCCTCGCCGATGGTGTCGAACGAGCCGACTCGGTGATCTCGGACGGGCACAAGTGGCTGAACGTCCCCCATGACTGCGGCTTCGCGTTCGTGCGCGACCCTGCGCTCCTGACTGCGGTCTTCTCAGCCGCCGCGAGCTACCTGCCGGACGAGGAGGTCTATGCTTTCCGAGCTCCGGAACTCTCACGCCGCGCTCGCTCGCTTGCCGTCTGGGCCACACTCGCGGCCTACGGACGAAACGGGTATCGGGCGATCGTCGAGCGCAGCTTGGACATCGCCGCGCACGTCGCCAGTGAAGTGGACGCTGCCGATGATCTCGAGTTGCTCGCGCCGGCGCCGCTGAACATCGTCTGCTTCCGCTACCGGCCCCCTGGCGTGCTGGCGGATGTGTTGGACGACCTGAATCTCGCAATCGGCCGCGCCGTCCTTACCGACGGCCGCGTCTACGTCGGCACGACTCGCTGGGCGGGCAACGTCGGATTCCGGCCGGCGTTCGTCAACTGGAGGACGACGACCGCGGACGCCGACTTGATGCTCGAGACCGTACGCGATCTCGGGCGCCAGCTCGTGTGACGGATTGTCGTTCGATTTCGGCCGCGCGGGCTCGACCCGAGGCTGGCGTCCTGAGGCTCCAGCTCAGCGTCGGATTTCGATGCGGTGTCTTTTGCGGGTTCGAGTCCCGTCGCTCCAGCTGCTAGAAGAGCCACTCCCGGCCCAGCGCGCGGCAAAAGTCGTAACGGCAAGCCATCGCTCGGTAGCGCCGAACGCCCGCTTATGGAACTCGATCGCCTCCGCCGCCCGATCGATCGTGAGCGAATGCCGGCTAAACGGCATCGGCGAGCGCGTTGAGCCGCGTCAGCGCATCGCCTTCGAGCACGCAGGCCTGCCAGCTCTCGCCCCGGTCGGTGCTCTCCCAGAGCTGGCCGTCGGCGAGGCCGGCGAACAGGCGCCGACCGGTCGCGACGAGCGCATAGGGCATCGCCGGCAGAGGCTCCGGCAAGCCTCCCGCGAGCGCCTGCCAGGCGCCGCCACGCCAGGCGTAGATACGCGCCTCCGGATCCGCCCTGCCGTGCGCCGCGAATGGTCCCGTGCTGGCCGAGACGTACCAGGCGTCCGGGTCGTCGGGTTCGACCGCGACCGCCCACGCGTAGTGGCGATCGCGACCGTTGTCCGCCGGCCGCCACCGTTCGCCTCCGTCATCGCTCCAGGCAGCACCACCACCCCCGGCCTCGTACGCGCGTCGCTCTATGCGGGGATGCCACGCGAGCGAATGGACATCGCGCTGCGCCCCCGGCCGATGATCTTGCCACGAGGCGCCGCCGTCGACCGACCGCATCAACCCGCCGAGCTCGATCCCGACGAGGAGAAGCTCGGCGTCGTGTGGGCTCGGCGCGATCCAGCGGACGTGTGAGGTCCAGGGCCGCGGCGGAAAGCTCCACGTCGGCCGCGACGGGAGGTCCAGCAACGCATTGAGCTCGCGCCAGCTCTCACCGCCGTCGTCGCTGCGAAAGAGAGCACTCGGCTCCGTTCCCGCGTACACCGCGCCGTCGACGGCACTTACCGCAACCGAGAATACGCCCGGCGCCGGCAGCCGACAGTCGACCCATGCGCGGCCGCCGTCACTCGTTCGCCGAACACCACCGTCACGAAGGCCGGCATAGACGACGTCGGCGTCGCGCGGGTCGACCGCAAGGCACTGCGCGTGGCTACCGCGGAGCGAAATCGCCACAGCCCACGCGCCGTTGCTCTCATCAAGTCGAGCGATGCCGTCCCCGGTCGAGGCGTAGAGCCGCACGGCATCACTCTAGCTTCAGCAGGCCTGGCCCCGCTCAGGAGCGGCCGCAGCGACGGTTTGACTTCGTGCACTGCCCGCCCGGCACGGGCCACGTGATCGTCGGCGGCCCGTGTGTGGTGCTCGGCGTCGGTTCACGCGAGCGCCACACGATGGTCGGCGAGGATGGCAAGCGGACCGGCCGCCCGGACTGGGGGCCTACGTCGCGGACTCCGTCGCGAAGAAGCACGGCGCCGCACGAGACGACGACGAGTACCGAGGAAGCGTACGCGCGCCTTCCACCGCCGGAGTTCACGCGCTACGAGGGCTGGCTCGACTCTCGCTAGTACTCGTCGTGGCGACGCATCCAGAGGCCTGTCTCGTTGCGTCCCTTCGGCGCCCGATCGAGCCACTGGTACATCCCCCAGAGCGCGTCGATGCCGCGCGCGTACGCCGAGTAGGTGTGGTACACGGCGCCGTCTTCGAGCGCGAACGCACTCATCCCCGGTGCTTGCCGCATGTAGATCGCGGTGTCGGTTCCCGTCATCGCCGCAGCCTGGGCGACCGGGTTGTCGGCGCCGGCCTCGAGGATCGACTTCGTGTCCATCGAGCGGAAGTTGTATTCGACGTCGTCCTCGCGTTGCTGCTCTTCCGTGAACGAGACGTTGAAGTCGAAGTTGAAGTCGGTGCCGGACGCGGATGCCCAGGGAAAGCTCCAACCCATGCGGCGCTTGTACGCCTGGATGGCGCCGAGCGGGGCCTGTGACACGGCCACCATCGCGACGTCGTGGTTCTCGAGGTGGACGACGAAGCCGTTGAAGCCGTCCGCGATCGTCGAGCAAACCGCACAGGCGGCGGCGGTGTACTCGGGCCCGAACATCAAGTGGTAGATCAGAAGCTGCGAGCGTCCCCTGAAGAGATCGGGGAGTGAAGCGCTCCCCTCGTCCGTCTCGAAGCGGTAGTCCTTTTCGATCGGGACCCAGGGAAGCTGCTGCCGCTGCTGGGCGAGCTCGTCGCTGCGGCGGGTCAGCTCCTTCTCGGCGTCGAGCAACTCGAGCCGGGCCGTGAGCCACTCCTCGCGCGTTCCTGTTCTGTGGTTTGTCATTTCTCTGCTCTCCTCTCGCTACATCGTGGGTGTGAGACCGGGGATCGACGACGGTGCGACGGCGGCGACGATGCCGAGGGCGACAATCGCCGACGCCAGAGGCACGTCGACGACCGCCGTCGGCGGCAAGACCTTCTGGGCGAGGACGACGACACCGACGGCGACCATCCACGTGACGCTCATCGCGCCCAGTGCCAGCAGCACGACCATCAGTCCGATGCTCGAGCCGACGCAGTAAGGCCCGAACTCGAATCCGGAGCGGACGCTCGCCCTGCAGCGCCGGCGGCACTCGCGCTTGAGCGGCGTCAGCTCGTAGACGCCGGCGGCAATCGTGAGGACGCCGGCCACGGCCGTGCCGTGGGGCCGGTAAAGCGCATAGACGGCAAGACCGGCCACCGCCCAGACGGCAAGGTACGACCCGACGAAGAGCGGCACGGCGCGCGCCTGCCGGCCGCCGTGGGCAAATCTCGCGACCGCCGGAGCCGCGCCGGGCAGCATCATCGCCGCCATCATCGGCACCCAGGCGGCGACGAAGAACGCGAACGATCCGAGGTCGGTCGCCGCGCCCATGTCCATCCCATTCGTCTGGCGCACGGTGAGGATCCAGCCGGCGACGGCGAGGCCCAGCGTCGCCGCGACTGCCCTTGACTCGGAGAGCCAACGCGACATCAGGCGGGGCGTCCTTCCTGCGGGCCGAGGGCGGGCTCGAACGCAGCGGTGTAGCGCTCGAAGCGTGACTGCCATGCGTCGGGGGCGGGCTCGAGGCCGGCGAGGCGGTCGAGGCAGTTTTCCCAGCCGGCGGCGTTGCGGGCGGCCGAGTCGGGGGGTAGCTCATCGACGAGGACGAGGCGTGTCCCGTCCCCCTCCGGTGAGAGCTCGAAACGGAGCGTGTCCTCGCCCCAGGTAAAAGCGAGGAGGTTCGGTTCGTCGACCTCGAGCACCTCGCCGGTGAGGGTCAGGTCCATGACCTCGGGCGGGAACGGGAAGGTGATGGCCGCGCCGACCTCCCACCGTCCACCGTCCAGGATCACGTCGCACGGAAACCAGGACCGAAGCTGCTCACGCTCGGTGAGTGCCTGCCAGACGACCGCCGGTCGGTCCGAGAGGTGGCGTTCGAGCCGTATCGCGGGGCGCGCGCGGTCGGTGAGCAGCGTGGCGTCGGTCATGTCGTCCTCCGTCGGTCGAGGTGGTCTTCGAGGCGATCCAGGTGAGTCGTCCAGAGTTGGCGGTAGGAGGCAAGCCACTGGTCGAGCTCGGCGAGCGGCTCCGGCCGGACGCGGTACAAGCGGCGCTGCGCATCCGGGCGGGCCTCGACGAGGCCGGCGTCCTTGAGGACGCGGAGGTGCTTCGATACCGCTGGTTGGCTGAGTCGGAGCTGCTCGACGAGCTCCCCGACGGGCCGCTCGCCGTCGCGGAGCAGGTCGAGGATCGCCAGCCGGCGCGGCTCGGCGAGCACTTGGAGCGCGGCGAGTCCTGCCATCCCGACAAGCATGCCGACCCGGTTATATTCTTGTCAAGGAATACTTGCGGCAGAAACGGCCAATACGTGACGTAATGTCGATCTTGGTCGGCCGCGTTCGTCGTCCACAGGTAAGGCCGGACACCGACGAGAAGGAGGGACGATGAAATTCCTGATGCTGGTCTGCTGGGACGCCGAGAAGATGGACGCCCAGACCGAGCCGAAGCCGAATGACACACAGGACGAGGAGAGCTTCCCCTGGCTGGACGATCTCCAGGCGCGTGGCATCTGGGTCACCGGCGACCAACTGGCGCCGCCGCGCCGGGCCCGCTCCGTCCGCGTTCGCGACGGGAAGCCGATCGTCCCCGACGGTCCGTTCACGGAGACGAAGGAGGCAGTCGGCGGCTTCGACATTCTGGAGTGCGGCAGCCTGGAGGAGGCGGTCGAAATCGCGGCCGCGCACCCGGTTGCCCAGATGGGGACGATCGAGGTGCGGCCGCTCTGGGGGAACTGACCAGGTCACCAGGGAGCGCGAGGTCCGGCGGTCTCAGTCTGAGCCGTAGAAGACCCAGAACCTGCCCGTCGCGAAGAGGACCAGGGTGACCGCAAGGATGATCACGAAGAGAATCCAGGAGAGCGCTGCACCTGTCCCGGGCGCGGCGCCGATGAACGTCACGTCGAAGATGTGAGCCGGGAGCAGGTCCGCCCCTGGCGCCGGCGTGTTGAAGAACGGCGAGCCGCCGCTGCCGAGCGCGGAGCCGAACAGGATCGGCTGGATCATCATCTGCGCCGCGGCGATCAGACCGAGGATGAGCTGGACGAAGATGACCGGCGTCAGCAGCGGCAGCGTGATTGTGCGCAGGATCTGACGCCGGGTCGCGCCGTCGAGCGAAGCGGCCTCTCGCAGCTGGCGTGAGACGTTCTGCAGTCCCGCGAGGAAGACCAACATTCCGAGCCCCGCCGTCGACCAGATCATGAACAGGATCAGGATCACGCGGCCCTGCTGATCGAGCCAGTAGACGGTCCGGTGCGGTGCGAAGAGGTGGTAGATGCGGTCGAAGACCCCGTCCGGGCCGGCGATCCCGATCCTCCAGATGAGCAGGATGCTCACCACCGTCGGGATCACGGCCGGCAGATAGAAGAACGCACAGAAGACGCTCCGCAAGCGGGTGCCGCTGTTGACGAGCAGAGCCAGGCCGATCTGAACGAGCAGCCCGAGCGGGACGAAGATCGCCGTGAAGATGCCGGTGTCGGCGAGCGCCTCTCGCGTGGCGGGGTCCTCGAGCGCGAGTCGGTAGTGCGCGAGCCCGACCCAGTGAAAGTTCTTCAGGCCGTAGAGATCGAAAGTCGCCATCGACATGAGCAGGCTGACCAGAAGCGGCACCGCGGAGAAGAGGACGAACCCGATCAACCAGGGCGAGATGAAGCCGCAGAAGGCAACGGCCTCCTTGCGGTCGCGGGAGAGCCGGCCGAGCACCGCGTCCGCCTACGCTTTGATCCCGGTCGACACCACGCTCTGCGTGATGTACCGCTGCGCGAACACGAAGAAGACGATCGGAGGGAGCGCGTACAGGGCGAGCGGCACGCTCGGTAACTCTCCCGTCCCGGCAGGGAGCACGTCTGTGATGCGCGTCAGCAGCGTGCCGTTCGGATCGAGCAGGAAGAACAGGTCCTGCGTGAGGTAGTCGCCCCAGACGAGGATGAACGCCCAGACGGCGGCAACGGCGATGACGGGCTTCGAATTCGGGACGAAGATGTCCCAGAAGATGCGCAGGCGGCCGCTGCCGTCGATCGCCGCCGCGTCCTCGAGCTCGCGCGGGAAGCTCGCGTAGAACTGACGGAAGAGGAAGATCTGCAGCGGAGTGCCCTGAATCCCCCAGAGCACCCAAGGCCACGGCGTGTTGATCAGGTGCAGCCGGTAGAAGATGACGAACTGCGGGATCATCGTGACGATCCACGGAACCATCAGAGTCGAGAGGACCAACAGGAAGACGACGTTCTTCCACCAGACACGGTGGCGGGCAAAGGCGAAGCCGGCCAGCGCGGCCGAGGCGGTGCTCAGCGCCGTGAACGCGATCGCGATCGTGAGCGAGTTGAGGAGCGCCATGCCCCACGCAGCATGTGCGAGGTGGCCGAGGCCCAGCACGATGGGGCCGACGAAAACGATGGCGCCGACGAGCAGGATCAGCGTGCGTCCGATCCTGGGCACGACGGTCAGACAGCCTCTTCGAGCCGGTCGGAGACTTCGGAGCCCGACGCGAGCAGGTTCTCACCGTTGTAGGCGCTGAAGAAGTGGAAGCGGGCGGGGTTGACGGTGAGGCGGCAGCTTGCACCCGGGCGCGCGTCGGTTGCCGCGTCGAGAGTGGCGGAGAAGAGTGCTCGCCGATCGTCGGCGATCAGCGCCTCCTGGTCGGAGCGGTCCGACGCCACCCCGAAGAGCTCGGGCTCGACCCGTTCGGCGTCGACCGCGAAGAACGCGAGCGCCTCGGGGCCCAGATCCTCCACCAGCGTGATCTGCACGTCGATCGTCGGCAGGCCGGGCGGAGAGAAGCGCACGTCCTCGAAGTCCTCGGGGCGGATACCGAGGATGACCTGCCCGGCGCTTCCCACCTGTGGCCGGCGCCTCGGGTCGAGCGGCACGCGGTAGCCGGCGAAGCGAACCGCCTCGCCCTCGACCTCGGCGCGCGCGAGGTTCATCGACGGCGACCCGATGAAGGAGGCGACGAAGAGGTTGGCGGAATCGCGGTAGAGCGTCTGCGGCCGACCGACCTGCTGAATCCGTCCATCCCGCATGACGGCCGAGCGCTCCCCGAGCTGCATCGCCTCGACCTGATCGTGGGTCACGTAGACCGTCGTCACCCCGAGCTGGGCGTGCGGGCGCGCGAGGTCGGCGCGGACACGCACGCGCAGCTTGGCGTCGAGGTTCGAGAGCGGCTCGTCCATCAGGTAGACCTGAGGCCGGCGAGCAATCGCGCGACCCATTGCAACGCGCTGACGCTGGCCGCCCGAGAGAGCCGCGGGGAGGCGATCGAGCAGCTCGTGCAGCCCGAGCAGCTCGGCCACCTCGTCGACGCGGCGCGCGATCTCGTGCTTAGGCGTCTTGCGGACGCGAAGCCCGTAACTGAGGTTGGCGCGCACGTTCATGTGCGGGTACAGGGCGTAGTCCTGGAACACCATCGCGATGTCGCGGTCGCGCGCCTCGAGGCGGGTGATGTCTCGGTCGCCGAGGCGGATC
>JBKPGW010000245.1:0-4798 GCA_046729555.1 Actinomycetota bacterium | reverse complement strand
AGCCTGGAGCAGGTTGTCGAGGTCGAGCCCGAGCCCCTGGGCAAGTTGCCGGATCTGCGTGTGGCCCTGGTCGATCAGCTCGCCGCCGTGCTCGGCGACCAGCGGATCGAAGTCGTGGCTCGTCCAGCAGCGCCCGCCGATGCGCATCGAGGCCTCGTACACGTCCGCGTTCAGGCCTGCCTGCTTGAGCGTGTACGCGCAGGTCAGGCCGGCCAGGCCGGCGCCGAGGATCGCGATGCGGGGCGGCGTCGCTCCGTACGCGGCCTTCGCAAATCGCCCCATCGTGCCCGCCCCGGCGACTGCGACTCCTGCCGCCGCCGTCTTCTTCAGCAGGTCGCGCCGAGTCGTCCGCCGCTCGACGACCTCGGCGTATGCCCGTTCAATCTGCTGCGCCAGCGGTGTCCTCGCCATCTGGTGCCTCCCGGTCGGTTGCGCGAGGGAGCATCCAACATTCGCAATACGAGTTCAAGTAGGGCCTGCGTTGACCGAATGCACAGCGCGTGGTACGAATCGCCTCGCTTTGCGTAGAGCTGCTGCCCAACCGGCGCAGGCCGCTTTCGACCGCCGACGCGGCGCCGTCAGCGCTCCTCGGCGGATCGACGCGCTCGACCAGGGGATCATCGAGGCGCTGCAGGCGAACGGGCGCGAGTCGTTCCGCGCCATCGCCAATCGGCTGGGCGTCTCCGAGGCGACGGTGCGCGCCCGTTATTCGCGACTCTGCGAGGACGACATCCTGCAGGTGGTGGGCGTGACCAACCCGCTGGGGCTCGGGTTCGAGCAAGCGCTGATCGGCCTCAAGACGGCCGGCTCCCCCGAGCCGGTCGCCGATGCGATCTCGAGCTGGCCCGAGGCCGACTACGTCGTCGTCACGGCCGGCCAGTACGACCTCGTCGTCGAGGTCGTCGCCGCCGACCGGCGCGGGCTGCTCGAGCTGACCAACCGCATGCGGGCGCTCGAAGGCGTCGTCTCGACCGAGACGTTCCTGTATCTCGACCTGGTCAAGCAGCTCTACGACTGGGGGACGCATCCGTGACGACCGTCGCACCGGCAACCCTCGACCTTCAGCGCGCCGCGCGCGACCACCTCTGGCTGCACTTCACGCGCATGGGCGCGTACGAGCAGGCGGAGGTGCCGATCATCGTCCGTGGCGACGGGTGCTATCTCGAGGATGCGAACGGCAAGCGGTACCTCGATGCGCTAGCAGGTCTGTTCTCCGTCAACATCGGCTACGGGTACGGCGAGGAGATCGGCGAGGCGGCGGCTGCGCAGATGCGCGAGCTGCCGTTCTATACGAACTGGTCGTACGCGCACCCACGCGCGATCGAGCTCGCGTCCGAGGTGGCGTCGCTGACGCCGGGCGACCTGAACCGGCTCTTCTTCGTGTCCGGCGGATCCGAGGCGGTCGAGTCGGCGTGGAAGCTGGCGCGCCAGTTCTACTCGGCGAGGGGCGAGCAGCGTGTGCGGGCCGCGATCGCGCCGACCGGCGGTGAGCCGCCGACGCGTGTGGACGAGGCGCGAGGCGCAGCGGTCCCGGGGCGGCGCTGGAAGGCGATCTCGCGCCACATCGCCTATCACGGGACGACAATGGGCGCGCTCTCGATCAACGGCATTCCCGCGTTGCGCACGCCGTTCGAGCCGCTCGTGCCCGAGGTCCTGCACGTCCGCAACACGAACCGATTCCATCGTCCAAGGGACGAGACCGAGGAGGAGTTCACCGCGCTCCTGCTGGACGAGCTCGCGCAGACGATCGAGTCTGCGGGCCCGGAGACGGTGTGCATGGTGATTATGGAACCGGTGCAGAACGCGGGCGGCGCGTTCACTCCGCCAGAGGGCTACTGGCGCGGCGTGCGCGAGATCTGCGACCGCTACGAGATCCTGCTGTGCGCCGACGAGGTGATCACCGGCTTCGGACGCGTGGGAGCCTGGTTCGGCTCGGAGAAGTACGACATCCGTCCAGATCTGATGACGATCGCGAAAGGCCTCTCTTCGTCATACGCGGCGATCGGGGCCGTCGTCGCGACCGATCGTGTGATGGAGCCCTTTATGCACGACTCGAGCATGTACGCGCACGGGATCACCTTCGGCGGGCATCCGGTGCAGGCGGCCGTCGCGCTCAAGAACATCGAGATCATGAAGCGCGAGCACATCGTCGAGCACGTGGCCGAGACGCAGGACGAGTTCCGCGCGACGCTCGAGCAGTTGCTGGACCTGCCGATCGTCGGCGATGTGCGCGGCACCGGGTTCTTCTACGCCGTCGAGCTCGTCAAGGACAAGGAGACGCGCGCGGGGTTCACCGACGCGGAGTGCGAGACGCTCCTGCGCGACTTCCTGTCGCCGCGGCTGTTCGAGCGGGGCCTCATCTGCCGTGCTGACGACCGCGGCGATCCGGTCGTGCAGATCTCGCCGCCGCTGGTGGCCGGCCACGAGGAGTTCGACCAGATCGTGTCGATCCTCGGCGACGTCCTCGCCGAGGCATGGTCGCGCGTGCGTCGATGAGCTCGACGCCCGACGTTCGCCTCGTCGGTGTCACCAGGCGTTTCGACGACGTCGTCGCCGTCGACGACCTCAGCCTCGAGGTCGAGAGCGGGAGCTTCTTCGCGCTGCTCGGCCCGTCAGGCTGCGGCAAGACGACCACGCTGCGCATGATCGGCGGCTTCGAGCAGCCGACCGAGGGCCAGATCTACCTGGGCGAGCGTGAGGTCGCCGGGTTGCCGGCGTACAAGCGGGACGTGAACACCGTCTTCCAGTCGTACGCGTTGTTCCCGCATCTCTCCGCCTTCGAGAACGTCGCGTTCGGCCTGCGCAGGCGTGCCGTCCGCGGCGAGACGCTGCGCGGTCGTGTCGAAGACATGCTGCGGATCGTCGGGCTCGAAGGAATGGGGCGCCGTAAGCCGCGCCAGCTGTCCGGCGGCCAGCAGCAGCGTGTCGCGCTGGCCCGCGCGCTCGTCAACAAGCCGCGCGTGCTCCTGCTCGACGAGCCGCTCGGCGCGCTCGACCTGAAGCTGCGCAAGCAGATGCAGCTCGAGCTGAAGTCGATCCAGCACGACGTCGGCATCACCTTCATCCACGTCACGCACGACCAGGAAGAGGCGATGACGATGGCCGATCGGATCGCCGTCATGAACCACGGCCGCATCGAGCAGCTCGGGACGCCGACGGAGCTCTACGAGCGGCCGGCCACCGCGTACGTCGCGAGCTTCCTTGGCCACTCGAACCTGATCGCCGGAACCGTGAGCGGCTCCGACACCGTGCGGCTGCAGAGCGGCCCGGAGGTGCGCGTGCCGCACGATGCGCTGGCCGGGCGTACGGGCGAGGTCGCGGTCGGCATCCGGCCGGAGAAGATCGAGCTCGGGAACGGGCAGGCGAACGAGCTCGAAGGAACGATCGTCGAGCAGGCCTACGTCGGCGTCGCGACGCAGTACATCGTCGACACCGAGTGCGGCCAGCTCACCGTCTACCGCCAGAACGCGTCGCCGGGCGTGAACGGCGCCGCGCCGGGGCAGCGACTCACGCTCAGCTGGAGCCCAGACTCCACCTTCGTCGTCGACTCCATGGAGGGATCCGAATGACCGACGTCCTGACCCGTCAAGAGCTTCTGCGACGCGCCGCCGCCGGTGGCTCGGTTCTCACGCTCCCAGGGTTGCTCGCGGCTTGTGGTGGCAGCAGCTCGAAGTCCTCGAGCTCGGGCTCCGACCACACGCTCGCGAAGACGCTGCGCTTTTCGAACTGGACGCTCTACATCGACGTCGACGAGAAGACGAAGCGCCACCCGACCCTCGACATGTTCAAGAAGAAGACCGGCACGACCGTCCGGTACATCGAGGACATCAACGACAACGCGACGTACTTCGGGAAGATCCAGGGCCCGCTTTCGCGCGGCCAGTCGATCGATCGCGACATCATCGTGATGACCGACAACTCGCGCTATCCCTCCTTGCTGATCAAGAAGGGCTGGGTCGAGAAGCTCGACAAGAGCGCGATCCCGAACATCAGGAACCTGCAGCCGGCGCTCGCCCATCCGAACTGGGACCCCGATCGCGACTACAGCCTGCCCTGGCAGTCGGGCCTGACCGGCATCGCCTACAACGACAAGCTGACCGATCCCGTTCTCACGGTTGAGGACCTGCTCGAGAACCCGAAGCTGAAGGGCAAGATCACGCTTCTCTCCGGCGTCGGCGACACGATGCCTCTGATCATGGCGGCGAACGGCGACGACCCCACCAAGGTCACAGACGCCTCCTGGGACCGCGCGATCAAGGTCGTGAAGAAGGCCGTCGACTCAGGCCAGATCCGGCAGTTCACCGGCAACGACTACAGCGGTCCGCTCGCCAAGGGAGATCTCTCGGCGTGCTTCGCGTGGTCGGGCGACGTCGTGCAGCTGACGGCGGACAACAAGCACCTGCACTGGAACCTGCCCGAGGCCGGTGGCGGCATCTGGACGGACAACATGCTGATCCCGAAGGGCGGCAACGTCTACACGGCGTCCGTCTACATGAACTACGTCTACGACCCGAAGGTCGCTGCCGCGATCGAGGACTACGTCAACTACATCTGCCCGGTCGTCGGAGCGAAGGAGGTTCTGCTGAAGCAGGATCCTGCGGTCGCGAAGAACACGTTGATCTTCCCCACGAAGGAGATGCTGGGCAACGTGGACAACTTCGACGCGGCGGCGCTGAACAACGAGAAGTACATCACCGAGTGGCAGAACCTGATCTCGTCGTAGCGCGCGCGTGGGGTTTCTCCACCGTCATCGCAGCCTGACGCCGTACCTGCTCCTCGCGCCGGGGCTGCTGTACCT
>JBKPGW010000244.1:0-4787 GCA_046729555.1 Actinomycetota bacterium | reverse complement strand
CGACGCGATCGAGAAGGTCGGCAAGGACGGCGTCGTGAACGTCGAGGAGGGCCAGACGTTCGGCCTCGAGCTCGAGTTCACGGAGGGCATGCAGTTCGACAAGGGCTACCTGTCGCCGTACATGATCACGGACGCCGAGCGGATGGAAGCCGTCCTCGAGGACCCGTACATCCTGGTCGCGAACCAGAAGATCGGAGCCGTCAAGGACCTGCTGCCCGTGCTCGAGCAGGTGATTCAGGCCGGCAAGCCGCTGCTGATCGTGGCGGAGGACGTCGAGGGCGAGTCGCTCGCGACGATCGTCGTCAACAAGCTGCGTGGCACGTTCACCGCGGTCGCGGTGAAGGCGCCGGGCTTCGGTGACCGCCGCAAGCGCATGCTGGAGGACATCGCGATCCTGACGGGCGCCGAGGTGATCACCGAGGAGATGGGCCTCAAGCTCGAGAACACGAAGATCGCGCAGCTCGGTCACGCACGCCGCGTGGTCGTGGACAAGGACACGACGACGATCATCGACGGGGCCGGCGACTCCGAGGCGATCAAGAGCCGGATCAAGCAGCTGAAGTCCGAGATCGAGAACACCGACTCCGACTTCGACCGCGAGAAGCTCCAGGAGCGCCTCGCCAAGCTTGCCGGCGGCGTCGCCGTCGTCAAGGTCGGCGCTGCGACCGAGACGGAGATGAAGGAGAAGAAGCACCGCGTCGAGGACGCACTGCAGGCCGCCCGGGCGGCCCTCGAGGAGGGTGTCGTTCCCGGCGGCGGCGTTGCTCTGGTGAACGCCATCGACGCCATCGACCTCGACGCCTACGAAGGCGACGAGCGCACGGGCGCGACGATCGTCGTGCGCGCGCTCGAGGAGCCTGTTCGGCAGCTCGCGAACAACGCGGGCCTCGAGGGCTCCATCGTCGTCGACAAGGTCCGGAACTCCGAGAAGGGCTTCGGGCTGAACGTCGAGAGCGGTGAGTACGAGGACCTCGTCAAGGCCGGCATCACCGACCCGACGATGGTCGTCCGCTCGGCTCTACAGAACGCAGCCTCGATCGCGAAGAACATCCTCACGACCGAGGCGATCGTCGCCGAGCCCCCCGAGAAGCAGCCGGCCGGTGCCGGCATGCCGGGCGGCATGGGCGGCATGGACATGATGTAGACGTGCGACGGAACCTGCGGTTCCGCCGCAGGAGTTGTACGGCAGAAAGGCCGGGCACAGCCCGGCCTTTCTGCTTCAGGCGGGGCGGCGGGCGCTTGGTTTCGGCAGTGCGGACGCGCGACTGCTTCGCGATCGCGCGGCGCATTAGTTCGCCTCCCGGTAAGGCCGCTTCGCGTGCCTTACCGTCCGGCCTTGGTGGCAGGGCGGGTCGGGCGAGGGGTCACCCCGAACAGCAAAACGGCCCTTTCGGGCCGCTTTGCGAGGGGGATTAGGGGGAGGTGGTTCGCAAGAGATATCGGTCACTTGCATCCCGCACCGCTCCCTCGAAAGGGGGAAAAGAAAGGCGGCCCGGAGGCCGCCTTTCCAGGGCTAGTTGCGGATGCTGCTCTACGGTCCGAGCACGAGCCCGAAGATGTTCTGGTCGAGCCCGCCCGCGTTCGGGCAGTTGTCACTCGACCACGTGTTCGTCGTGCTGTTGAACACACGGCACTGGAACACGTCGAAGCCGTCGGTGCCGTTGTCGGGGGCGACCGCGGGATCGTCGTACCTCGGATCCGTCCCGGCGACCGTGTCGCGCGAGTCGGTCCAGTTCATCAGCACCGCCGGCCCGTCGACGTCGACGTAGTTGTAGTCGCCGAAGAACGGGACGTCGCGATTGCCGAACTGCTCGTAGTTCTGGAGATACTGGACGGCCGAGGCCTTGGCGTGGCTCCACGTGAGCCCGCCGTCGGTCGACCAGGAGTACCACGTCTCGAGCCCGAGCCCGGCGATCGAACCGGCCGCGCCGCCGACCCAGACGTTGCCGAAGGGGACGGTGCGGAAGTCACCGACGGTGCCGGGAGGGCCGCTGGCGTTGTCGTTCCGGCTGTCGTGGTAGACGGCGTAGAGCACGCCTGCGTCGATGTCGACGTCCGGGTAGAACTGGTGCCCGTGCGCCTGCGGGTCGAGCCGTGTCGGCGTCGACCAGTTCGCTCCCCCGTTCGTCGTCCGGCTGAAGTAGATCGACCCCTGGCTGCCGGTTCCGTTCGTGACGGTGCCGTAGGTCGTGCCTGTCGCCGTCTCGGTTCCGGGGACAGTCGCCTCGACGACGACGTATGCCTCGTCGCCGTCGCCGCTCACCGGATCGGCGGTGATGCGCGGGCCGCTGTCGACTCGTCCGAACACGTAGCCGGACTGGCATGCGGACGGACCGTCGCCGCAGTCGCGTGCACGGCCGCCGGAGAGGCTGCGGTCCGTCATGTCGAAGTGCCTGAACTCGAAGGCGACGGCCGGCTTCGTGAACGTGCGGCCGCCGTCCGTCGACTTGACCCACGCGACCGCGTCATTCTGCTTCTGCGGCGTGTCCTGGGCGGGCTGGAAGTCGAACTGCCGCCACGCGACGAAGACGGCGCCCGTTCGGGTGATGCCGATGTCGCACGACTGGTTCCCGTGGATCGACTCCGAGATCTTCTGGATGCGGAAGGTCCGACCGCCGTCGGTGGAGGTGGCGAGCTCGACGAAGTTGTTGCCCGCGCCGGTGAAACGCGCCCAGCAGACATAAACGTTTCCCTGGAACGGGCTTGCCGTGCTCTTGTCGGCCTCGACCTCGACCTTGTCCTCGAAGTGGCCGATGCCGAACTGGGACGGCGTGCCGCGCGAGACGAGCGTTGTGAACTCGTACATCGGAGAGTTGGCGACGCTCGGCCAGTGGTATCGCGCCAGCCAGATCGACCCATTGGTGGGCTGTTGCCGGTTGAACGCGATTCCGGCGTAGTAGAGATGGTTCGAGCGATCCCACGCCTGCACGGGATCACCGGATCCACCGACAAAACGGTAGAGCGGCGACTGCTGCCCCGCTGTGGACGTGTCGGTTGGATATCCCGGGAGGAGGCTGTTCGTCCACGACGTGCCTCCGTCGGACGAGTAGTAGAAGCCCGCCCAGGAATCGCCGACCGTCTGGACGGGGCAGTAGTCGTTGGCGCCGGCGGTCATCCGCATGCGGTTGAGTGGATTGACAGCCGCCGTCGGCTCGTTCTGCTGGCGTTCCCCGCTGCCGTCGCCTCCTGCGGCGGGCGTGGTCGCATCGCTGTTGCAGTCAGCGATCGTCACGTCCGTACCGCCATCGTGGCGGACGTACGAACTGTCCGTGATCCTCACGTCAGCTGAGGCGGTGAGCGGGAACGTCGCACCAACGAGTCCACATGCCGCAAGCGCGAACATGAGTCTTCGCATGCTCTCCCCCTTTATGTGAGTGCCCCTCGCTAGCGCTGGGACCCTACACCTCTAGAAGCCGTACCGCTCCTCTTTCCAATAGTCAGCGTCGTTGTGGTAGCCGTAGCGCTCCCAAAAGCCGGGCTGGTCGGCCGAAAGGAGCTCGAGGCCGCGGAGCCACTTCGCGCTCTTCCAGAAGTAACGCGACGGGACGACGAGGCGCAGCGGCCAGCCGTGATCCGGCTCGAGCGGCTCGCCGTCGGCCTCCCAGGCGATCAGCGCGTCGTCGTCCTCGAGCGCCTCGAGCGGAAGGTTGGACGTGAATCCCTGCTCCGCGTGTGCGAGCACGAAGCGTGCGCTCGGCTTCGGCCGGACGAGCTTCGCGAGCTCACGCCAGTGGACGCCCTTGAAGCTCGTGTCGAACCGGCTCCAGCGCGTCACGCAGTGAATGTCGACCGTGATCTCGGTCTGCGGCAGCGCCCGGAGCTCGTCGTAGCCGAGCGTGAGCGGCTCCTCGGCCTCGCCGAACACCCTGAAGTCCCACGTGGAGAGATCCGTCTTCGGCACCGTGCCGGCATGCAGCACCGGCCACTTCTCCGTCAGGTACTGCCCAGGTGGAAGTCGACCCGGGTCCAGCCCCTTCTCGACCAGCTTCTGCTCCGCTTTGGACCGGAAGAGCGTCACGCGAACCTAGACTAGTTGTGATGTCGAGCGTTACATCACAGGCCGTCGTGCGCCGCCCGCGCGCGTTCATCCGCGTGTCTGGTCCGGACGCGGAGGACTACCTGCAGCGCATGGTCTCAAACGACGTCGCCGCGCTGGCCGTGGGCGCTGCGTGTGAAGCGCTGCTCCTGACCGCGAAGGCGCGCATCATCGCCCCGCTTCGCATCCTGCGGCGGGGAGGCGACGACTTCCTCGTCCTGACCGAGCCCGAGCTCGGCGAGGCGGTGCGCTCGCAGCTGGTGCGTGCGCGCTTCGCGGCGAAGGCAGAGATCGAGCCGGAGCAGCACGAGTCGTGGCTCGTCCTCGGCGGGGACGAGGTGCTCGACGAGCGTCCCGCGGGTGAGGAGGCGAGCGAGGAGGAGTTCGAGCGCTGGCGCATCCAGGCCGGCGTGCCGCGCTGGGGCCGTGAGCTCGACGAGAAGATCCTCCCGACGGAAGCCGGCCTCGAGGAAACGCACATCAGCTTCTCCAAGGGGTGCTATCCGGGCCAGGAGCCAATCGCCCGCCAGCACTACCGTGGCAAGGTCAACCGCCGCCTGTGTGTGCTCGACGTCGAAGGCGATGCCCAACCGGGTGACGAGCTAACTCTTGACGGGAAGAAGGTCGGCCGCCTGACGAGCGTTGCGGCCGACGTGGCGCTCGGTTATGTCCGAGCGGAAGTCCCACCCAAGGCAGAACTCCAAATCGCCGCGAAGTAGGGCTGTGCCCCCCTTAGCACCAAAACCCAATT
>JBKPGW010000243.1:0-15915 GCA_046729555.1 Actinomycetota bacterium | reverse complement strand
AGCGCAACGACCGGCTTCTCGTGCTCGGCCCAGCCGGAGAAGAGAAAGCGCCCGAGTAGCTTCTGCGCGTCGGGTCGTTGCAGGCCGGTCGCGCGCTGCACGCATTGCAAGACCGAGCCGCGCGTGTCCAACTCCAGCTCCTGCTGGGAGAAGTACGCCGGCACGACCCCGTGCCCGAGCCGGACCGAGCCGCCGTAAGGCTCCCGCTTCTCGAGGATCGTCTCGAGCAGCGTCGTCTTTCCCGAGCCGTTCGGTCCGACGAGCGCCACGTGCTCGCCCCGCTCGATTGCGAAGCTGACGTTCTCGAGCATCGTGCGCTCGCCTATGCCGACTCCGAGCCCGTCCGTCTCGACGACGGTGCGGCCGCTGCGCGCGGGCTTGAGGAACTCGAATCCCAGCTGCTTGCTCTTGCGGGTCAGCAGCCCGATCTCGGCCGTCGACTTCGCGCGCTCCTTCTCGAGCCGCTCGATCTGCCGCATCTTCACCTGCGCCTTGCGCGCCATCTTCTCGGTCGAGGCGCGGAAGCGCGCGACGAAACGCTCGAGCCGTTCGATGTCGGCGCCGATACGCCCCGCGGTCTTCGACGCGGCGTGCAGGCGGGCGGCCTTCTCGCGTCGCCACTCGTGCCACGGGCCCGCGAAGTAGGTGGAGCGGCCGGCCTCGAGCTCGAGCACGGCGTTCGTGACCGCCTCGAGGAACCAGCGGTCGTGCGCCACGATCACGATCCCCGCGTCCAGCGACTGCAGCTCGCGCTCCAGCCACTCGAGGCTCTCGACGTCCAGGTGGTTCGTCGGCTCGTCGAGCAGGAGCAGATCCGGATCGCCGCCGAGCGCACGCGCGAGCGACGCACGTGTCAGCTCACCTCCGGAAAACGTCTCCAGCTCCCGGTCGAGATGCTCGTCGTGAAATCCGAGCCCGCGCAGCACGGCGGTGGCGCGCTCGCGCCAGTCGTAGCCGCCCGCATGCTCGAGCCGCGCCTGCGCCTCGCCGTAGCGGCGCATCGTGGCCGCTGCGTGGTCGCCGGCCGCCATCGCCTGCTCCAGCTGCCGCAGCTCGGCCTCGAGGGCGAGCAGATCCGTCGCGCCCGACAGGACGTAATCCCGGAGCGTCAGTCGACGTTCGAGCGGCGGGCGCTGGTCGTGGAGCGCGACCCGCGTCCCCTTCTGGAAGGCCAGCTCGCCGCCCTGCAGGCTCGTCTCGCCGACCAGCGCGCGGAGCAGCGTCGTCTTGCCGGCGCCGTTCGGACCGGAAAGGGCGACTCGGTCGCGGCGCTCCACCTTGAAGGAGACGCCGTCGAAGAGCGGGTCGCCGCTCAGTTCCTTGCGCAGGTTGGACGCGATCAGGACCGCCATCGTTGTAAGGGTACGGCTCGTGACGCGCGTGCTGGGAATCGACGTCGGGACCTCATCCGTCCGCGCCCAGATCTTTGACGGGGATGCGGAAGAGCGCGAGACCGCGCGGCGTGACTATCCGGGTGAGAACGATCCCGAGCGCCTTGTCGAGCTCGTGCGCGAGGCGATCGACGAGGCGGTCGCGGGTGGGGAATACGACGCCGCCGGCGGATCGTGCTTCGGGCACAGCCTGCTCGCGGTCGACGACCGCAGCCGGCCGCTGACGCCGATCCTCGGTTGGCGCGACACACGTTCGGCCGACGCGGCCGAGCAGCTTGCCCGCCGTCTCGACCCGAAAGCCGTGCATGCGCGGACCGGCTGCCACATCCACACGAGCTACTGGCCGGCGAAGCTCGCGTGGCTCGCGGCCGAGGAGCCGACGGTCTTCTCCTCGGCGCGCAAATTCGTGTCCTTTTGCGACTACCTTTACGCCCAGCTGATCGGTCGCGAGGTGCCGACGAGCATGTCGATGGCGTCGGCGAGCGGGATGGTGGAGTTACACGCGCGCGCGTGGGACCAAGAGTTGCTCACCACGCTCGGAGTCGACGCAGAGCGACTGCCGCAGATTGCGGACGACGCCGTAGCTGGTTGGTATCCGGCGCTGCTCGACGGTGCGTGCTCGAACCTTGGTGTGGGACTCGTCACGCGTGAACGTGCCGCCTTGATGATCGGGACTTCGGGCGCGTTTCGCACCGTGTACGAGAGCGACGATCCTCAGGTGCGTCCCGGGCTGTTCATCCACTGGGTCGACGGCTCGCGTGTCGTCGAGGGCGGCTCGCTCTCGGATGGTGGCAGCCTCTCTCACTGGATCGACCAAACGCTCAAAGATGCGGACTGTTCGCTTGCAAACCGCGATCCCAGCTCACACGGCCTGACGTTCCTCGCACTGCTCGGGGGAGAGCGAAGCCCCGGCTGGCACCAGCACGCGACGGGTGCGATCCACGGCCTGACGTTTGCGACGACGCCGCTCGACCTGCGCCAGGCGGCGCTGGAGGGAGTCGCGTTCCGCTTCGCCGAGGTCGCCGAGCTGATGCCGGAGGTCGAGGAGGTGGTCGCGACGGGCGGAGCGTTGCTGAAGGATCCGGACTGGCTGCAGATCATGGCCGACGCGCTTGGTCGGCCGCTCACTGTCTCGGGTGTTCGGGAAGCGTCGCTCCGCGGCGCGGCGGTGGTTGCGCTCGAGCGGCTCGGCGAAGAGGCGTCGCCCGCGCCCCTGGGACGGGTGGTCGAGCCGCGCCCTGATCGCGCCGACGCCTACCGCGTGGCGCGTGAGCGGCAGCGGCAGCTCTACGAGGCGGCGACCGCGGCGCTCACAAGCTGACGGGCAGCCGCTTCGATGTGCTCGGCGTCGATGCCGTAGGCGCTGAGCAGCTCGGCCGGCTTGCCGGAGCGCGGCATCTCCGTCACGGCGAGCTTGACGACCCGTGCCTGCTCGCCGTTCTCGGCGAGCGCGGCTAGCACGGCGTCGCCGACACCCCCCTCGGGGAAGTGATCCTCGACGGTGACGATCCGGCCGGTCGCCTCGGCGGCGGCCTGCAGCGTCTCGACGTCGACCGGCTTGATCGAGTAGAGGTCGATCACGCGTGCGCTGATGCCGTCCTCCTCGAGCGCGTCGGCGGCCTTCAGCGCTTCGTGCAGCGTGATGCCGGCGCCGACCAGCGTGACGTCGTCGTCTTCGGACGAGCGGATCACGCGGCTCCCACCGACGCGGAACTCCTCGTCCGCGTCGTAGATGACCGGCGTGTTCGGGCGCAGCGTGCGCATGAAGACGATTCCCTCCGTGTCCGCCATCGCGGCGACGAGCTTGGCGGTCTGGTTTGCGTCGGAGGGATGGAGGACGGTGCTGGAGTGCACGGCCCGCAGGGCGGCGATGTCCTCGAGCGCCATCTGCGAGGGGCCGTCCTCGCCGATCGACACGCCCGCGTGCGAGCCGGCGAGCCGGAGGTTCGCGCGGCTGATCGCCGCCATGCGGATGAAGTCGTACGCGCGCGAGAGAAACGCTGCGAAGGTCGACCCGAAGGCGTTCCAGCCGCGTGCCTGCAGGCCCACGGCGGCGGCGAGCAGCTGCGCCTCCGCAATGTACATCTCGAAGTAGCGCTCGGGATGGGCCTTGGCGAAGATCTCGGCGAACGTCGAGTTGCCTACTTCGCCATCGAGTGCGACGACGTCTCCGCGCGCGGCGCCGAGCGCGGCGAGCGCCTCGCCGTAGGCCTTCCGCGTCGCCACCTCGTCACCGAGGTCGTAGCGCGGCAGCTCGAGCTCGCCGCTCGGGAAGACGTGCGCCTGAGCCGGGTCGGGCTTGGCGACCTCGACGTGGATGTTTCGGAGCCCGCCGAGCTCGGCGATCGCCTCGTCGGGGTTGTCGAGCGCCTTGCCGTGCCAGCCGGGCTGGTTCTCGACGGCCTTCACGCCCTTCCCCTTGATCGTCCGAGCGATCACCACGGTCGGCTTGCCGGTCGTTCCGGCGGCTTCCGTATACGCGCGATCGATCGCGCCGACGTCGTGGCCGTCGATCTCGATCGTCTCCCAGCCGAAGGCATGCGCGCGCTCGCGGTAGACGTCCAGGTCCCAGCCGACCATCGTCTCGCCGCGCTGGCCGAGGCGGTTGACGTCGATGATCGCGGTCAGATTGTCGAGCCCGTAGTGCGCGGCGTGCTCGAACGCCTCCCACATCGAGCCCTCCGCCATCTCGCTGTCGCCGCAGAGGACCCAGACGCGCGAGGGGAGCCGGTCGAGATGCTTCGCCGCAATCGCCATGCCGACGCCGATCGGGAGACCCTGGCCGAGCGAGCCTGTAGCGACGTCGACCCACGGGATCATCGGCGTCGGGTGACCTTCGAGCATGCTGCCGAACTGGCGGTACTGCAGCAGCTCCTCGTCGGTGATCGCTCCCGCGGCTCGGAAGATCGCGTAGAGCAGGGTCGAAGCGTGACCCTTGGAGAAGACCAGCCGGTCGTTTTCGGCGCGTTTGGGCTGGTCGAAGTCGTAGCGGTAGTGGTTCGCGACCAGGACGGCCATCAGGTCGGCGGCGGACATTCCCGAGGTCGGATGGCCCGACTTGGCGGCGGCCGCGCAGCGAATCGAGTCGACTCGGAATTGCTGGCCGAGCTCCTGAAGCTGCCGCGCGTCCATCCCGGCCATTCTAGGTACGGTCCAGCTATGAAAGTCGCGGTCGCGTTCGACCACCGCGGCGTCCATCTGCGAGACGCAGTCTTCGAGGCGCTGGCGGCTCACGACGTCGTCGATCTCGGTACGGACACCGACGCCGTGCGGATCGACTATCCCGAGAAGGCGCGCGAGCTCGGCGAGGCGATCCTCGCGGGCGAGGCGGAGCGGGGCGTGCTCGTCTGCGGCTCGGGCGTGGGCGCCTCTGTCGCGGCTTGCAAGCTGCCGGGCATCCGTGCCGCGATCTGCCACGACGTCTATTCCGCGCACCAAGGGGTGGAGCACGACGACATGAACGTCCTCTGCCTCGGCTCGGAGGTGGTGGGGCCGTCACTGACGCGGGATTTGATTGCCGCCTTCCTCCGGGCACGTTTCGACGGCGGCGAGCGTTATGTGAAACGACTGAAGATGATCGAAGAAATGGAAAGGGCGATGACGAATGCCTGATTCGAACCTGCACAAGCTCTCCGCGCTCGGCCAGAGCGTGTGGATCGACTTCCTCTCCCGCGACCTGCTCCAGACCGGTGAGCTCGAGCGGAAGATGCGCCACGACGCGGTCGTCGGCGTCACCTCGAACCCGACGATCTTCCAAAAGGCGATCTCGCAGGGAGAGCGATACGACGCGCAACTGAAGGAGATCCTCGAGTCGGGGGAGAGCGACGCGAAGGAGATCTTCCTCCAGCTCTCCTCGCACGACATCGCGGACGCGTGTGACCTGCTGCGGAAGGTCTGGGACGAAGGCGGCGGGCTCGACGGCTACGTCTCCTGGGAGGTCGACCCGACGCTCGCGTACGAGCGGGACGCGACGATCGCCGAGGCCCGGCGGCTGCACGACTGGATCGAGCGGCCCAACCTCTACGTGAAGATCCCGGCGACAGAGCCAGGACTCGGCGCGATCGAGGAGATGATCGCCTCGGGCCGCAACATCAACGTGACGCTGATCTTCTCGCTCGAACGGCACAAGGAAGTGATGGAGGCATACATCCGCGGCGTCGAGCGGCTCGTCGAGAGTGGCGGCGACCCGTCCACGGTGCACTCGGTGGCGAGCTTCTTCGTCTCGCGCGTGGACACGGAGACGGACAAGCGGCTCGACGCGATCGGCGGCGACGCGACCCGGCTCAAAGGCAAGCTCGGCATCGCGAACGCCAAGCTCGCCTACCAGAACTACCGCGAGACCTTCTCCGACGCTCGCTGGGAGGCACTCGAGCAGAGGGGCGCGACCAAGCAGCGCTGCCTGTGGGCGTCCACGTCGACGAAAAACCCGGACTACCGCGACGTCCTCTACGTCGAGGAGCTGATCGGCCCGGAGACGGTCAACACGATGCCGGAGGAGACGATCGAGGCGTTCCAGGATCACGGCACCGTCACCGAGACCCTGACGAAGGACGTCGACGCCGCGCATAAGCTGCTCGCTGACCTGCGCAAGGCGGGCGTCGACTACAACGACGTCGTCGACACGCTCGAGCGCGAAGGTGTGCAGAAGTTCTCCGACTCGTTCGAGGAGCTGATGGACGGCATCAAGGAGAAGCGCGGCGCGCTCGCGCCTGCGTAGACGTGGCCGTCGCGTCCCAACAGGAGCTGGTCGAGCGCGTCTGGGCGCGCGACGCGAGCGTCTGGACGGACGCCGGCGAGGACAAGTGGCTCGGCTGGCTCGACGAGCCGAAGCGAATGCAGGAGCGTGCCGGTGAGCTGCACGAGTTCGCGTCCGGGGCGCGCTCGCGATTCGAGACCTTCGTGCTGCTGGGGATGGGCGGCTCGTCGCTCGCGCCCGAGGTGCTGAAGCGGACGTTCGGCGCCACAGGCCCGCACGTTCTCGACACGACGCACCCGGCGATGATCCGCCACGCCGAGCAGTTCCTCGATCTGCAGAAGACCATGTTCGTGGTCTCGTCGAAGTCGGGGACGACGCTCGAGACGCGCTCGCACTTCGACTACTACTGGGACAAGGCGGGCGGGAACGGCGAGCAGTTTGTCGCGGTCACCGATCCGGGCTCGCAGCTCGAGCAGCTGGCGCGCGAACGGGGTATGCGCGTCTTCTCCGGGGAGCCGACGATCGGCGGGCGCTACTCGGCGCTGTCGCCGTTCGGCCTGGTTCCCGCTGCGCTCATGGGTCTCGACCTGGAGCTCCTGCTCGACAACGGTGTGCGGATGGCCGAGAGCTGCCGGGGCGAAGTGAATCCCGGCCTCGAGCTCGGGCTTCAGCTCGGCGACGGCTGGCATCAGGGTCGCGACAAGGTGTGCATCCCCGACACGGACGGTCGCTTCGGACTCTGGGCCGAGCAACTGATCGCCGAGTCGACGGGCAAACAGGGGAAGGGCCTCGTCCCGGCGCCGGGCGAGAGCCCCGACGGGCCCGACCGCGTGCGAGTGGAGGTCAAGCTCCCGGATGCGTACGAGCTCGGCGCCGAGTTCTTTCGCTGGGAGTTCGCGGTTGCGATCGCGGGGGCGATCCTCGAGATCAATCCGTTCGACCAGCCGAACGTGCAAGCGGCGAAGGACAAGACGAACGAGGTGCTTGCCTCGGGGGACGATCCGGAGCTGACGCCGCAGGGATCGCTCGACGACCTGCTGGCGGCGGCGGCTCCGCCGAACTATGTCGCCATCCAGGCATTCATCGATCCGACGCGCGAGGGCGAGTTGCAGCCGCTGATCGAGCGGGCGCGCGGAACCGGCTGCGTCGTGACGCACGGGCTCGGCCCGCGTTATCTGCACTCCACCGGTCAGCTGCACAAGGGTGGGCCGCCGACGGGCCTTTTCGTCCAGGTCGTCGACGACACCGGCGACGAGATCCCGATTCCCGGACAGGAATTCGGCTTCGGCCGCTTGATTCGCGCGCAGGCCGAGGGGGACTTCCGCTCGCTCGAGCAGCTCGGCCGCAAGATCGTGCGGGTGCGGATCTGATGGAGCTCGGGCTGATCGGCCTCGGCCGCATGGGCTCTGGGATGACGGCGCGCCTGCGCGAAGGCGGGCACCAGGTGCAGACGTACGACCCGGCCGTCGAGGCGCGCACGGCCGCCTCGCTCGCGGAGCTGAAAGACCAGCTCGAAGCGCCGCGCGCATTCTGGATGATGATTCCGGCCGGCAAGATCACCGAGGACGTCTTCCACGAGCTGCTCGGGATCGCGGACGAGGGCGACACGATCGTCGACGGTGGCAACTCGAACTTCCGCGACTCGCAACGGCGCCACGGCGAGGCCCAGCAGAAAGGTCTCCACTTCGTCGACGCGGGCGTGTCGGGCGGGATCTGGGGGCTGGAGGTCGGCTTCTGCCTGATGGTCGGCGGCGACGACGAGCCCGTGAAGCGGCTCGAGCCGATCTTCGAGACGCTGGCGCCGGAGGAGGGGTATGCGCACGTCGGACCGTCCGGCGCGGGCCACTTCGTGAAGATGGTGCACAACGGGATCGAGTACGGCCTGATGCAGTCGTACGCGGAGGGGTTCGAGATCATGGAGCACTCCGAGTTCGGGCTCGACCCGCATCAGATCTCCGGGATCTGGCGCAACGGCTCGGTCGTGCGCTCGTGGCTGCTCGAGCTCTTGCACGCCGCCTTCGAGCAGCACGGCTCGAAGCTCGAGGACATCGCGCCGTACGTCGAGGACTCGGGCGAGGGGCGGTGGACGATCAGCGAGGCGATCAACGAGAACGTGCCGGCGCCGGTGATCTCGGCATCGCTCTTCGCGCGCTTCGCCTCGCGTGACGAGATCAAGTTCTCCTCCAGGGTTGCGGCCGCGCTGCGACAGCAGTTCGGCGGCCACGCGGTGCGCGCGCTCGAGCGCGCGAAGGCCGGCGACGACCCGCGCTAGCGTGGCCACGACGCAAGAGAACCCGCTGCTGGAGGGAATGCAGCTCCGGCGCACGCCGGATCCCTGCATCCTCGTCATCTTCGGCGCCTCCGGCGACCTGACCCAGCGGAAGCTCTTCCCGGCGCTGTACTCACTCGCGTTCCGCCGTCTCCTGCCGGAGCACTTCGCGGTCGTCGGTGTCGCGCGCTCCGAGGAGACCGACGACGACTTCCGTGAGCGCATGAAGGAGGCTGTTCAGAAGTTTTCGCGCGACGAGTTCCGCGACGACGCGTGGGAGACGCTCGCTGGCGGCATGCGCTACCTCGTCGCCGATTTCTCAGACGAGGCCGGTCTCGACGAGCTTGCGGAGACGGTGAACGAGCTCGACGAGGAGCTCGGGACGGCCGGCAACCGCGTCTACTACCTCGCAATTCCACCCAGCGCGTTCGAGACGGTCGTCCGCGCAGTCGGCAAGAGGCGGTCGACGCACGGCTGGAGGCGGTTGATCGTGGAAAAGCCGTTCGGCCACGACCTTGCCTCGGCGCGCGAGCTCAACGCCGTGATCGAGAAGCGGTTCGAGGAGAGCGAGGTCTTCCGCATCGACCACTACCTCGGCAAGGAGACCGTCCAGAACATGCTGGCGCTGCGGTTCGCGAACGGGATCTTCGAGCCGATCTGGAACCGCCAGTTCGTCGACCATGTGCAGATCACCGTCGCCGAGTCGATCGGGATCGAGAACCGGGCCGGCTACTACGAGCAGGCGGGCGCGATCCGCGACATCTTCCAGAACCACCTGCTGCAGCTGCTCGCGATCACCGCGATGGAGCCGCCGATCGACTTCACAGCGGATTCGGTGCGCAACGAGAAGGTGAAGGTGCTGCGTGCCATGCACACGCCCGGGCCGAAGTCGGTCGTGCGCGGACAGTACGGTCGCGGGTTCATCGAGGGCGAAGAGGTGGTCGGCTACCGCGAGGAAGAGGGCGTCGATCCACAGTCGATGACCGAGACCTACGTCGCCGCGAAGCTCTACGTTGACAACTGGCGCTGGGCGGACACGCCGTTCTACGTGCGCATGGGTAAGCGACTACCCCGCCGTGAGACGACGATCGCGATCGAGTTCAAGCGCGCTCCGCACCCGCCCTTCGAGGAGCTCGCCGCAGAGGGCCTGAGGCCGAACGTGCTGCTGGTGCACGTGCAGCCCGATGAAGGCGTGTCGCTTGCGATCGGCGCGAAGGTGCCGGGGCAGGGCCTGACCATCCGCACGGTGCACATGGACTTCCTCTACGGCGGCGCGTTCCGCATGAGTCTGCCGGAGGCGTACGAGCGGCTGATCCTCGACGCGATGCTCGGCGACGCGACGCTGTTCACGCGGATCGACGAGGTCGAGGAGCAGTGGGCGCTCGTCGACGCGATCGTTGCCGCGTGGGCGCGCGACCGTCCCGCCTTCCCGAACTATCCGGCCGGGACCTGGGGCCCGCCGTCCGCCGACGAGCTCCTCACGCGAGACGGGCGGTCATGGCGCCGACACTGACATCGATCCGTGAGATCGAGCGTCAGATGTCCGCCTTGCGCGCGGAGCCGGCCACGGCGACGCCCTATCAGCGCACAAGTGTGATGACGCACACGGCCTGGGTGCCCGAAGAGTGGGTCGAAGCGGCGGAGGACGTCCTCACCGGCCTGGCCGAACGGCACCCGTCGCGGACGATCGTGCTGTTTCCCCAACCGCACGAGGAGGACGGGCTCGAGGGCGAGGTCGACCTCGAGGTCTACCCGGTCGGTGAGGAACGGGCGATCTGCACCGAGACGATTCGCATCCGGCTGAAGGGTGCGCGAGCAGCCGTGCCGGCGAGCGTCGTCGAGCCGCTGCTCCTGCCCGACCTGCCGGCGTTCCTACGCTGGCGCGGACTGCCGCCGTTCGGCGATGACTACTTCGAAGGGCTGATCGGCCTCGTTGACCGGCTCATCGTCGACAGCACTGAGTGGCCCGATCTGCCCGGGAGCTACCGCGGCCTCACCGGGATCTTCGACCGCGTCGCCGTCTCCGACATCGCCTGGGCGCGCACGAGCAGGTGGCGGCCGCAGCTCGCGTCGCTGTGGCCGGAGATCGCGAAGGTGAAGCACATCCGTGTCACCGGCACGGCTGCGCAGGCGCACTTGCTAGCGGGCTGGCTCCGCTCGCGGCTGCAGCACGCCGTGGAGCTCGAGCACGAGCCATCCGACCGGCTCGTCGGCGTCGACCTCGACGGAGAGCCCGCGCCGTTCCCGCCCGGCGATCCGCCCTCGGGGGCGGACCTCCTTTCTGAGGAGCTCGACCAGTTTGGCCGCGACCGCATCTACGAGGACGCCGTCCGTGGGGCACTCGCGTGAGCCGGAAAGGGACGCGCAAAGAGTGGCTGGCGGCCCGGCGAGAGCTGCTCCTCGCGGAGAAGGAGCTGACGCGGCGGGGCGACGAGGTCACCCGACAGCGGCTGGAGCTGCCGTGGGTCCGGGTCGACAAGGAGTACGTCTTCGACACCGACGAGGGGCGGGCATCGTTGTCGGACTTGTTCCGTGGCCGTTCGCAGCTCCTCATGTACCACTTCATGCTCGGGCCGGAGTTCGCCGCCGGCTGCCCGTCCTGCTCGGCGATCGCCGACGGGTTCGACGGCCTCGTCGTCCATCTCAAGAACCACGACGTCGCGATGACGGCCGTTTCGCGTGCGCCGCTCGAGAAGCTCCAGGCCTACAAGCGCCGGCTGGGCTGGCGCTTTCCGTGGGCCTCCTCCTTCGAGAGTGACTTCAACTACGACTTCGGCGTGTCGATCACCGAGGAGCAGCAGCAAGGAGGCGAGGTCGAATACAACTACGCGCCTCGGGACGTGAGGGCGCTGCTCGAGTCCGAGGGCGCGGCGAAGGTCGCGGCCTCGTCCGGAACGGACGCCGCTGCGTTCACCCGTGAGCTGCCGGGGATGAGCGCATTCGCACTCGAGGACGGCGTCGTCTACCACACGTACTCCGCCTACGCGCGCGGGCTGGACGCCCTCTGGGGGATGTACCAGTGGCTTGACCGCGCGCCAAATGGACGCAACGAGAACGGGGCGTTGTCGTGGCTCCGCCGCCGTGACGAATACGGCGACTGACTTCGGCACGCACGTCAAGCCGCTGATCGCAGACATCCCCGGCTGGCTTACGGACGAGGAGGGCGAGGCGCTCTACGACCTCGCACGCCGCTGCCGCGGCGACGGCGTGATCGTCGAGATCGGCTCGTGGAAGGGCAAGTCGACCGTCTGCCTCGGTCTCGGCTCGCGCGCCGGCAACTCGCTTCCCGTCTATGCGGTCGACCCGCACGCCGACTACCGGTTCGGCGACTTCAAGACGAACGTCGAGCGCGCAGGGATCGCCGACCTCGTGCGACCGATCGCGTCGTTGTCGCAAGCCGCGGCGGAAGAGTTCGACGAGCCGATCGAGCTGCTGTTCGTCGACGGCTCGCACGAGTACGACCTCGTGCTCGAGGATTTCGAGAAGTGGGTGCCGAAGGTCGTCGCCGGCGGCTGGGTGGCGTTCCACGACACGACGTGGACGAAGGGCCCGCGCAAGGTCGTCGGCTCCGCGATCTACCGCTCGCGCCGCTTCGCCGACGTGCGGTTCGTCGTCGGCTCGACAACGGTGGCGCGCAAGGTGGAACACAACTCGCTCGCCGACCGCGCGCGCAACCGCTATGTCCTCGGCGTCAAGACTGCCTTCTGGCTGGGGTCGTCTGCGCTGAAGAAGCAGCGCCGCCTGCTGCCGAAGCCGGTGGAGCGGCTGGGGCGACGCGTGCTCAAAGCGATTCAGTAATGGAGCTCGAGGAGCACGCCGACGCGGCGGCGTTCCTCGCTGCCGCAGCTCCGGTCCTCGACGCGGACGAGGCCCGCCACAACCTCATCTACGGGATCTGCTCGACACTGATCGACGCACCCGAGGCGTATCCCGAGGCACATCTGTGGACGATCTGCGACGACGCAATCCTGGGTGCCGCGCTCATGACGCCGCCGTTCAACATCGTCGTCGCACGGCCCCTCGAGGAGGAGGCATTGCGGTTTGCGGCGCGGGCGCTCCAGGAGCGCTCGGTGGAGTTACCCGGCGCGACGGGCGCGATCCCGGAGGTCGACGTCTTCGCGGACGCCTGGCAGGAGCTCGCCGGGGTCGGTCGGCGTGTTCGGATGAGGCAGGGCATCTACGCGGCCGAGTCGGTGGACGTCCCCGTCGGAGTCGAAGGCGAGCCGCGGGCAGCGCGCGCCGACGACCGCGAGCTCGTCGTCGAGTGGCTGCAGGCGTTTCAGGACGAGGCGCTGGAGGAGGACGCGCCGCACGTCGACCTCGAAGCGGCCTTCGACCGCCGGCTGAAGAGCTCGACCGCGGGGTTCGTCCTCTGGGAAGGCGACTCCGAGCCCGTGTCGCTCTGCGGCTACGGCGGCCGCACGCCGCACGGAGTCCGAATCGGCCCGGTGTACACGCCGCCGGACCGGCGGCGGCACGGCTACGCGAGCGCTCTGACGGCGTACGTCACGAAGCAGCTGCTCGACGGCGGCGGCGACTACTGCTTCCTCTACACGGACCTCACGAACCCGACGTCGAATCGCATCTACACGAACATCGGCTACGAGCTCGTGTGTGACTCGGCCGACTACGTGTTCGAGTGAACCAAAGGCCGGGGTCGGACCCCACAGGGGTCAGAACCCAGCAGTTCGCATCGCCTCAGCCGGCTACGTGTTCGAATAGACCAAAGGCAGGGGTCTGACCCCACAGGGGTCAGACCCCAGCAGTTCGCAGCGCCTCAGCCGAGTACGTGTTCGAACAGACCAAAGGCTGGGGTCCCATCCGGGTCAGACCCCAGCAGTTCGTCCGCTACTTCGGGACGACCTTGAATCTCGGCTTGGCGACGACGATCTTGGCCGGGTCCGACCAGGACATCTGCTGGGCGCCCGTCGGGAGGTTCAGGTTGAAGCCGCGCACGCGGTAGTACCACGTTCCGGCCTTGAGCGGGAGCACTACGGCGGTGGCGAGGGTCATCGTGCCGAGCGCGTTCTGGTTTTGCGGGTTCGGCTGGGGCTTGAAGGGATAGCGCGTTTTGCTCCACTGCACCTCGTACGCGGAAGCGCCGAGGGCGGGTGTCCACGCCACGAGCGGATAGCCGTAAAAGGCCTTGCTGGTTCGCCCCGCCGTCAGGCGGCCGCTGGGCGAGAGCCCTGACGCAAACAAGTCGCCGGATGCCGTCAGCGCAGGTTCGCTGTTCTTTCCGAAGCGCGCCACCCGGTTGTACGGCGCAGCGCAGACGTCCTGCGGGAGCTCGAGATCCTGATACTGGAAGTTTCCGCCGGTGCGCAGGATCGGCTCACCGAACCCATGTCCGAACTTCAACGGGGAGGCGAACGTCATCGTTCCACCGCTTACGCTCACGACCGTCGCGCTCTCCTGATTTCCGGCGTTGCCGATCAGCACCGTGTCACCGGTGGAGAAGCCCGCACCGTCGACCGCGGTCGTCGCGGTCGCGCCGACGGCGCTGACGCTTGCGGTGCTCGTCAACAGCGCACCAGGCGAGACCGGCGCGACGGCGACGACCGTCCAGTAGTAGCCGCCGCTGGGCCATTCGGTGTCCCAGAGATCGACCGGGGCGCCCCAGTCACCGCTGAACTTCAACTGTGTCGGGCCGGCGGGGGCGGAGACTGTGGACGTCGAATCGGAATCGGCCGGCACCGCCGTCGTCGGCGTTGCCGCAGGTTGTGACTCCGTGGTCATCATCGGCTGTCCGTCGAATGAAAAGCTGTCTGGCTCGGTTCCGTCTCGGAGGTAGCTGGCACGGGCGGCGGGGAGCCCAGCTGGGCTCGCCGGCAGCCCGAGCGGACCGTACGGGCGCGGAGCGTATGCGGGCCCGCCGATGATTGCGCTCGTGTACACGCGGTTCAGGCATTGCCGGTCGGTGAAGACGTAGATGCGGAAGAGCTCCGCCTTCGTGCCGTCGAGCGCCGTGTCGCCGCTGAAGGTGAAGCCCGGCATCAGGCGATGTGCGGGCGACGCCGAGTCGCCGTGCGCGATCACGTCGGAGACCGTGTCGCCGAGCTTGATCGGGCCCGTGACGTAGGGCGGATTCGTCGAGCTGTAGACCGGGCTCCACGGTCCATACGCCACCGCCGGCAGCCCGTTCTGGCGCCCCGGTGCGTCCTGTGGGCCCCGGTCGATCCGCACGGCGCGAATGCGCCAGCGCACGGTTCCGGTCCAGCTCGCGGAGCGATGGAACGTGTAGAACTCGCGCTCGTCGAGGACGTTGGTGAGAGAGAGCTCCATCTTCGCGGTCGGGTTGGAGACGTCGACGAACCAGATCTGGTATCCGTCCGAGCCCTCGATCGGCGTCCAGCGCAGCAGGCCCGGTTCGCTGGGCAACGGCTTCGGCGCGCCGGCCGGCTCCATGTCGAAACCGAACGGTGCGCTCCACGCCGTCGTGGAGGAGCGCTTGATCGCGCGGACGCGTGCGAAGAGCGCGTGCGGGTTGCCCGTGATCCACGGCAGCGTCACCAGCGGCGCCACGACCGGTGTCGACAGGTTGGCAGCGGTGTAGATGAGCCCGTTTTCGCGGAAGCTCGAGCTCGTCGCGAGCTGGAACTGATAGCGCACCGCTCCCGGAACCGGATCCCAGGCGAACGAGGGCGTGCGCGTAAAGGACGTGTCGACCGGCTCGTCCGCGCGCAGCAGGAACCCGTGGAGATGCGCCGGGGCTGCACCGGTGGCTTGCGTCGCCGCGTCGGCTGAAGAGCCGAGCAGGAGCAGGCTGAGGCAAACGGCCGCAAGAGTGAGGACACGCATGGTTCCTCATGGTTGTCGGCACCCCGGGGCCGCCTGCCGTCCCTCGAATGAGGGACGCCTAGGCCGCGGAAAGCGCGGCGGCAAGCCGTTCTCCGGCCGCCAGGACGAGCGCATCGGCGCCGGGCCGCCCGACCAGTTGAATCGAGGCGGGCAGGCCGTCCTCCGCGCCCCCGCACGGGAGCGCGAGCGCGGGCCAGCCGAGGGCGTTGAACGGCAACGTGTGGCGGATGAGCGTGCCGCGCAACGCGAGGTCGCCGATCCCGGTCGGCGGCGCCACACAGACGAGCGTGGGCGTGACCAGGAGATCGAGCCCTTCGAGCAGCTGGGCGCACTGCTCCCGGTACTCCTCGCGCGCCTGTGCCGCCAGCAACGCCTCTGCGTCAGAGACCGCAAGGCAACGCTCGATCTTCGTCGCCAGCCCTTCGCTGTACAGCTCGCTGTTCTCGGCGTAGAGCTCGCGGTGGACGTCTGCGACCTCACGCATGAACAGCGCGTCGATTTGCGGGCGCGGCCAGTCCAGCTCTCGGCGGCGGGGAAAGAGCTGTGACGCTTCGTGGACGCGCGCCGCGACGAGTGGCTCCGCCGCCTCGATCCAGGCCACGCCGATCCCGACCTCTTCCAGAGATTCCAGCGTGGCGCGCTCGAAGCCGTCGACGAGCGCCTCGAGCTGGGCGACGCATTCCTCGACCGTGCGCGCCATCGGCCCGACGTGGTCGAAGCTCGGGGCGAGCGGAAAGCAGCCGTCGGTCGACACGAGG
>JBKPGW010000242.1:0-4243 GCA_046729555.1 Actinomycetota bacterium | reverse complement strand
CAGCCGCGGCGCACCGCGGGCCGTCCGCCCGTCGACCGTCGGCTGCGAGAGCTCGTGCTGCGCCTCGCGCGCGAGAACCCGCGCTGGGGCTACCCGCGGATCGCCGGCGAGCTGCTCAAGCTCGGCCTGCGTGTCTCGCCGAGCACCATCAGGCGCATCCTGCTCGCCAACCGCCTTGGGCCCGCCCCGAGGCGCTCAGGCCCAGGCTGGCGCGAGTTCCTCCGCCAGCAAGCCGCGAGCATGCTCGCCTGCGACTTCTTCACGGTCGAGACGCTCTCGCTGCGCCGCTTCTACGTGCTCTTCTTCATCGAACTCGAGACCCGCCGCGTCCACCTGGCGGGCTGCACCACCAACCCGACCGGTGCTTGGGTAACCCAGCAGGCGCGCAATCTCAGCTTCACCGGACTGTTCGAGCGGATGCGCTTCCTGATCCACGACCGCGACAGCAAGTTCAGTGGCGCCTTCGACGAGGTCTTGCGCAGCGAAGGGATCACGGTAGTCCAGACGCCGATCCGCGCCCCACAGGCGAACGCCTACGCCGAGCGCTTCGTCCGCACCGTCCGGGCCGAATGTCTCGACTGGCTACTGATCATTGGCCGCCGCCACCTCGAGTCCGTACTCCTCATCTACACCGCCCACTACAACCGCGAGCGTCCACACCGCGGGCTCGCGCTGCTCACGCCCGACTCGACAAACGCCGATCCGCAAACGAGCCATGGAGAAGTCAAGCGCCGCGACCGCCTCGGCGGACTGATCCACGAATACCACCGAGCCGCCGCATGAACGAGGATTTTGGAACCCATCACGCTGGCACTTGCCGTTGATCGCCACCGTTGCGTTCCAAAGCCTTTCCGACTCAGAATGGGTTCACGCAGCCAAGTGCTTCCAGAACGGAAGCGGAACGTCTCTGCACTTCCTCCGCGGCCGGCGTGTTCCCGGTTGCCTCGAGTGCTGCTGCGAGGTCGAGCTCCAGGCAGGCTGCGTCGTAGGTATAGCCCATCTCTCGCTCGGTTTCGGCCGCCGCAGTGAGCTGCTCGACCGCGTCCTCGGCGCGTCCTTGCTGGAGTGCGAGCAGGCCTTCCGTCGCCGCCAGCGATGTTTCCAGCTTCGCCGACATGTGCGGCGTTCGTCGAATCGAGTCGGTCATTCGCGAGAGCAGCTCTGTTTCGCGCGATGCCGCGAGTGTTCTGACGATCGGCACGATCGTGAGCATCGACAGCCACTGGCCGTCGAGGGAGGCCACGATCTGCTCGGTCAGGGAGCGCAGTTCGTCCCGTTCATCGACGAGCATCAGCCACGGCAGCACGACACATGCCATGGGGATGATCCGTTGCGGTTCGTCGCTCGAGAGAGCGAGCGAGCGGAGCTCCGTGAGTAGCGGCCCGGCTGAGTCAACGTCACCCCGGCGGAGCGCGAGCCCGCCTACGAGCCACAGCCACAGCATCCTGCTTGTCGCGGTCTCCGGGCCTCCCTCGTAGCGGGCGAGTATCGCGTCGGCCTCCGCCCAGCGGCTTGCCGGAACCAACAGCATCGCGGCGACCGATAGCTCGAGATACGGGCCGATCGTCTCGGGCGGCGGCACGTCGACGACCAGTGCTCGAGCCTCCAGGGCAACTTGCTCGATGCGGCTCACCGGGAAATAACCGACCGCCGACCAGATGAAGTTGACGATTGCGCGGTACGCCTCCTCGTACGCGCCAGCTTCGCGGGCTGCTGCGACGGTGCCAACCAGCTCATCCGGAGCCGTGGGCAGGCCGCGAGCCGCCGGCGCGGTGAGGAGGTTGATTCGAGCGTTCACCTCCGCGAACGAGTCTCCGACACGGCGGGCGACAGCGACCGCCTCGGTCGCGTGATCTACCGCGTCAGGGTGGTGCTTGAGCATCCCGATCTGGGAGCGGCGGGCAAGCGCCCGGGCGAGCTGGCGCGACTCCGGCAGACCGTCGAGCGCTGCCACGGCGGCGTTCGCGGACGACAGCGCCTCCTCCCAGCGGCCGATCACCCAGCACGCATGCGAGCGCCAGCCGAGTGCTTCGGAGCGCAGCTCGGCGTCGTCTGGCCCGAGAAGGCCTTCGACGACGTCCAATCGTTCGAGAGCGCTCTCGTGACGTCCCTCGGTGTGGTCCAGACGCGCGAGTGCGAGCTCGGCACGTGCCCGCTCGCTGTCGTCGCCCGCGAGCTCGAGAGCCTGATCGAGCTGCACTCTCGCTGTCTCGACGGCGGCGCGTTCGAACGCCGCCTCGCTTGCGGTTAGCAACAGCTCGAAGGCGCGACGGGAGACGGCAGGATCGTCTTCGCCGTAGGCGATTGCCTGCCCGTAGTGGTAGGCGGCAAGCTCCGCGGTCTCCATGCCTCGGTCGGGTGCGACGTTCTGGATCCATTCGGCGACGTGCCGGTGGAGCTGGCATCGATCGGGGCGTGGGAGCGTCGCATAGACGACATCCCGAGTCAGCGCGTGCTTGAACGCGAACTCGCGCATCTCGGCCATCACCGAGGCCTGCCGCTCCGAGACAATCCCGCTCCGACTCAGCGCGGCGATCACGTGCTCGGCGACGTCCACGGCGGCGGGCCAAAAGACGCGGCCAACCACAGAGCAGCGGCGCAGTGCGTCGCGCGCGACCGCCTCGAGAAGGTCGATGCGCGCGGCGATCACGCCATGCACCGAATCTGGGATCGAGACCTCCGCGAGCCGTTCGGTTGACACCCACCCGCCGTTCTGTCGCTTGAGCGCTCCCTCCTCGATGAGCATGTTCAGCATCTCCTCGAGGAAGAACGGGTTTCCCTCCGCGCTATCGAGCACGCGCCCCCGCACCTCGTCGGGCACCTGCGCCTTCCCCAGCAGCGACAAAACAAGCTCCTCCGACTCAGCCGAGGACAGCGGTGCGAGCGCAAGCGTCGTCGCGTTCTGCTTGCCCGCCCCCCATGTCGGACGGACCTCCAGTAGCTCCAGCCGGGCGGTGCAGAAGAGCAGGACGTGTGTGTCCACGAGACTCTCCGCCAGTTGCTCGAGCAGATCGAGGAGCGCACTCGACGCCCAGTGGACGTCCTCGACGGCTACGACCGTCAGCTGCTCGCGTCCGAGAGCCGCCACGTACCGTGTCCACCCGTCCTCCAGACGGCGTCCGACCTCGCGCGGATCGGCCACGCTCGCCGCGCTCGGAAGCGACAAGCCGATCGTCCAAGCTGCAGCATCGAGCACGCGCTCGACGTCGTCCTCAGCAACGACCGCTTGGATTGCGCGCCGCAGCTTGGCGAGAGCGATGTCGGCTGCGTCGGTCTCGAGTATCCCCGCGTGCGCCTTTGCCGCTTCGGCGAGCGGCCAGTACGTAACGCCTTCGCCGTACGGCAGGCAGCGTCCCTTGAGTAGGCGCGAACCGGGAAGCCGATCGACGAGCTCGGCCAGGAGGCGCGACTTTCCTACGCCGGCCTGCCCAAAGAGGGTGACGAGCTGCGGCACGCGCTCGCGCTCGACACGGGTGGCAACGGCGGTCAAGACAGCCAGCTCTTCGCCTCTCCCGACCATCGGTGCAGTCAAACCCGCCACGCCACGGACCGCCGCATCCCGCTCCCCAGCGGCGGAGATCGCGACCCAAGCCGAGAGCGCACCTTGCTTTCCTTTCGCCTTGACCTCGCCGTGCGGCTCGTACGAGATCGCGCGGCTGGTCGCGGCATGGGTTCGTTGGCCGACGAGCACGTCTCCCGGCTCTGCGCGCTGTTGCAGCCGCGCGGCCACGTTGACGGCGTCACCGCTCACCATGAGCTCTCCGCGGGCGGCGGCTTCCCGGCCCGCGACGACCTCGCCTGTGTTGACGCCTATGCGGAGCCCGACATCCGCACCGTGGCGCTCACGCACGCGCGTAGCGAAAGAGCCGAAACTATCCTGCACCGCCAGCGCAGCGCGGACGGCTCGCTCCGGGTCGTCCTCATGCGCCTGGGGGATACCGAACACGGCGAGGACCGCGTCTCCGACGAACTTCTCGCTCGTGCCCCCGAATTTGTCGACCTCGCTGTTGACAAGCTCGAAGAGCTCTCCCTGGAGCTCGCGCACTTCCTCGGGGTCCAATCTCTCTCCAAGCGCAGTCGAGCCTGCGAGATCGGCGAAGAGGACGGTGACGACACGCCGTTCCCGTCGTTCGTCTGTGGTGTCGGCGGCACGGCGCGCGTCCTCCCGCAGTGCGATCCCACAGGCCGAGCAGAAGGTCGCGACTGCGGGCTGCTCGAACCCGCAGCCTGGGCATGTCCGCTG
>JBKPGW010000241.1:0-4724 GCA_046729555.1 Actinomycetota bacterium | reverse complement strand
CTCGATGTCGGATGCGGGAAGGGCCGCGACGCGATCCACCTCGCCAAGAAGGGCTGGGAGGTCACTGCTGTCGACCTCGAGGAGCGCGCGATCGCAAAAGCCCGGGCACGGGCGGCGGAAGCAGGCGCCGACGTCCACTGGATCGTGGGCGACGTCACCAAACTTGGCACACTCGCCACGCCACCGGGCTACTCGCTGATCTACGACCTGGGCTGCATTCAGGGACTACCGGACGAGGCGGCCGCGCTTGCAGCCCGAGGCATCACCTCACTTGCCGCCGAGGATGCCACCCTCCTCCTGGTCGCCTTCGCCCGCGGCCGTCGGATGATCCTGCCGCGCGGGATGGATCGTGACCACGTTGAGGCTCTCTTTGGCCCCGCCTGGCGTCTGGTCGGTACCCACGATGTGCTTCAACTGTCCGACCACAAGGTGCCGCCGCCAATCCGCAAGGCAAAGGCCGACCGCGTATCACTTGGTCAAGGCGTAGACCCGAAACGCCGGGACAGCTGTCGGTCGCACCTGACGCGACAAACCTGTGAACACCACAGCAAGGAGGACTGTGGCAACGTGACGCTGGCATGAGGCAGCGTGCTCGGGGCCTGAGCCGCCGCGCGGTTCATCAGATTCGATGCAGCGAATGCGATGTCGCCAGAGTGAGCGCGCAAGGCTGGTACGAACTATTGGCGCACCTCTGCGAGTCCGGGTTCGCAGGCGACGCGTGAATTGACTTTCCGCTTCGTTGCTGGCTCCGCGAGCCTCGCCGAGGCTGTTCGAGTTAGTCGCAGCGATCAATGCCATCGTGTTCGCGCATCAATGGGCGGCCCAGGAAGGGCCGCCCATTGAGTTGCCTCGATTCCGTCTCATGCTCCGGGCGGTACGCACTCGAAGCGCGTCACGCTGAACGAGACAGTCACCGTTCCGTCCGGAGTCCGCGTTGTTCGCGAGATCAATTGGAAGACGACGCGCGAGCCGTCCCCTCCCACGGCCACGACGTCGAACGGCCCACCCACCGTGTACTGCAGGCCGGGCGGATTGCTCTGTTCGTTGAAGCTGGTCGTGTAGTGCCCCGCCAGCGTTGGCGCGGAGGGGTCGTCTGGCGTGAACGTAAGCGTTCCGCTCTGCGTGTCGACGACGTGGAAGATGCCGCCGCCGAAGTCGGTGACGTGGAGAACGTCGCGGCCCGCCAACTCGACCGTCCCCGTTCCTCCGATGCAGGGGTTCGCGGCCGCGAAAGAGCTCGTGAAGTCGGTGGTGATGGTGGTAAGTACCGCTGGCGGCTCGCCACGCGCCGCGGGCGCGGCGAGCGCGGCCACGAGAGCGGTGACCGCAGCCGCGAACGCGATTGCGATCCAGCGCCGCGTGCTGTTCATGGTGTCTGGTTTCATCGTTCTACCTCCTGTCGCTGCGGGTCTCGCTGTGCTTCGAGGAACGCGAGCAGGTCACGTGCGTCTCGGAAGGACACGCGTCGGCCGGAGTCGACGTGTTCCACGAATCCGCGCAGATCGTCGTGGCCTGGGTCGTTGTCGTCGACCGACGACCAGATCTGCACAACGAACGTCTCCACCGGTGGCTCCTACGGCGCGAAGTAGTTGCAGTAGGCGGCGACGTCGCCTTCGATCGGTTGGTGTGGACCGTCGATCGCGATCACGTCGGCTGGCGTTGGCGGCGCCCCGGTGGGAACGACCACCAGCCGACCGGCCGCGAGCAGGATCACGCCCTCGCCCGGCACGTGGAAGGCTGCGATCAGCCCGAGCTGAGCGAGCGTGTTCTCCTGGAAGTCGAGGATCAGGACGGTCGGTTCGTTGCTGACGAGCGTCTTGCCGTTGGCCGACGCGGTGATCGTGAACCGGCCCATGTCGGTGCTGATCGCCTTGGTCGGATTGCCTTGCTGGTCGAAGAAGACCGTGACCTTGCCGGTCCCGTTCTCGACGTGCGTTATCGGGAAGCCACAGAGATCGTCGGTCCAGGTGAAGTTGTCGACCGTGACGACGAAGGTGGCCGGGGCGACAGCGCGCGCCGACGCCGCCAGCGCCAGTGCGATCGCGGCGACGCCGACTAGCAGTGGGACGATCTTGCGCATGTCTCCTCCTCTCCGTTCGGGTGTGGACGCTGGTCGGGAGAAGAGCAGCCGGCGCTAAAGAACGGCTACAGAAAGGCCAAGAAGCCGCTAAAGGGTGTTAGCTTCTCCGCGAGGACACGCGCGTGGAGTTCAGGATCCTCGGCCCGCTCGAGGTCGAAGACGACGGCCGCGTCGCGCCGCTGGGCGGGGCGAAGCAACGCGCGCTCCTGGCGCTGCTCCTCCTGCATGCGAACGAGATCGTCCCGCGCGACCGCCTGATCGACGACATCTGGGGCGATCGTGCCCCCGAGACGGCAGCGACCGCCCTGCAAGGCTACGTCTCGGGGTTGCGGAAGGCGCTTGGCTCGGACCGTATCCTCACCCGCGCTCCCGGCTACCTCCTCCAGCTCGACAGTAGCGAAGTCGACCTCGGCCGCTTCGAGCGGCTCGCGCGAGAGGGGCGCGAGGCGCTTGCCGACGGCGATGCGGAGCGTGCAGCGGCGTTGCTCTCGGAGGCGCTCGCGCTCTGGCGCGGGCCGCCGCTGGCGGACCTCGACGCGACGCCGTTCGCCTACGCGGAACGGCTGCGACTCGGGGAGCTCCGGGTGAGCGCGATCGAGGAGCGGATCGAATCCGAGCTTGCGCTCGGGCGCCACGCGGCCCTCGTCGCCGAGTTGGAGGCGCTCCTTGCCGAGCATCCGCTGAGCGAGAGACTGCGCGGCCAGCTCATGCTCGCCCTCTACCGCTGCGGTCGGCAGGCCGAGGCGCTTGAGACGTATCAGGAAGGGAGACGTTTGCTCGTCGGCGAGCTTGGGCTCGAGCCCGGGACAGCGCTGCGCAGCCTCGAGCAGGCGATCCTGACCCACGATCCAATACTCGAACTGCGACCGCCCGAGAAGGCCGCGAGGAGGGCGCGCTCTCGCCGCTGGACCGTCGCCGCGCTAGCAGGCGTGCTCGCCGCCGCCGCGGTGGCCGCGACCGCGGCAGTGCTTCTGACGGGAACTCGAACTGATCAGCCACCCACCGTCGTCCCGAACTCGCTCGTGAAGATCGACGCCCGAACGAACAAGGTCGTCGATGTCGTGCGAGTGGGCCGCAATCCAGGAAAAGTCGTGGCGGGATACGGAGCCGTCTGGGTCGTGAACACCAAGGACCAGACGCTCACACGGGTGAACATCCGTTCCGGCGGCGCCGACCTCGTCGGCGGCCTGGAGCTCAAACAGCCCGCAGGCCTCACGGCGGAGGGTGGCCGCGGGCTCCTCGTCGGCAGCTTCGCGGAGAGCGAGATTGTGCGTCTCGACCCGCAGAGCCTGGAGGTGGCGGAACGAATCCGGATCCCTGGCAGGACGGCGTTGTTCCTCGCCGCCGGCGCGGGCTCGCTCTGGATCACCCAACCGCCCACCGACTTCCACGCATGGGTTCCGGCGGCGATCTCGCGCATCAGCATCCTCAACAACAGGATCCAAGGGAGGTTCGGCGTTCCGAGAGGCGTGCTGCCGGGCCAGGTCGCCTTTGGAGCGGGGGCAGCCTGGGTCGCGAACGTCGGCGATGGAACCGTCTGGCGGATTGACGCAGCCACCAACCGTGTGCGGCGCATCCAGGTCGGCAGTCAGCCGACCGACGTCGCCGTCGGTTTCGGCTCCGTTTGGGTTCCCTGCCTGGGCAGGAACGCGGTCTGGCGGCTCGATGCCGCGACCGGCAAGACCGAGGCGATCATTCCCGCCGGCAAGGAATCTCTGGCGCTTGCCATCGGCGCGGGGGCGGTCTGGGTCAGCAATCAGGTTGCGGGCACGGTCTCGCGCATCGACCCGCGCACGAACACGGTGGTGAAGACGATCCGGCTTGGGTTCAACCCGCACGGACTCGTAGTCGCCGACGGCGCCGTCTGGGTCGCCGTCGCGCGTGAATTGATCTAAGGCTCCGCCACTCTGAGCAACTTCGACGAAGTCGTGTTGCATTCGCGCGCTGCAGCGCGAGAGCGACGGCTCATGGAAGACGGTGGTGAAGCGGGTGTGACTCGCTCAGTGTCAGAACGCCCGGCCAGGCCGAAAGTGGAGCGCACGCTTGCAAGTCCAGGGCCTGAGGCGATCGGCGTCCGCGGTGAGCGGACCGTGCGGCCGGCGTCGACCAAACCTGGTTGTCGCGCAGCGCGCGCAGACCCGCTCTCAGGCGCCCGGTAGCGGGGTGTGGGGTTCTCGGAGTGGTGGCTCTTCTCGCCAGGAGGCATCCCAGAAGGCGAGCTCGTAGCGGCTGGAGGTGAGGAAGGCGTCGGTCATGCGGCGGCGGTCGCTGGTTTCGGCCGCTTCGTCGGTGAGCGTCCTGCACCAGGTGGTGAGCTCGCCGAACTCGGCGTCGGCGTATTCGTCGATCCAGCGACCGTAGAGCTCGTTGCCGCGAGTGCCGCGCTCGGCGAGGCTGGCGGCGATTTCGTGGTAGCCCCACGTGCAGGGCAGCAGGGCGGCCGCAAGTTCGCCGTAGTCGCCGAGCGCCGCGACGCGCAGGAGGAAGTCGGTGTAGGCGCGGGTGGTCGCAGTCGGCCGCTCGTCTTCGAGCTCGGCGCTGGAGATGCCCCACTCGGCGGCGTAGGAGCGGTGAAGCTCCATCTCGCTGCCGAGCACGGCGCCGGCGAGCTCCGCGAAGCGGGTCATCTCGTCCAGTCGAGGCG